>JBFJXW010000011.1:0-40339 GCA_041622895.1 Desulfobulbus sp. | reverse complement strand
CAGCCGCGAACGTGTTGTTGACGGCAGCTTGGACGTTGTTTGGCGATGACGCACTACTTCGAGTTGCGAAATCTCCGGCTCTTCGATACTGGAAATACCGGTAGCGATAACCGTTACCCGGAGTTCATCACCAAGCGATTCGTCGAAAAGAGCACCAATAATGATGTTGGCTTCATCATGCGCCTTTTCCTGGATAAGGGCGGAGGCCTCCATAAACTCGTTCATGGTCAACGTCTCTTGAGCAGCAGAGATATTAATCAAGATACCGCGAGCTCCGTCAATCCCAACATCCTCAAGCAGCTGATTGTCTATAGCACGCTTGGCCGCCTCGGTGGCTCGGTTTTCGCCGACCGCCGCGCCTGAACCCATGATGGCGGGCCCGACTTCTTTCATGACGGTTTTCAGGTCGGCAAAGTCGACATTGATATGTCCAGGCAGATTGATCAGATCGGTGATACCTTTAACTGCTTGCAGCAGTACGTTATCAACCATCTTCATCATATCCACCAAGGTGGAGTTTTTGTTCATCAGGCTGAGCAACCGGTCGTTGGGCACGGTGATGATGGTATCGGAATACTCTTTGAGTTTTTCCCACCCCTCCTCGGCATTGCGCATCCGTTTCTTGGCTTCAAAATAGAACGGCTTAGTGACAACGGCCACCGTCAGCGCACCGGATTCCTTGCTTAACTTGGCAATGACCGGAGCAGCACCCGTCCCCGTACCACCTCCCAGACCGGCGGTGACGAAAACCATATCTGCACCTTTAAGGACGCTTTGCAGATCTTCGTAGCTTTCCTGAGCCGCCTCCTTCCCCATATCAGGTTCGGCACCGGCCCCCATTCCTTTGGTAATTCCCGGCCCCAATTGCAGTCGGATGTCAGCTCGGGATTTTTCGAGGGCCTGCATATCCGTATTGGCGGCAATGAATTGCACCCCCGCCAACCGGCTTTCAACCATGGTATTGATGGCATTGCCACCTCCACCACCAACTCCGATCACTTTGATAACAGCTACAGATTCTTCTTCGGCCATCCTGAACGGCATGTTTCTCTCCCAAGAAAAAATTCCCTGATTAATTTCCTTCATATATACCACTAAGCATTATACGACCGAAAGGAAATTCAGCCTGCTTAGACGATATTCCTCATCCAATTTTTGAACTTATCCATCATCCCACCGGTTTCCTTCGGCACATAGGTCCTCGCCTTGCTGCCATAAAGAACCAGTCCGGCCCCGGTTGTACATCGTGGGGATCGAATATCTTCAATACGCCCCTCAATTCCCTGCGGATAGCCGATACGCACCGGCAGATCAAACACCTGCTCCGCCATCTCAACGATATTAGCCAAAAGGGCAGTACCGCCGGTGATAACGATACCGGCGTTGATCCGGTTGCGATAGCCGGAGGCGGTAATATTTTTATTGACCAACTGCAGGATTTCTTCCATTCGTGCCTCAAGAATCTCCACCATGATCCGCTGCGACACCTTGCGAGGCTTGCGATCACCTACCGTGGGTACTTCAATGATATGATTTTCTTTAATCATTGAAGAAAGGGCGCCACCATAGAGATATTTCAGTTCTTCAGCTTCCAGCAGGGGCGTACGCAACCCGACTGAAAGATCGCTGGTCAGATTGTTGCCGCCCAGAGCAAGTTCCCAGGTATGCTTAATGGTGCCATTGCAGAATATGGCCAGGTCCGTGGTACCGCCACCGATATCGATCAGCGCCACCCCCAGCTCCATTTCATCCTTGCCAAGCACCGTCAGTGAGGACGCGACCGATTCGAGGACGATTTCCGCGACACCGAGTCCAGCCCTGTTGCAGCTGGTTACCACATTATGCAGGGCGGTAACGTCTGCGGTAACAATGTGCACATTGGTGACCAGACGGACACCGGTCATCCCCAGTGGATTCTGGATACCGGTGTGATCATCGACCATGTATTCCTGTGGCAGAACGTGGATGATCTGCTGGTTATCGGAGATCTTCACAGTCTGCGCGGCCTGAATCACGGCCTCAATGTCTTTTTCTTTGATCTCCTGATTGTTGATGGCGATAATACCAGGGGAATTAAACCCCTTGATATGGTTACCGGCAATGCCCACAAAGACGGTTTCAATATCGCAGCCGGCCATATCCGATGCCGCATCCACGGCCTGGTGAATCGATCTGACTGTGGATTCGATATTGACCACGACGCCTTTTTTCATACCGGAGGAAGCCGCTGTGCCGACACCGATAATCTCGACCCGATCGTCAAACACCTCGCCGACCATGGCACACACTTTGGTCGTGCCAATGTCAAGACCAGCTACAAGTTCACCCGGCTCACGCAATTCCAACTCTTCCATATCCTCACCCGTCAATTTCCGCTCCGGTAACCAAGACTTTATCATTTGAATAATCCATTCGAATTTCTTTTACGGCATCGACCTGCTTCTTGGCATACAACTGCTCAAGCACCTTGACCAGCCGGAAATATTTTGTTTGCAGCCGATCTTTACCCAAATAAACGGGAAAAGGCCGGTCAACCAGGTAGACTACGAGTCCCTGCCTGGGGTCTATATGTACTTCCGAAACAGCCTGAATCGGTAAAATGGCATTTCCCCTGGCGGCCAGAAGAAGCACACTGTAGGCTGCATCGGCAAAGCTCCCTTTAACAAAATGATCGGAAACAATGTCTTTCTGCAAAAACACACCGGTTATTACCGGAAAATCAAGTTCCTGCCCCTGCCCGACCTCAGCAAAAAGCCGGCCGGAATGATTGATATAGCGCAATCGTTTTTCTTTCTTCGTTTCAACGTTTACCAGCGCAAAGGGTTGGTGCTCCTGAACGTTGACGACAACCGTCGATGGCCACTGCGTCTTTATGTCTACATGCTCCACCCAGGGGTTGGCTGCAATCCTCGCCTCGGCGGCTTTGCTGTCGAAATGCAACAAGCTGCCTCCCTGTTGCAGCCCCGCCAGATCGAGGATCTGCCGTTCGGTGAGAGCGCGCGTACCGGACACCCGAATATCAGTCAATCGAAAAATATCGGATTGAATCATCAGCCTGGAGGTCAACCAGAAAATAGTCAGCAGCCCGCAACCGATGACGGCAAGAGTCATCGTTGTCCTGGAGAACCGCTTCAGTTTCCAGGCTCGCTGGGCCCCGCTCACCATGGTCTGGGCCCGGTACGGTGCCGCTTTTGCCTTGCGCCGCACCAATGTTGCAAAAAATTCGCCCAGCCTGCTCGACCAACCTCCTTTTTTGCGCGAGCGGGACGGTATCTGGCGGGGTGTGTAAATCGCCATCAGGCCTCTTTTTGCCTAAAAAATATGCACTTCGGGTTCAAGGAGAATGCCGGATTGCTGCAGCACTTTTTTTCGCACCTCATGCATGAGTCCGATAATATCCTCAGGAACAGCACCGCCCGTATTAACTATAAAATTCGCATGCTTGGGCGACACCATCGCTTTACCCCAGGTCAGCCCTTTCAAACCGGCCTGTTCAATGAGACGACCGGCGAAATCTCCTGCCGGATTCTTAAAAAAGGAGCCGGCTGATGCCAACCCTGAGGGTTGCTTTTGCTTTCGTTGCTCAATAATTTTCCGGCATCGTGCCGCTACGGACTCCTTGTCTGCGTGTCGCAGAAAAAAAGTACCTCGAGTGATGAGCAATTTTTCGTTGGGTTCGCACGGCAACAGGGTATGCCGGTAGGAAAAAACAATATCCTTGCTGGCTGTTTCCAGAATTTCTCCCTGACTGGTAGTGTATTGTACCGCTCCTAAAACCTCACTAATGGTGTAACCGAAAGCACCGGCATTCATCCGGATGGCTCCGCCGACACTGCCGGGAATCCCTGCCATGAACTCCGTACCAGCCAGGCTGTTGTGTGCGCACCAGGAGACGAAAGCCCCCAGACTGCAGCCTGCCGGGACCAGAACTTTGAGCCCCGAACTGTCGTCACCGAAGGTTATCGATTCCGTAACGATAGTGTCCGTAGAGCTACGCAATCGGATACACACACCCTCATGGTAGCGGCTGGTCACCAGGATATTCGAGCCGCCGCCGATGACCTGCCACGGCACTTGATGACGGCGCAACCAGCACATGAGCTCGGCCAACTCGTCCGCATTATCGACCTCTACCAGCGCCTCAACGACACCGCCGGTGCGAAAAGTCGAGTAGGAGGCCATATTGACATCCCAGCAGACCGATTTGCACAGAGCTTCCAGTTCTGCACGTTTCCGTGTGTCCATCATTTTATATCTTCTACCCTCGAACAGCTTGCTTCATGGTTGTTTATCCTTCAACATTTCCAGCAGCACTTCACCTGCTTTGACGATATTGCCGGCCCCCAGAGTCAGAAAAAGATCTCCGGGCTGCAACAGCGGCATCAGTTTCTCAGGCTGCTGAACAAGCTGAGGGATGAAGAAAATTTGCCGTTGCCCGTGCTGTTTGATTGCCTCCTGCAGAGACTCGGAACTGACGCCTTCGATAGGCTCTTCACCGGCTGCATAAATATCAGTGAGCACCAGGACATCGGCCCTTCGAAATGCCGTAGTGAACTCGGCAAACAAGCCAGCGGTACGGCTATAACGATGCGGCTGAAAGGCCACCACTACTCGCCTGTCGGGCCAACCCTCGCGCACGGCATCCAGTGTTGCTCTAATCTCGGTGGGATGATGTCCGTAATCGTCGACTACCAGCACACCACCAGCCTCTCCTTTCACCTGAAGCCGACGTTGGACTCCTTGAAAATTTTCGAGCGCCCTGGCGATCACGGCAAAATCAATTTCCAGTTCAAGACCAACGCATACGGCTGCCAAACTGTTGTAAATCAAGTGTTTGCCGGGTCGGTTCAGACGGATAGTCCCAAGTTCCTGGTCACGATGCCGAACCGTAAACTGGGAAATTCCGGCACCGGAAGAAATTTTGACGGCCTGCAGTTCGGCCTGTTCGGTCAGCCCATAGGTGATGATTCGTTTCTGGATGCGAGGCAGCAACTGAGCAATATGGTCGTTATCGAAACAGACAATCGCAACTCCGTAAAAAGGCAGGCGGTTGATAAACTCGAGAAAAATATCTTTGATGTGCTCAATGTCCCGGTAATAATCCAAGTGTTCCAAATCGATATTGGTGACGACTTCGATCACCGGTGACAACTTGAGAAAGGAACCGTCGCTCTCATCAGCTTCCGCGACCAGAAACTCGCCCGCGCCCAGCTTGGCATTACTGCCGAGACCATGCACCTTGCCGCCCACCACCACCGTTGGGTCAAGATCAGCCTCGGCCAGCACCGCAGCCACCATGGAGGTGGTCGACGTTTTACCATGGCTGCCGGCAACAGCAATTCCGTATTTCTTCAACCGCATCAATTCAGCCAGCATTTCCGCCCGTTGGATAACCGGCAGATGCTCTTCATGGGCAGCGACGACTTCCGGATTATCGGCGGAAATAGCGGTGGAAGTGACAACGACATCCGCACCCGCAACCCAAGCAGCCGCATGCCCCTGGTGGATCACGCCACCGAGCTGTTCCAGACGCTTGGTGATATCGGTTGTGCGGAGATCGGAACCGCTTACCCGGTAGCCAAGGCTTAACAGCAGTTCAGCTATGCCGGACATACCGATACCACCGATACCGACAAAATGAATATGTTTGGTTTTTCTGTACATGAAGGTGCCTGCTGTTTGAATTACATAGAGTTACAATGCTGCTCTGACCGGGCAGCAAGCCGTAAACATTCATCCACGATTCGGTTCGTGGCATCCGGCATGGCCATAGTCTTCATGTTGGCGGACATTGTATGTAACTCTTCAAAGTTATGCAAGTGTTCGCTGATGGCCCGGGCAAGAATCTCGCCTGAAAGACCGGACTCTTCCACCACCAGACATCCTCCGCCTTCTGCATAATAAGCACCGTTGGTTACCTGATGATTATCCGCAGCATAGGGATACGGTATCAACAGGGCCGGCAATCCCATCACAGCCAGTTCCGCCAAGGTTGTCGCCCCGGCACGAGACACTACCAGATCGGCGCGGGCATAGGCTCCAGCCATATCCTGGATAAAGGGTGCGACCACGGCATCAATTCCAAGTTGTTTGTAATGGGCCGCCACCAGTTCCTGATCTGCTGCCCCTGTCTGATGAATCAGCTGAACGGGAACAGATTGTGCCGATAACAGCTCCATGGCTTCCATCATCAGCGTGTTCACCCGATGGGCCCCCTGGCTGCCGCCGAGGACGAGTATGGTGGCCGCTGCATGAGTTGTTCTTTTTTTTCCGACGGCAGCCTCCAAGATCTCCTCCCGTACCGGGTTCCCGGTTTGCACGGTCTTACCCGCCGGAAATGGCGGTGTGCAGGGCAGCGAGATAAAAATTCGATCCGCAAGCTTTCCGGCCATTCGATTGGCCAGGCCCGGTACCGAGTTCTGTTCGTGAATACCTATGGGTATCCGCAACATACGCGCAGCGAGTAAAACAGGTCCGGTTACATAGCCGCCAACACCAAAAACCAGATCCGGCTTAAAACGCCGAAGAAGACGAAGGGCTTCAACAACAGCTCCAGGTAACAGCAGCAGGCTTCGCAGCTTGGCACCTAGTCCCAATCCTTTGACACCACTGCAATGGAGCGCGGCAAGTTCAAACCCTAATCCGGCAAGCGCCTGCTGGTCGAGCAGCCGGGAGGTGCCGATGAACAGAACCCGCGTGGCCGGATCTCGTCGCTGCAATGCTGTGGCCAGAGCAATCCCAGGAAAAAGATGTCCGCCGGTACCGCCGCCGGCAATAATCAGGCGCATTGACTACAGGAACCATGAAGGGGTGACCAGTCTACCCCATGAAAGGTGCAACGGCCCTTTTCGCTTATAAACCTGTTAATGTCCTCCATCACCTTGAGATAACACCGGGGACAATAGCCGTGGGTTACCCGCTCATTTTTCGATGGCCTATGGCCAAGACGCCATTGTCCTTCATGTTCGACTTTAGCGCAGACGCAACACATTCTTGTCATCACGCTCTCCTACTCCCCGACAACTCCCGACTCAGCTCGAGAACGCAATCAGCAAAAACCCGCCCGCGTTCCTCATATCCGGAAAACATATCGTAGCTGGCGCAGCCGGGGGCCAGCAGGACCAAATCGCCAGTTGCTGCAGCTGTCATCGCCTTTCTGACTGCATCGGCCATAGTAGTGGCCGACTCTGTCGCGACCACGGGTCCCAAGGCTGTGTGCATCAGCCCGGCGGCCTCCCCAATCAGAATCAAATGCTTTACTTTCTCCCTGACCACTTCCTGCAGCAACGCGTAGTCGCTGCCCTTGTCCCGGCCCCCTGCAATCAGGATCACGGGCGCAGTGCAACCACTCAATGCCGCCTGCAGCGCGCCGATGTTGGTTGCTTTGGAATCGTTGATAAAACAAACACCCCCGACTTCCGCTACCTCTGCCATACGATGCGGCGGCGGTTCGAAGGAAGCAAGTCCGGTTGTAATTGCCTCTGGGCTGCAGCCGCACAGGGAAGCGGCCAGGATTGCAGCACCAGCATTGAGCTGGTTGACCGAAGAATGGAGCCGTGTTCCCTCAAGATTGTAAACTGCCTCATCGATCCCCGCTTCACGTGCCGCCCGAACATGCACCCGACCGTCACTGATTCGTGCGGTACAGTTCTCTTTCCTACCAAACCGAAATGCACGGACTCCCGCATTCAATCGCGTCCCATCACTCAACGGATCATCGCCGCCAAGAATGGCCATATCTCCTGCAACCTGGGACTGGAAGAGATGCATTTTTGCTTCGGCGTAAGCCGCCAGCGAGCCGTGTCGATCCAAATGATCAGGCGAGATATTAAGCAGCAATCCAATATCGGGACGAAAATCACCAGCAAGATCCAGCTGAAAGCTGGACAGTTCAAGCACTACCGTTTGGTAGGGTTTAGGGTCAATAAAATACGAAAGCAACGGCGTGCCGATATTACCACCAACAAAAGGAGCCATTCCGGCCTGTTGCAACAACGCACCGATAAGGCTGGTAACCGTGGTTTTACCATTGGAACCGGTCACGGCAATAACCGGCACCGAATATCGGCCCGCAGCCAAAGCGAGTTCGCCGAGCACAGGAATTCCGCGTTCGCGGGCAATGCGAATGATCAGTGAATCGAGAGGCACGCCCGGCCCGGGAATAACAACATCAGCGCCTTCCAGAAAAGCGGTCGAATGTTCCCCGGTCTCCAGACGAACCTCCGACCGCTCAAGAAAGCGTAAGGTATCCGGATTGATCTGTTCCACAGTCCTCCGGTCGGAGACCGCAACCCGTACCCCCTGGTGCAACAAGAACTGTACCGTCGCAAGCCCGGCCGCTCCTAACCCGATAACCACTGCCTGCATCCCTGTTGTTATCTGCATGGTTTATCTCAATTTCAAGGTAGCCAGGGCAATGAGTCCCAGGATAATAGAGACGATCCAGAAACGAACCACCACTTTTGGTTCCAGCCATCCTTTTTTCTCGAAATGGTGATGAAAGGGAGCCATAAGAAAAATCCGTTTGCCGCCGCTCATCTTAAAATAGCCTACCTGCAGAATGACAGAGACGGCTTCCATGACGAAAATTCCACCGACGATAACCAGAAGAAACTCCTGCTTAGTGATAATGGACACAGCGCCCAGCGTACCTCCCAAGGAGAGGGAACCGACATCGCCCATAAAAATCTGCGCCGGATAGCAGTTGAACCAGAGAAACCCCAGACAGGCACCGACAATGGCACCACAAAAAACCGTGACTTCACCCGCGCCCTGAACAAAGGGGATCTGCAGATAACTGGCAACAACCGCATTACCGGCAACATACGAAAAGATGAGATAGGTCGAGGCGGTGATCACGATTGGTCCCGCAGCCAGCCCATCCAACCCGTCGGTAAGATTAACGGCATTGGATGCACCGACAATCACCAGTACCGCAAACGGGATGTACCACCAGCCGAGATCGGGATGAAAGCTCTTGAAAAATGGAATACTGAGCATTCCGTCATAATGCGGATTTAAAAGAAGAAACAGCCCGACCAGGGAAGCCCCGAAAACCTGCAACCCAAGCTTCCCCCTGGCGCTCAGCCCGCGAGAATTGCCTTTGCGGATCTTTTTAAGATCATCCAGCGATCCGATAACACCAAAAAAAAGGCTGATACCAATGAGCAGCCACACAAGTCCGCTCCGCAGATCCGTCCAAAGAAGAGAAGATACGGTCATGGCAAAGAGAATCAGTATCCCTCCCATGGTGGGCACCCCTTTTTTGGAAAAATGAGTCTGCGGACCATCGTCTCTGATTACCTGACCGATTTGTTTTTTCTGCAACCAGGCAATAAATCGCGGTCCGATAATAACCAAAAGAAGAAAGGCGGTCACTGCACTGCCAATCGAACGAAAAGTGATATAACGGAAAACATTGAGCCAGCTCAGTTCCGTATAAAAGGGGTAGAGAAAATTATAAAACATGATGTCCCTGTTCGGGCAGTTCGCCTTTCAGACGCTGCTCTAACTCTTCGATAAAGGTTTCCATGCGCATCCCCCTCGACCCCTTGACCAAGAGCCAATCACCATCGCCCAGGGTACTGTCCTTCAGCAGTTGGCAGCACCAGGCGGCAATGGCCCGCGGCTCCGGAAAAATATGAATAGCGGGCGATGCCAATCCGGCTTCCTCGGCTGCACGAGCAGTGACTTCCGCCTGAGCCCCGGTAACCGCCAACTGATCATAGCCAAGTTTGGCTACCAGTGCACCGATATCGCGGTGTAAGGACGCCGAAGCCTCACCCAGTTCAAGCATATCGCCAAGAACCGCTACATGTTTTCTTCCCCGGCCAAAAGATGAGACGGTGCGTAAACCCGCCGCCATGGATGCCGGGTTGGCATTATAGGCATCGTTGACCACCCGTAACCCCCCTGGCATGAGAGATACCGACATCCGTTTGTCAAAAGCGACATACTCCTGCAGCCCATCGACGATAGTCTCCGGATCAATGCCTGCTGCATGGGCAATGGCGGCTGCTGCGGCACAATTACTGACATTGTGGTCACCTAATACCGGCACCGTAATGCGAGCTTGCCACGAATCAATGTGCAGGGTGAAGCGCATGCCATCTTCCCCCAGATTGCGCTGACGGGTTACACGAACGATCGGGTGATGCCTTCGCCCTGCTGCGGTCACCGCAAATCCGAGCTGTTTGCCACCGAATCTCCTGGCCTGCGCACGGACATGCGGATCGTCACAGTTAACCACCCGTACGGCATCCGGCCGCATACCGGCAAAAAGTTCTCCCTTGGCCTGTGCCACCCCCTCAAGAGATCCCAGGCCTTGCAGATGAGCAGGATGAACATTGTTGATACAACCAATATCGGGATCGGCTATCTCGGCTAACCGGGCTATCTCTCCGGGCCTATTCATCCCCATTTCGAGGATCGCCATTCGATGACCGGCACCGATGGGTAACAACGAAAGGGGCAGCCCCACCAAATTGTTGAAGTTGCCCTGGGTTTTCAGCAACGGATCCTGGCCGGTATGGCTGCCTTGTAGGGTCTTTGCAAAAATACCAGCGGTCAGTTCTTTGACCGTCGTTTTGCCGGAACTGCCGGTAATAGCCGCCACCTTGACCTGCGGACCCAAAAGACGACGACGATATGCCGCCAACTGTCCAAGAGCAACGAGTGTATCATCGACCTGGATGCACAGGCATCCATCGTGAAGATCCGCCGGAATCCGTTCGGCAATGATCGCGGCTGCTCCATTTTTCACGGCGGTGTATATATAGGTATGACCATCAAAATTTTCGCCGCTCAAAGCAACGAAAACATCCCCACTGCTCAGCTTTCGCGAATCGGTGGAGATGGAACCGAAAACCGTTGACTGCCTTCCGGCAACGACACGTCCACCGGTGGCCACCAGCAAATGATAGGAGTTCCAGCATAGCAGGGCATCGGTAACTGCCAACCTATCATCAAAAAAATGTTTTTTCGTGCCGATAATTTGATACTGTTCGTGACCTTTACCGGCCACCAGGATACTGTCACCTGGAGCAGCTAAACTGCAGGCTGCAGTTATCGCTTTTTTCCGGTCACTGATCACCGCATACCCATCGGCTGGTTGATCACCGGCAATCAATTCCGATACAGTCCGTGATGTTTTACCACTAGCTATCACCCCTTCGACAATATTATCGAGGATACTATCCGCATCTTCCGTTCTCGGATTATCAGAGGTCACAATCACCGCCTGGGCATATTTCCCCGCGATCTCTCCCATCAGAGGCCGTTTGCCCCTATCCCGATCGCCACCGCAGCCAAATACACAGATAAGACGGCGGGTCGCCAAGGCTTGCAAGGTCTGCAGAACATTTTCCAAGGCATCAGGGGTATGGGCGTAATCGACAAAGACCGCAGGACCCGATGGAATAGGCTCACCCGGCAACAGCACCCTTTCCAGTCGGCCGGGAACGCGACTCACCTGGGCAAGGCCCTTGCATAATGCTTCTTTTGATAAGCCGAGACTCAAACCGACTCCGGCTGCGGAAAGAACATTGAGTACATTGTAACCACCGGTCAAAGGCGATGAAAAAGGCAGATTCTCGTCTTTCAGGTGCAGGGAGCATTGAAACCCTTCAACACTCTGGGTCAAGGCACTGGTATGCACTTCGCATTTCCCTGACAGACAGCAACGAATGACAGAGATACCCGGAATAGCCCGTACCAGCTTGCTCCCCCAATCCTTCTCCTGACCGCTGCTATCCACCACAATGACAGCTGAACCGCTTTGCTTAAGATGACGTAAAAAAAGCTGTTTCTTCGTCTCGAAATAGTGCTCCATACTCTGATGGTAATCAAGATGGTCACGGCTCAAATTGGTAAAAAGGGCCACATCAAAACAAGTTGGTCCCAACCGTTTCTGCTGCAGCGCATGGGAAGAAACCTCGACAATGACGTGAGTGACCCCATTATCCGCCATTGTTCTGAACAATTGCTGAAGCGATAAAGGATCCGGAGTCGTTAACGGTGCATCCTGCAAAATCCGGAGTTTGCCATCTCTGTCGTGGTAGCGGTAGGTAACCGTGCCGATCACACCCGGCCGAAAACCAGCTGCAACCAGCATCCCCTCAATCAGCCAACTGCAAGTGGTCTTGCCATTGGTTCCTGTGATTCCGATCAACTGCATCTGTTCGGCAGGATGATCGAACCAGGATGCAGCCAACGCACCGAGGGCTTCATGACAATCAGCGACCCGAAAAATCGGCACCGTCACATCGTCCAAGCCTGAGTCCCTGTCAATGACAACCGCCAGGCATCCTTTCCTAATCGCTTCCGGAATAAAAATACGCCCATCGGCTTTTTCCCCACGAATAGCGACAAAAACACTGCCAGGAATAACTTCTCGTGAGTCAGCAGTAATACGCGTTACCTGCCGAGCCAGCATCTCTGGTGACACTCCTACCGACTCCAGAAGGACGACCCCCTTGATAAGCTCTCCACATGTGATCATAACTGTAACTCGATCATTTGGAATCCAGCGTCAAAATACACTCATCAACCCCTGCCAGCGATTGACCGGGAAGCGGATACTGGGCGATGATTCGCCCGCTGCCGTTCACTCGGACTGTTATCTTATATTGATTGAGCTGCTGCAGTCCTTTTCGCAAACTCAACCCCCTGACCAGTGGCATCACCGGGACCGGCGCGTCCACCTTGTTCAGCGTTCCATGAAAATCAAGCCGCTTGCTGATAAAAAACTGCCGCAGATTTTCCATACTCTTTGCTGGTGGTTTCTCGGGCAGATCGACCACCGGTTGTTCTACCAAAAACTGGGAGAGCAATTCTTTCCCTAATTTCTCCAGGGCATTCTTGTTTTCTTCCTCTGCACTCGACATTGGATACAAATGATCCTGTTCAATCGCCATTAGCAGAAAAAATTTGGGCTGCTTGGCTGGAACCATTCCAACAAACAGTTCCTGCATCGAGTACCGTGAAAAGGCTTTTTCATCCTGCACCTGCAGATGACCGGCGGTGTAGGCGATCATGTTCTCTTGAGCTAACAGCCATTTGGAAAAAAGCTCCCGACGAATTTTAACACCGAGTGCGGGGTCAAGCACATGACGTCTTTCGGTAGCCTCATTGCTGCGGTAATACCGTTTGGCCGTTGCATGATCATAGAGCGAATCAATCACATACGGCGTAATGCGCCAACCTCCATTGACCAGGCTTGCCAGGGTCACGCCCACCTGTACCCCCGTTACCGACGGAGCCTCATCGGACTGCTCAACCGTGCTCGGGCCGAGTTCCCAATTGCCGAAAACCGAACCATATAATTCGATCTGCTGCTCAAAGGCATCGAGCTTCTCACTGGAAAAACCATAATCCGGGGCAGCAACGGTTTCCGGCAACACTCCGTCATCAGCCAATCCCTGCCGCTCTATGGCCGCGGCCCGCACCAAAATAGGACGGATAAGTTCCTTATCAAGCACATGATTGTAGATCCGGTTTACCCTGTTGCTTTCATTGGCCTTCCAAAAATAATTTGGATTGAAGGAGGGTTGGTTGACCAAAGCGAGGATACGGCCGCTACTGGGCTCGATCAGCAAGCCCATTCCTTTTGCAGCACCCTGAGCTTGCAGATATTCGCGGAAACGACCTTCAAGCTTTTTTTGCAGTTGAATATCCAGAGTCAGTACGAGGTCCGCAGCGCTCGCGCCCAAGGTTTCCTTTCCTTGAAAGTCAATATCCGGGATATTGTTTTTCCTGAACATCCCTGCCTGCAGGACCGTATCGTACTTACCTTCAACTCCTGCCAAGCCGACCCCATCACCCATAAAGCCGAGCACATGGGAAGCAGCAGTATGTCCCGGATAAAAACGAGCCTCCTCTGCCTTGCAGGAAATTCCTTTAAGCTGTAATGCCCCGATCTCTTCAGCTTGCTTTTCCTCAAGTTCGTCGGCCAGCACTACGGTATGCAATGCGCTCTTTAATTTTGCTTCGATGCGCTCCGGCTTTTCATCGATGATCCGAGCGAGTGTTTCTGCGGTGTTACGTCGATCTCGCACTTCTGCCGGCTGAGCAAGCAATGCAAACAATTGGTATGAGACCGCCAATTCATGAAGCTTCCTATCGTAAATCGTCCCCCTTAAAACAGGATCAGCGGGCGTTTGGCCCGCTGAATACGTTGAAATTTTGCCGGCAGCAGACTGTATAATCCTGCCGATATCCTGGAGGGAGGGGGGGCATCTATACAGAAAAACTCCAGTCGCTGCCAGCAAAATAACAAGGGAAAAAAAAGTAAAAATCCATCGTTTATTATTTTTTTTTGATCTCAGGGTTCTTGCCATCGCACAACTACATCCGATGCACCTGTGTTTTTTCGGGCACAAACAGATTCAGTTTCACTCCGGCCAAGGCCACGACATGATTTTTTGACGCCAACTGTGCACGGGTAGCCAGCAAACGGACATTTTCGTTGCTGATTGTAGTGTTGAGGGTTTGCAACTGCTCAACCCTTACCTTGGCATCCTGAGCACAGAGAGAAAAGAAATGGGTGATCGCCAAACCCGCGACTAAGGCACCGGCAACCATTACGGCAACGATTTTCCGTTGTTCTCCGGACAGTGCCAAAGTAAACCGGGACGCTTTTCGGCGATCTGCGCGCAACGATATTTGCGGCGGTCTGTAACTTCTGACATGAACATTCGAAATCATACCCGTTTCTCCTTCTTTATCCTTAACGCCCCCCATCGCGGAGGAGCGAATCAAACTCTGACGGCAACCCGAAGTTTTGCGCTTCTGGCCCGCGGATTCTGCTGTACTTCCTTCAAAGACGCCACAATCGGTCGCTTACTGAGCACCGCATACGCCGGATTGCTATGGAACGCCTGCTTGACGATCCGGTCTTCCAACGAATGAAAGGTAATAATGCAGATTCTCGCATCCTTGGCCAGAACCTGTGGTGCTGTCGTTAACAGCTTCGTCAAATTGTCCAGTTCACCGTTGACTGCAATGCGCAGCGCCTGAAACACTTTCGTTGCGACATGCACCTTGGGCGGATGATATTTCCGGGGAACAGCAGCTGCAATAATCGCCGCCAGCCTGCCGGTGGTGGTTACCGGTTCTTCTTGCCTGGCCTTGACGAGAAAATGAGCGATCCGCCGTGCCTGCCGCTCTTCACCGTAGTGATAAAAAACGTCCGCCAGCTGCTCCTCGGATAATTGTTCGACCAGCAATGCGGCTGTCACCGGATTACGCTGGTCCATTCGCATATCAAGGGAACTGTCCGATCTAAAACTAAACCCACGCTCGGCGTGATCAAGCTGCAATGAAGAAACACCGAGATCAGCTATCAACCCATCTATTCGGCCGACACCGAGCTTTTCAAGCTCCGGCAAAAGGTCTGCATAGGAAGCTCGCACGATGCGCAAGCGTTCCGAAGCACCACTCAACCGTTTTTCCGTCTTTGCCGCCGCATCGGCATCCCATTCAAAACCGATAACCTTGCCCGTGGGAGCTGTTTCCTCCAGCAGGGCCTGCGTATGTCCTCCCAGACCCAATGTTCCGTCAACATAGAGCCCATTGGCTTTCGGCTGCAACCAGACGAGCACTTCATTAAGCAGCACCGGGACATGTATCGCCGAAGGATCAATCGGCATACGGTGCATTAAAGAATACCCAGGGCCGAAAGCCCGGGATTAAATTCCTCAAATGTATCGCGTGTATGCCGAGCTTCCTCTTCCCATGCGATTTTATCCCAAATCTCAAAATGCTGTAGCATGCCGACGAGAACAACCTCTTTATCGATGCCAAATTCCGACCTGAGTGTCGGCGGCAGGAGGATACGCCCCTGCTTATCTAAAGAGCACTCGCTGACACCAGAGATAACATACCGGACAAATTTGCCGAAATTGGGCTGCATCCGCCCTTGATCCAGTAACTTTTCTTCCAGCGCCTCCCATTCGGGAACAGGATACGCTCGCAAACACTTCTGCCAGTTGGTAACAATAAGGGTTTCCGAATATTCCGACCGCAGCACGTCACGGAACCGGGTAGGTATATTCAAACGCCCTTTCGGGTCCAGACTATGTTCCGAGCGACTCCGAAACCTTTGCACTGCGCTCCTTTCGTTTAGGCGCTAACCAAACTGGGCAGATACTCCACAATCACCCCTTTTAAACCACTTTACACCACCACATGTATCACTTGTAAACGAACCCGATAAGAGAGTCAAGAAAAATTCAAGCAGAATAACAGAGTGATACGCCCCCAGACCTCAATGGCGACGCAACGCAATTACATTCAACATTTCAACAACATACCGCCATCGAGGCAACTTGATGACAAAAAAAAGGACCATCAATTGAGCCGGCACAGAGACCTGTAGCAGCATGCCAGAGCCAGTTTCGCGGTTCTCAAAAAAACTGTGTCAATTTCAGAAAGGAAAAAAGCGCCCCAGAGGAGGGCTACCTGAAAAAATAGAGAGGATTACAAGAATAAAGAAAGTTCAAGATTTACTGACAGATTCATCAAAGAGCGTAGGCTGCTGCAGCGGATTTGTACGCACCGGCAGTTGAAAATGTTCGTAGGCGGCGGCTGTGGCTACACGTCCCCGCGGGGTGCGAATCAAAAAACCCGACTGAATGAGAAAAGGTTCATACACATCTTCCAACGTATTTTTTTCCTCGCATACCGCTGTCGACAAGGTTTCCAGGCCAATAGGCCCTCCCTGAAATTTCTCAATCAGGGTCAGCAGGATTCTCCGGTCCATCTCATCCAGACCAAGGGGATCAACATTGAGCATGGTCAATGCATCATCTGCAACTGCCCGCGAGATGACGGCATGGCCGCCCACTTCAGAGAAATCACGAACTCGGCGCAGCAAACGGTTCGCTATCCGAGGAGTCCCTCTGGACCGTCGCCCGAGTTCCATGGCGCCGTCAGTATCAATTCCAATATTGAACAGCCGGGCCGATCGCTGGACGATTGTGACCAATTCCTCGGGACTGTAATAATCAAGACGCAGGATGACGCCAAACCTATCACGTAACGGCGGTGTCAGCAGCCCTGTCCGAGTGGTGGCGCCGACCAAGGTGAAACGGGGCAGATCCATCTTGACCGACCGAGCTCCGGGCCCTTGGCCGATGATTAAATCGAGCTGAAAATCCTCCATGGCAGGATAGAGGATTTCCTCAACTACATGGTTGAGCCGGTGAATTTCATCAATAAAAAGAACATCTCCAGCCTGCAGACTGGTAAGAATAGCTGCCAGGTCGCCTGGACGTTCTATCACCGGCCCGGAAGTAACCTTGATGCCGGCACCCATCTCGCTGGCAATTATATAGGCCAATGTTGTTTTCCCCAATCCGGGAAACCCATGAAACAGGACATGATCCAAAGGCTCCCCCCTTTGCAGCGCAGCCTGGATAAAAACCCGCAGACTTTGCTTCACCTGTTCCTGGCCAATATATTCTTCCAAGCGACGTGGCCGGATCTCTACCCCCTGCTGGAGATCCCCCTCCTGCTCCTTTCCGGTTACTAACCGTTTTCCTGTCAGATTTTCCTCGTGTTTCATCGCTTTTCAGGCTCTTGCGGCCTGCTCTTGACCTGCATACCCAACTATTTCACTGCAAGAGACTGCAGGGCGAGACGGAGCAGATCCTCTACTTTTTCAGGCATATCGATACCTTCTTTGGACATTTGCCGCTGAACGGTCTGCAGTGCCTGCAAAGCTATATTTTGAGGGTAGCCAAGATTAACCAGAGCGGAAGCGGCATCGGCTATGAGATGGTTTTCGCTGGCATCTACCGAGAGTTTCGACGCAACCTCTATGACATCCTCACCGCTGAATGAACCGACCTTCTCCCCCAGTTCCATACATAACCGTTGCGCCGTTTTTTTACCCACCCCAGAGAGCGCGGTCAGCCGCGACAGATCCTTGACTGAAATTGCCTCGCAGAGATCGTGTACCCCAATCCCAGAAAGAATAGTTAATGCCAACTTCGGACCAATGCCTGAAACAGTAACCAGCAGCAAAAAAAACTCTTTTTCCTCCTTGTTGCTAAAGCCATACAAAGTAATCGCATCTTCACGTACAACAGTCTGCACAAACAAAAAACAGGACTCGCCGGTTTCAGGGAGGGTATCATAGGTACGTCGGGATATGAGCACTTCGTACCCCACTCCATTGACATCGATAATAGCAGCAGTTGGTGTTTTGACAAAAACCCGGCCATTAAGAGTGGCAATCATTGTCAAATCGCCTTCCGTAAAAAATGTGCTGTCAAACAGCATTGCCGGCAACTCGTCATAATCGTCCCCTGCAATAAAAAGCGGCATGATGAGCATGACAAATTGCAACGGCCAAGGCATCGGAGGCATCAATTGAAGGGACCGAATCCAACTCCAGCAGGGCACAAACCATGTGCTGCACCTGTGTCTTATCGGCCTGACCATAACCGGCCACGGCCTGTTTGACCTTACGTGCAGTATAATCGAACACTTCCAGGTTGTTATGCAGGGCAGCAACAACAGCTGTGCCCCGGGCGTGGCCAAGCTTGAGGGCGGAGCGCACGTTACGGTCGACGAAGATATCCTCGACTGCAGCGACCTCGGGGTTATGGGTATGGATCACCTCGCATAGATCTTGAAATATCGTCAGCAGTCGCCTGGAGAAAACGGCGTCCCCTGCGGTCCGAATGGTACCGCAGGCAACAAAACCAATGTCATGACCGCTCACGGCAATTACGCCATAACCGGTAATCCTTGAACCAGGGTCAATACCCAGAATACGCATCCGAAAGAAGTGACTTGAATACTCAGGAAAGTTGTTCCATGAGATCGTCGGCAATATCAAAGTTGGCGTGAACCTTCTGGACATCGTCGTGATCTTCGAGATTCTCCAGCAATCGCAACAGAGACCGCGCGGTCTTCTCCTCGGTAACCTCAATGTTATTTTGCGCTACCATGGACAGTGAGGCTTCGGCAAGCTTCACATTATTCTTCTCTAACTGGTCAACGACATCGTTAAACGATTCCGGAGCGGTCACGATTTGAAAGGAGTCACCTTCCTCAATCACATCTTCCGCACCAGCATCCAAAGCCAGATCCATCAACTCTTCTTCGTTGATACCTTCCCTATCGACCGAAATTGTGCCTTTTTTATCAAACATCCAACCGACACAACCTGATTCTCCTAGATTACCGCCGCTCTTGGCAAAAAAATGACGAACATCGGCCACTGTCCTGTTCTTGTTATCGGTCATGGTTTCGACGAGAACCGCAACACCGCCGGGGCCGTATCCTTCATAAAGGATCTCTTCATATACCGCACCGTCAAGGTCGCCTGTTCCTTTTTTAATGGCTCGGTCTATATTCTCCTTGGGCATATTTTCCCCTTTGGCCGCGGTGATGGCACTCCGCAACCGTGGATTGCCTTCAGGATCCCCTCCGCCCATTCTGGCGGCGATGGTTATCTCCTTGATCAATTTGGTGAAAATTTTGCCGCGCTTGGCGTCATTGGCCCCTTTCTTTCGTTTGATCGTGCTCCACTTCGAATGTCCCGACACGGTCTGACTCCTTCATGTGTAATATCGTACAGTTTGCTTGCACAAAAAAATTAACCCGTCCGACGAAAACCACGGCCCAGAACAAACACCTCTCGGCTTTCCAGACGTGAACTTTTGGGTTTCACTACTTTAACGGTTGCAAAGAGCGGTTTGACCTCCTGCAGGAATTCAGGAAAGTCTTCTCCTTGAAAAACCTTACAATACAGCGTACCGTTCTCATGCAGAAATAATGTGGACAACTCTACAACGCGTCGAGACAGCCTGAGTGATTGTTGATGATCGGCATATTGGCTGCCCGTAGTGCGGGGCGCCATATCACTGAGCACCACATGGAAACCAGGCCAGTGCTTTTTCACATAATCGACGAACTCATCCGAGTAAACATCATAACAGAGCCAATGAATTTCGGCATGGGGTTTTTGAACCACAATGTCGGTACGCTGCAAGTCGGCAGCAACCACCAAACCCTTTTCGCCGACAATTTCAGCAGCATACAGGCTCCAGCTTCCTGGGTGACACCCCAGATCGAGAACCCGCTGCCCGCCTTTCAAAAACTTATATTTTTGTTGGGCCTCCTCAAGCTTATAAACCGAACGAGCCGGGTAGTTGTCTTTTTTCGCTTTTTTAAAATAGTAGTCCTGCTCTTTACGCATCTGCTCTTATCCTTTCTCTCTGCAGGTCACAACGGGATCTCCCGTTAGAACTTCTTTTGCCAGCTGTAAGGCACCATCATAATCGTGCACCGTTCCCTCCATTTGCGCCTCCTCGACCGCTCTAAGAATCACTTTAAAAATCGGCCCGGGCTCCAGTTGCAGTGTTTCAATTAAATCCCGTCCTGTGAGCAGCGGCGAGGCCTCCCGAACAGGAGTAACATGATCGCTACGGACCTGGTGCAAATGCCTGTACAAGGCAACCAACTCATCCTCCATCCCTTCAATACACTCAACGCCTTGACCGGCCAGCGCATCTGCCATGCTCAGAAAAAAAATCCCCTCCAGTTCGTCTCCAGCTTTCCTGATCATCCTGACACAGGCTCGCAAGGTAAGATCGTCACTGCGCGCCACATTAGCCAAATGAAACGGCCGCATATGGTCGCCGATCAGCCGGACCACGTGCTCTATATCGTCATTACTCCAACGCAGCCTCAGAGCAAAGGCACGAAACATTTCGGCCCCGACGCGGTCGTGATTGTAAAAGGTAATACGATCTCCTTTTTCCGCATTTACGGCAAAGGTTGCCGGTTTGCCGAGATCATGCAGGAGCGCTGCCCACTTCAGACGTATTCGCCGACGGGGCTTGTTCAGATAATCCATCATTATTTCCCCACAATCCGAAAAAAACAATGCGGGGGTAGCGACGATCCGTTCCATTTGACGCAACGTTTCTAGATTATGCTGCCAGACATCAAGATGATGGCTTGCAGGCTGAATCAATCCGTCCCCAGCTGCCAGCTCCGGGATGATTTCCCACAGCAATCCGGTTTCCGCCATGACAGTCAAGACCTCATACGCTCTAGGTGAGGCCATGATCAGATCCAGTTCGTGCGCGACACGCTCGGGTGCAGGGCCGGCAATCAATTGCCTTTGCCGTCGGATCCGATATAACGTATCAGCATCAATGACAAAATCGAGAACAGCGGCAAAGCGGAAAACCCGCAGCAAACGAAGCGGATCATGACTGAAACTTTCGGGGCCTGTAATCTGAATTCGTCCTGCTATCAAATCATCTTGCCCCCCGGCAGGGTCGAGGATCGGCACCTTGTCATCGCCCGCCTTGTCCGGATCGACAAGTAAAGGATCAATACGAAGCCCCAGGGCGTTAATGGTCAGATCCCTCAACATCAATTCATCGAGGATGGTGACAGCTCCCTTGCGAAAAGAAGAAAAATCAACGCAAATTTTTCTGCTGACCACCCGGGCCGCATCCTCATCACGCCCCAGAACCACATAGGCACTACCCGTTACATTGGCTAATTTTTCGGCCCAAATTTTTGCTCCACACGGAACGGTCAGATCGATATCCACCGGGGTAATACCCAGAAGCAGGTCACGTACCACCCCGCCGGCCAGATAGAGCTCGCCGCCCAGTTCCCGCAACAAAGCGGTCAGGTGTGCCTGCAACCACAGCGGTACAATATCGAGAATCTGCCGCCCGGTCAGACTGTCTACAACAGGCGGCATGAGTCAAATCCGCCAAGGCAAGAAATCTTCATCGGCGAGCGGTGCAAAACAGGCGACAATCCGTGTGGTCCCCTTGTCGATCAGTACTTCAGCCTCTCTGGGTTCACCTTCCACCTTCTTTCCGTAGCGAACCACGATACCTGCCATCTTACGAAGGATATCTTCTTCCTGATCCGAACCGTCTACCTTCTGCCGTGCATGGCGCAGGAGGCCTAGCGGACCGGGCCGCGTACTCATCCGCAACAACCAGTCATCTGGCCCTCGCAACGCTTCCAGCTGATTATTTTCCAACTCGTTACGGCCAACGATAAACCAGACATCATCCTCGAGTTTAAACTGACGTCCGACAACTAGAAGGCGAACATCATCAACAGCTCGTTTTTGTTCTGCAAAGGAAAACAAGCCATTATAAAAATGTTTAATCCTGGACGCCAAATTCGGATCAGTAAGCATACAGCCGCCGGCCGGTGTGGGATACTCGGTAATGCCCAATTGTGCAGCCAAAAGCTTCTGCTGCCTCCGGCCTCGCCCGGAAAAAGCATACAGACGCTCACGGTCGACCAGCCCCTCCTGTTCTGCTTGGGTGGGGCTCATCAATTTGGCGGACAGTGGCCGAAGCAGTATACCGGTACAACCGGAATCACGTTCGATCACCCGAAGTGTATCCCGCCTCTGCGACATCGGCCGCTGCCCCAACACCTCACCCGTGATAAGAAAAGAGGCTCCATACACTTGCATGAGTTCGCGAGCTCGGCGTAGCATCAAGATCTTGCAGTCAATACATGGGTTAAAATGCTTACCAAAACCATGATCCGGTTTCTCGAGTAGTCGTAGATACCCTTCACTGACATCGACAACCTCCACTTTCAATCCGTATTTTTGCTGCATTTCCTCAGCATACTCGTCCCTGCGGTCAAGCAGATCGCTGTCAAAAAAAGGAGTGACGAATTTCAGGGCGATAACCCGCACCCCCTGATCGGCAACTACACGACACGCCAAGATCGAGTCCAGACCACCAGAAAAAAGACCTAGCGCTACCCGCTCCTTCATACCGCCCTTCTTTTAGCTTTGCGCTGAATCAATTCTTTAGCAAAGGCAAGGGTCTGCATCGTCGGATTTTCTCCGCCGAGCATCCGTGCCAGTTCCCCAATCTGTTGTTCTTTCCCTAAAGGACTGATCACTGTACTGGTGCGCCCATTAGCGACCTGTTTTTCCACCTTGAAATGAAGATCGGCACAAGCTGCAATCTGCGGCAGATGCGTGATACACACCACCTGATGATGCCCGGCAAGTTCGCTGATTTTCTCGGCAACAGCTTCAGCAGCCTGACCACCAATTCCCGCGTCGACCTCATCGAAAATGACTGTGTCCACCTGGTCCCGGCGGGCGAGCAGACATTTCATTGCCAGCATCAAGCGGGAGAGTTCGCCACCCGAGACGATTCTAGCCAGCGGCTTGGCGGGTTCTCCGGGATTGGCAGAAAACTGAAACTCGACGTTATCCCGACCGTTGCTGTGAATTCCATTCATACCCAACCCTTCGGGTTCTGTGACGGCGACTTTAAATACGGCCTGGGGAAAACTAAGCGAAGCCAGTTCTTTCTCCATGTTACTGGACAATTTTGTTGCCACCTCCCTGCGAGCCTGGGTCAATTCGGTCGCTCTGAGCAAGGCTTCGGTGGAAACCTCTTCGACCTTGAGTTCCATGCGGGCAATCTGTTGCTCCAGGCTTTCCAGCGAGGAAAGATCGGCTTCAGCCTTTTCAGCAAAGACAAGCACATCATCAAGTGTTGGTCCGTATTTTCGCTGCAGTTGTTTCAAATCGGCCAATCGTCCGGAAATAATATCGAGCCGGGATGAATCCATGGGAATCTCAGCCAGATATCGCTGCACGCTGGCAGCCAGATCTTCCAATTCAAACCCTGCGGAACCGATTCGATCGGCAAGCTGCACAAGCCCGGGATCTAGAGCGGCTGCCTGCGCCATATGTATTCTGATATCGGCGACAGCTCCAACAACCTTGTCCGACAACAGGCTACTGCTGGTGCCGACGAGCCGCATCAATGCATCCGAAGCCTTAAGCTGTTCCCGTTCCCGCAGCAGTTGTTCGTCTTCCCCCGGAACTGGATTACATTTTCGGATTTCCTCAAGCTGAAAACGTAGGAAATCGCGATGTTGCTCTTTGTCCTGTTCTTTTTCCAGTAACTGCCGCAATTCAGAGGAGGCCTGCTGCCAACGACGAAATAACTTGGTAAACTGCTGCCGTAACCCCCAGAGTTCGCCGTAGGTATCGAGGTAATCAAGATGATTTCGGGCATTGAGCAATTGCTGCTGATCGTGTTGACTGGCTATATTGATCAGATTAACACTGAGCTCGCCAGCCAGCCTGGTGGTGACGGACTGGTCATTGACATAAATCCGCGACCGTCCCTCCCTGGTCAGCACCCGGCGAACGATGCAGGCGTTCCCGTCTTTGAGGGAATGTTCCGCCAGCAGTCCATTCATCTCACCATGATCGGGCCGAACAGCAAAAACGGCCTCTATGCTGGCCTGGTCGCAATCATTGCGTATCCATGAGACCGCACCTCTCCCACCGGTGAGCAGGTTGATAGCCTGAAGAATGATAGATTTTCCGGCCCCGGTCTCACCAGTTAACACAATTAGCCCAGATCTTTGAGCCGACAGATCAAGGTGAAGGGTATCGATCAACGCCAGATTTTGTACACGAAGTTCCTGCAGCATGGTTCTTTGATTGTCCAAAAGACGGGGGTAAAAGAGGTGACATTCCCCTTGACGCCCAAGGGGCAAAAATGTATCGTACTGAAGATACATATAAAAATCAACAGCCCGGTGGAGAGATGACAGAACCTCTACAACTCAGTGCCAGTCTTGAAGATTATATCGAGGCTATCTACCATATCATAGCGGAAAAACAGGTAGCTCGCGGCAAAGATATCTCCGCACGTTTGGCAGTCAGCGGTGCTTCGGTCACCGAGGCCCTGCGGGCTCTATCGAAAAAAGGGCTGATCAACTACGCGCCCTACGAAGTGATTACCATGACCAAGGAAGGGCGAGCAGTTGCGGAGGATGTTATCCGCCGCCATAACGCCCTCAAACGGTTTTTTACCGATATCCTCGCCATCGAAGAACCCCTGGCCGAGGAAGGAGCCTGCAAAGTCGAACATACAGCGCCGCAACAAATTATTAACCGGATGGTCGACTTTATCAAATTTCTTGAGGTCTGCCCTCGTGGGGGCAAAGACTTGATTAATGGTTTTGCCAACTTCTGTCAGGAAGGCCGAACCCGCAGCAACTGCGCCTCCTGCATTTCTCACTGTATGCACGCGCAAAAGGATAAGAGCAGCTGTTAACCCCAGAAAACAATACAAACGAGGCAGCAATTATTCCGCCGCCCGGCTTATAGCGTCCTATATTAGCATAACCTGCAACCGGTGCAATGGATACCTCACTTCTCTCCCCCTGCCAAAGAGCCTGAGTATACATGCCTGTCTATGAGTTCACGGCACTGACCAACGCCGGAAAGAAAACAAAAGGGATTATCGACGCAGACTCACAAACCGCCGCGCGCCAGAAGATCCGCGGCCGGGGCTATTACCCGGTGGAAATCAAGGAGACTTCAGCCAAAGTCACCACCACTAAGAAATCCCTGCTCTCGATGCAACTGGGCCAAAGCATCAAACAACAGGAAATGCATATTGCTACCCGTCAATTGGCCACCCTGCTCGGGGCGGGAATCCCCTTGGTGCCGGCACTGACTGGACTTATCGAACAGACCGAAAACCGAACGTTTAAAACCATCCTTACCCAAATCAAAGACGCGGTCAACGAAGGCAATTCGCTGACTGCGGCCCTGACCGAACATCCTCGTCTTTTTTCCAAGATTTACATCAATATGGTACGCGCCGGCGAAGCTTCCGGATCGTTGGACGTGGTGCTCGACCGACTTGCCGAATTCGGAGAAAATCAGCACGCTATTCGGTCCAGGGTTAAGGCCGCCATGCTGTACCCGCTATTCATGGCCGTGGTTGGCGTCGTCGTCCTGTTCTTGCTCATTACCTTCATTGTTCCGAGTATCACCTCGGTCTTTGAAGGCACCCAACAGGCCCTTCCGCTCCCCACGATAATTCTGATTGGAGTCAGCGCCTTTCTCACGAAATTCTGGTGGGCCGTACTATTCCTTGTTATCGGGGTAATCGTCGCTGTCCGCTGGTATATTGGTACGCTAGCCGGCAGACAGCGTTGGGATTACATTAAGTTGACTGCTCCCGGTTTCAGCGATCTCAATATCAAGACGGCTTCCGCCCGGTTCAGCCGTACCTTATCCAGCCTTCTACAATCGGGAGTTTCCCTGATTACATCGCTACAGATTGTCAAGAATATCGTCGACAATGTGATTCTTGCCGATCTCATCAACGAGGCCTGCGAAGAGCTGGAGAAAGGCAATAGCCTGTCCCAATTTTTTCGCGGTAAAAAATGGTTTCCGCCTATGCTGGTGCAGATGATAGCCGTCGGGGAACAAAGCGGTACACTGGATAAAATGCTAGCCAAAGCGGCGGACAGTTACGAAAAGGAAGTGGAAACCAAAATTTTGGCTCTTACCTCAATGATCGAACCGGTAATGATCCTCTCCATGGGATTAGTGGTCAGTTTTATAGTAGTTTCCATCCTGCTGCCCATCTTCGAAATGAACCAGTTGATCAGGTAACCCGGAAAACCTCTTCCAGGGTCGTCATTCCGGCCAACACCTTCCGCAACCCATCCTGCCGCAGGGTCATCATCCCGGTTGCCAGCGACGAAAGTGCCTGCTTCTTTATCTGTCCAGCATCGGAGGTGGTCAAAATCAGACTTTTCATAGCCGGTGTCAGGCTCATTATCTCAAAAATTCCGATTCGTCCTTTATAGCCGGTTTGCAGACAGTGTATGCAACCGGTACCATGATACAGTTCGCGCCCTTCAAATTTAATTGGGGAAAGTCCTACTCGCTGTAAATACGTATTGGAGGGAACATACGATTCACGGCAATGTGGACAAATCTTGCGTACCAATCGTTGGGCCATGATAGCATTGACCGAGGAAGAGACCAGAAAAGGCTCGACCCCCATATCGATCAGGCGGGTAATGGCGCTTGCCGCATCGTTGGTGTGCAGAGTTGAAAACACCAGGTGGCCGGTAAGGGCTGATTGGATAGCGATCTCTGCGGTTTCCACATCGCGGATTTCACCTACCAGAATAACGTCAGGGTCTTGACGAACAATAGTGCGTAACCCGTTCGCAAAGGTGAGGCCTATTTTGGGGTTGACCTGCATCTGGCTGATCCCGTTCATCTGGTACTCAATCGGGTCTTCAACAGTGATGATATTGACGTCCGGACTGTTAAGAACCCCCAAGGCAGAATACAGGGTTGTTGTCTTACCGCTTCCGGTGGGTCCGGTTACCAGAATGATGCCATGCGGTGCCTTGATCAATCGCAGTAAATGATTCAGGTCCTCTTTCCAGAGTCCCAAGCTTTCAAGCGGCACGAGCGAACTTGACTTATCGAGCAACCGCATGACCACCCGCTCACCAAATGAAGTTGGCAGGGTGGACACACGGATATCGATATTTCTATCAGCTATGCGAATCTCTATTCTCCCGTCCTGGGGCAGTCTTTTTTCGGCGATATCCATTTTCGCCATAATTTTGATGCGGGATATCAGCTTACCCTGCACATGTCGGGGCGGCGAGTACATATCGTAGAGAATACCGTCGACCCGCTTACGGATCTTGACCCGATCTTTATACGATTCGATATGGATGTCGCTGGCATTATCGCGAACCGCCTGGGAGAGGACCAGATTAACCAATTTAATAACCGGTGCATCGCTGGTGTCGTCGAGTAAATCCGAAGTTTCTTCGATTTCGGAGAGGATGCTTTCCGGGTCGTCCTCGTCCATATCCTGCATGACGCGATCAGCTACATCCTGTCTGGTGGTATCGTACGCGGCATTGATGGCTACAAAAATCTCGTTCTGCGGGGCCAGAACAATTTTTATTCCCTCCCACTGGAGCAAACGCTGCAGATCGTCCACTTGTTGAAAGAAAAAGGGCTCGGCCACTGCAATATAAGATTCCCCGGGAGTGGCCACCGGAATCATCTTAAATTTTTTTAAAAATCCGATCGGAACTCGCTGAGTGAAAAAGGGATCCGGATCGGATGGCAGAGTCTGCACGACATCGAGTCCACATTGCTGACTGCGGGCACTCAACAGATCATTATCCGTAATTTTACGCTGCTGGACCAGGATTTCACCGAGGCGACCACCCTTTTCCTGCTGTACAGCAAGTGCAGCCTCGATACTTTCAGCCGCCACTCCGTAGAATTTCTGCAGGATTTCACCTAAGTGCCGCATCACATATCCCTGCAGTTGTATCAATAGGGTCCATCGGCATTTCGTTTCTCCAGTAGCACTGCACTGTTCAGTTATCCGTTTTAGCTCGCCGTTGCAGACGTTTAATATTATCCTGGGCCATTACTTTCCACGGATTTACTGCAGCCTGATCACCCTTCTTATCCTTGGGCGGGGGTATGGCCAGCACCTGACGATAGAGTTTTTCGGCCTCCCTCTTTTTCCCCTCTCGTTCACAGACTGCGCCCAGATTGATCAGGGCTGCCCCATTATTCGGATCGTTTTTCAATGCCTGATCAAAATATTCACGGGCTCTGACCAGATCATTTTGTTGCAGTTTGGCAAAACCGATGTCGGAGAGGGCTACGCTATGGTCTAAATTGGTAACCGGGTGGAAATATTGATCAGCAACTCCACCGGGTTGCTTGTGGACGCTTTCCATGTTATCCCGTTTTTTGTGATACAGGTCAGCCAGCTCGGCGGGATTTTCAACAATATGAGGGGTTATGAAAATAAACAGGTTTGTCTTGTTATTGGTATCGCTACGCGATTTAAACAACCAGCCCAACACCGGAATATCACCGAGGAGCGGAACCTTATACTCTCCAGAGTTAGTATCCTGACCAATAATCCCACCGATAACAACGGTTTCTTCATTATGGACGATCACCGTGGTGTCCGCTGATCGCGTAAAGGTGGTAGGTGTGCCGACTGCTGAAGAATCCTTGAGTTTGATGACCTCGACGCCGATCTCCAAGCGTACCACCTCGGCTTGGTTGACCTGAGGGGTGATGGTCAGGGTCGTCGCCACATCCTTGTATTCATAATTAGTGTAATCCTGCGAAGAATCGGTGGTATTCAAACTGGTGATATAGGGGACGTTCTCGCCGACCTTGATACTTGCTTTTTTGTTATCCGTGGTCAATATCTGCGGGGTAGCTATAACATTAATTTCATCGTCGCTTTTATAAGCATTGACCACAGCGCCGAGATTAGGAAAAGTAACCCCGCCAATTTCAATACCTGTTTTCAAAACACCCAGAGAAAAGCCAGCAGGCAGCGATCCCGGATCCGTGGTCATCTGATTAAGATTGCCATACGGATCGCTGGCACTACCACTGAAGCCGCCAATGATCGAGCCACCTCCATCGGCCCACTGTACCCCGATGTTGAAATCTTTGGAGACATTAACCTCCATGATCAGTGCCTCCAGGTAGACCATCCTTCTCGGGATATCGAGTTTTTTGATGACATTTTCCACCACCAGATACTCTTCGCGCGAACCGGTGATAACCAGTGCGTTGGTTTCGGTATCCGCCACAATTTTGACATTTTGTGAGATTGCCGGAGTTGAAACTGCGGTATTCGTCACGCCTGGAGATTTATTTGAAGCCTGATTATCGGGGAGATTCATCAGTACCTTAACCATCTCTTCAGCGTTGGCGTGCTGAAGATACACGACGCGAATATTGCCTTCGCCTCTGGGCACTTCTGTATCCAAGGTCTTCATGATGTCCCGAACCTGCTGAATTGTCTCTTTAGGGGCAAAAACAATCAAAGCATTGATCCGTTCAAAAGGTATAATTTTAATTGGCTGCGAACGGACTCCTTTTCGTGCGGTGGTCACAAACAATTGACCAATGGCCTTGGAAACGCTTTCAGCGGAAGCATACTTCAAGGGCAGGATGGCAATATCTTCACCGTCCGAGGGCACATCGACGGCCTTGATGATTTCCATCAACCGAGAAATATTCGACTGGAAATCGGTAATAATAAGCATGCCCGAATTTGAATTGGAAATCATCACGCTGGTCCGTGAGACCAAAGGTGTCAGCAGGGCTTTAACCTCATCGGCATTGGCATATTGCAACGATACAATCTGCGAGATCACCCGATCTTCCGTCGAAGCTGTGTCGCTGCTGCGCACGGTGGCTATACTTTTCGAACGTGCCTGCACCGAGGGGACAATTTTGATCACCGAACCACTAGGTATGGCGGTAAAACCATGTACTTCGAGAACCGATTCAAAGACCTTGTATGCATCGTCTTCGGAAATACGAGTGGGCGACAAAATAGTTACATTCCCTTTAACCTCTCGGTCGACAATGAAGTTCTTTTTAGTCAGTTCACTGATATATTTGATGAACAGGTTGATATCAACATCGTTGAAATCGATGGTGACAAATCGTTGCGCCTTGCTGCCCTTTTGCACAACCGTTGGGCCAGCAGCAAAAAGCTGTGGAGAGGAAAAGAGCAGGAAAAGCAAAGGTGTCAACCGGATAATCGTGGCAAAAAAAGATCGTTTCATAATCGTCCACATGGCAGAGGATTTACCGATTCTGAAATCGGTATTCCGTTGTTCTTCATTTTTCTTTCCTGACGCTGCATCATTCGACCAGCATCCTCATTGAGTCGACTGACCGGAAGATTCACGATCTGCACCATGCTCGGAAGACGGTGCTTCATCACCGGGAACAACCTGCCCGTTTTCCTCCATCATCAGTTCCTCTTCAGGTAACAGGTTTGGGTCTGCTTCTGGTTCCGGCACAGACTGGGGTGTATTGCGAAAACTAATCCGCCGGCGAGGTCGGGCCTCGGGCACCTTTCCCTCACGAGCCGCATCCTGCTGCATTGTCGGCAAATTAATTTTGCCTGCGGACGATGCAGACCGTTGCGGACCCGCACTATCCGGTTCCTTGATATTAAGAATTTCCTCACGGCCATTAACCTGCAGCACGACTCGCCCCCGTTCTATCCTGGTTATAATCGACTCCTGCAGTGCACTGCCGATAGTATAGATATCAGCTATTTTCGTCTTTTCGTCTCGAATAATCGCGCGAGCATCCTCCTTACTGCCAGATACCGTGCCAAGAAGGACCAATTGCATCTTGGTTTCTTCCAGATTATCCAAATCCGACAGCAGCTGTTCGTCAGTGGCCTGATCGCCAAGCTCCACGACAGCTTTGAATATATTCCTGGTGAGAATGACCTGGTAATCGATTTTACCCGGTACAGGTACATCCACCTCCTTAGGAGGAAGGGTCGCGGTTTTTTGTTCAACCGCTGGAGACATCTTTTGTATATTTTTTTCTACCCGTCCATACCAGAGAAATACCCCAAGAGAGACGAGAAGAGCTATGATCGCCAGTCGGCCGATAACATACACCACGGTTATTTCAACTCCTTTTCCAGAGCTTGAAAAAACTTGGAGAATTCCTCGAAATGAATTCCGGGATTACGAAGGTCGCCGGATACCTTAAACGATAGGGGCTTGTTCTTAAGTTGCGCACGGAAGATCTGCAATACAGCAGCATTGTTCACCCCTTTAAAAAACTCCGGCCTCGGTTGTAGCGTTCCGCTGATATCAAGCAGGCTCGCTGCTGGATCTTGCGTCAACTTGATTGCACCAGCAAATTGCCCGTTGAACAATTTTGAATCGACTGTACCTTGCTCCAGTTGCAATTCCGTACCACGACCCCGTACAATTACCGTCACATGGGAAAAGGGCAGAACTGTATGCTCAAGGACGGGATGTTTCAGTGCAAATCGGCCATTGTCCACCATTATGTTGGCCTCAAAATCGGTATTTTTCACCACCGAGGGTTGCAGAGCACCACCGAAGGTCGCCGAAACGGTCCCCTGAAAATCTCTCTGCAGGTGCCGCTTTACCAGAGATAATTCGGCCAACTGCACCCCCTGAACCGTTCCGTTGATACTACTCCCAGCTTTCGCTCCATCCAATAGCAATGTGCCGGAAATGGCACCTTTAGCCAATAGGATATTAAACGTTGCATGCAGCTTTCCGGTTTTCAGCGTCCCTGCAATATTCGGCCGCAGCGTCAGCGAATCGACGCGCATCAAGGATTTTTGTAAATCTTGAGTCTCGTAGCCTTCGAGCCCCCCCAGAATAAGCCCTTCGGGTAATTGCAGGGCAAGTGATTGCACCTGCCAATGCAGCTGAGGATAGGTGCTGTTAAGATAGCGAACGACCAAACGGTTCACAGTCTCCTTCGAAAAAAATATCCACAGCAAAGCCACTATAAGTATCAGTGTATACAGGAGATAGCCGATACGACAGACCAGCCATATACACACATTTTTCACCATGAGCAGCCCCACCTCTATTGGGCTGTACCACCGGCTGCCTGATCAATACTTACCAGCTGCATCGTTACATCAAGGGTTGCAGCCTCTTTCGTGTTTTCCTGAATGGTAATCCGGTCAACCGCTACAAGATTCTCCGGCGACTCCGTTTTTTCCAGAAACGCCACCAATTGCTTCAAGCTGATAGCCTGTAATTTCATCTCGACCAAACTCTGCTTGAACTGTTCGTTTTCCGTTGATTCGGAAGGCTTCATATAGGCTATATGCTCTTTAACATTGCTGTCGTCGGCATTTTTTTCCAAAAAAGAAAAAAGACTGAAATTGACGTCCCTTTGAGCCAGAAGTGCGACAATAGAGCCACTTTGCTTACTGAGCGCTTGGTAGCGCTCTTGCATGACACGCATATCGGCCACTGATTTTTGCCGCGTTGCCACTCCCGTAACCAGCTTTGACCGTTTCTCGGTCAAAGGAAATACCAGGAACTGGAGCACCACGAAGAGCAATAGACAAAACCCGCCGACACTTACCGCAATCTTTTCTCTAGTATTCAGCCGCATCATACTCCTTCAAGCTGCAACTGCATTTCAAATCGAATCATCCCGCTCTTTTTCGATTTATCGGCAGTTGCCGAAACAATCTGCACGGTTTTATATCGGGGAGAAGCGGCGAGTCCGTTCTTTATCGTATCCACGGCGTTGAACGTATTGGTGGTTCCTTTGAGAAGAACAGACTCCCGGTCAACAGCCAGCCGGCTTACCTGCAGGACAACACTCGACGGAATACGGGCAGAAATATCGGCAAGTAAACCGAGTATCCGTTTATCTGATGCAAGAAGAGGAGCCGGGGAATCAGGCCCCTGAACGGTTTTCAATGCCGCCTGCATCTCGAGGTAAGGCTCATGTACCTTGGTAACGTTAGGAAAGGTCTGCTTAAAGATCGTTACCATTTCCGCTCTGATGGCCTGATCGCGGCGCAGCAGTGCACGATAATCGTTCCACAGATAACCAAGAACGCCGCCTAGTACAATTACTACAGCAGCAACCGCGCCAACCATTTGTTTTCGGACAGAAAAAAAATCCCGTTTTTTGGCGAAAACATCTTTACGGAAATTTACATCAACCTTTTTGCCCAACCCCAGCAAGGCAAGGGACAAAGCACGGTCAAAACGTTGCTTTTGCCATTGTGCCCGAATTTCATCTGAGCAGGAGATCTTGTTGGCTGAAAGGACATCCATGGTCTCCGTCGGCAGATGCAGCGCGGCGGCAACAATTTCAGTCAGGCTCTCCATTGCAGCCAAAGGTCCGGTGAGGACAACGCTGTCCGGTTGGTATTTAACATGACTTGCTAGCCAGAAAAAATCAAGACTTCGCTCTATCGAATCACATAAGAGCTGGAGGCTTTGTTCAATCCCCTCTCTATCGGCGATCACCACTTGGCCATTTTCAAGAAGAACAGGAGGAGGGGTAATCATCTGTTCCGAATAGGAAAGCCGACGGTAAAAAAGAGGTGTATCGTCTTGGATCAAAACCAGGGAACAGGAATGCAGATCCGCATGCAGCAAAAGAATATTTTTTTTATCGTGATTTTGCCGGACGACTTGAGCAGCTAAGGGGACAATAGCCGGTGTGATAATTTCCGGATCAGCAATGGGTTGCAACTCATCAAGCAGTTGGCTTAAGATTTTTTTTTCCGCGGCAAAAGCGACAATCAGGCTATTGGAATCCGTAGTTTCACATAGATTAAAATCAACAACCATTGAATCGACCGGACTGAGCAATTGCTCTTCCAATTCAAAGGGTAGAGCCTGTGCGATTTTCTTGCTCTCTCGAAAGGGCAGAGCAAGATTACGGACACTGAGCATCGAGAGCGGCAAGCCGCAGGCACAGACACCTTCCTTCCAATTGAGCTGCTCACAAAGGTGGCGGGCATACGCGCCAACATCGCCGTCTTCGGGTAACAGCAAACCGAGGCTTGCGAGGAGTGAAAAAGATTTTCCCTGCTGCTCGAGCACGACGCCAGTGATCTGGCCGTCGCTTATGTCAATCCCCAGCGATTTTTTCCCCATAAACAGTCCCGCGCCCTTCGGCGCTCACTCTGTTTTCCAGAGCAGTATGGTTTGCTCCTGATTTTCGTCCCTGCGCAGTATTCCTGTACCGGTTCGATTGTACTGATTGATGGTTGCGCTCGCGCTGACCCTGAAATATGTACTTTTTACTGTCAGCACGTCCGCATCCACATCGTTGGGAATTCCACGCACCTGCTGATACCAGTCAGTTGTGGCCAACGCTTCCTTATGCCTCTGGTCTGCACGAAATTCCATCAAATTTTCGGCTATCTCTTCGGTCGTCTCCACGGAAAATGCCGCCAACACCGGTAACGGCGCTGTATTCAGGTTGATTTTTCCGTCATCACCCATAACCGTTATATAGTCGATAATACCCTCGTGGTCCTGATCACCATAGACTATCTGTGATGTCATGCCTTTAACCAGCAATATCTCTTCAGGGTAGGTCATTTGTCCGTTCCTGCAGGAATAGGACGGGTTCAACGACCGATAATACTGTTCCTCAGCCCCTTGTTCACGTTCGTTATCGTCCTGATCGATCCAGTCACCAAGTGCATCGAGCAAGCTTTCGGCTTCCTCTTCGCTAGCTATGGCAAATCGTCCCGACAGGAAAAAGCGCCGCCAAATTTCCCTATAGTGCTGTTTGGTTGTATCTCCCAGTGCATTGACCTGCAGCCTTCCTGAAAGATCGGTTACGGATAGTACAAGATCGACATCTTTGCTCAAGGCTTTAACAGCGTCTCCATCTCCATTTAAACTGGCCCAACTGTCCTGAAGGGAATCAAAGCTATTTTCCTCCTGATCCGCAAACAGAGCGGCTCGAGCCAAACTCAAACCGGCCCAGACCATATTGTCAAGCCGGACCTGTTCGAGCTGCGCCGTCGATACCGAAACCTGTCGGTCAATAGTGATCATCAACTGTACCGTTACTGCCACAAGAAAACTGATAATCAACAGGGTCAAAACCAAGGCCAGGCCTGACTGATTGCTTGCGACCCGATCAGTTTTCACTTTGCGTCTCCGCAGTAACGGCTCCGGCAGGAATCAACACACCGGTGCTGAAAGTTTGTGCCGTTTCTTGCTCCGGATCAATCCAAAATTCGAGAGTACAGTATACAGCGGCTGGCAGAGGCAGGGGCTCTGTTTGCGCATCGATATCCACGCTCTCCTGCCAGTTGTCCAATTCCAGACCTTCCTGGTTATAATAACTAAACCGTACAGATCGCAAATTATCGGCAAGCAGAAAGGGATAGTCTTCCGCTTTGTCTACCGTATCCTCCCCATCGGGCAACATCAAGGTATCCGAACGCAACAGCTTTAATTTTCGTTCATCATCAGCATCAGCTTTCACCTGGTAGCGGATGATGGCCATCCCCCTCACCTGCTTTTCAGGATTGAAAACCAGGTGAGCCATGGAGGTGAACACCAGGGTATCGGCTCGTTCACCGTTCATGGTGTTTTGTTTGCCGACAAAGGCCACGTCCGCAGTCTGAACAGCAGCGCCGAGGTCTTCACTAATTCGGCGCAACGCGATCTGGACCTGATGATACATTTCTTCCTGTTGCTCGGTGCCATCAACGACCTTCAGGGTTCCGGAGAGCGAAAGGGTCAGCATGGCAATAACAACCCCGAGAACTGTTATAGCCAGCAACACCTCGAGCAAAGTAAAGCCCTTGTTACGCAGTATCACGGTGCGACGCTCAGCTTGCAGACAACGGTCCGCAAGGAATAAGAGAGTGCGGCATCCTCCTTGACCGAAATTGTCAGATCGATGGTTTTGAGCATGCCGTCGGATCCTGCGATACCGGTATCACCTTCAGCGAGCTCCTCCACTTCGGATTTCCAGGTAAAACTCGAAAAATCCTCGCCAAAATCGCCGGTATTGTCGGTCAGCTCATCGTAATCCAGCAACACCAATTCCGTCATTTTTTGTTGAGCCAGCAATGATGCCGTAGTGTCGAACTTTGAGGCGGTAGCGATGGACACGCTTTGTGATTGCGCTCCGATCAGGGTGACAATTGCAATGGCAATTATCGTTATAGCAATCATCACCTCAAGCAGGGTAAATCCGGCAATCCGGCATTCGACGTGGCGATATAATCGCTTACTGAAAAGTGACATCTTTATCCGCATTGACATAGCTGTCAATGACTTGCACTTTGCCCAAAAATGGGGAAAGCACCACGGAAAGTTCCCGACCGCCCTTTTCCTGCAAATGAATAATGGTCGGCTCAACATAGCCGTTTTTATTGAATCGAATAACAAACTCCGTGGACGCCTGGGTTCCGCCGTACCATGACCAAAGGTCCTTGACTGTCACAGAATCTGACAGATGCAACTCCCCCTCTTTTTCATTTGGCTTGTCTTCGTTTTTTTTCGGTTCAGCTTCCACAATGAATCGTCGTTCGCGATCAATGTACTGAAGCAGATAGGGCGTTTGTTGGCGTTGCGCTAACTGTGACGACTGATTGATTAATCCTACCAGTTTGCGTACCACGACTTTTAATTGATCAGTATACAAAAAATCAGAAATCCGAGGAACAGCAAACGAGACAGTGAGCGCAATAAGCACCATGACAACAATCAATTCAAGCAGGGTAAAGGCTCTATTGTTCAAAGAAACAGCCTGCATAACATGTCATCGGCTCCAGGCGGAGAACGTTATTCCAACTCCCAGTTATTCACATCCGCATCCTTCCCCTCGCCTCCGGATTGGTTATCCGGTCCATACGAGCTGAGATCGAAATCGCCATGCAACCCAGGAGAAATGTATATAAAATCATTATCCCAGGGATCTTTAGGGACTTTACCTTTCTCCAAGTACCCACCGGTCCGCCATTTCTTAGCAAGGACCCCTACAGACGGCGGTTCCACCAGGGCGAGCAATCCCTGTTCGGTTGTCGGATACTGACCATTATCCAATTTATACAGTTTCAGGGCTTGTTCAATGGATTGTATTTGAACCCCGGCCTTAGTGCGGCGGGCTTCCTCCGGCCGATCCATGATCCTGGGAACGATAAGTCCAGCAAGGATACCAAGAATCACCATAACTACCATTAACTCGATAAGGGTAAAGCCCTGATTGTTGTTTATGCCATGAACTTTTCTCTGTTTTTTTTCTAGCATGTTACGCTCTCTTCAATAAATATAGCATATATAGTATCCTCTGCAGCAAAGCATTCCGCAGAGAGACTGACGGCTTTATCTCCGTACCAAAAAACGGGAATACGGCCTGTTCGGTTGCATCATGCTGATTATCAGCATCGTGCCGGAAAGAATCAACAAAGTCGCGTCCATTCCCATCTGCAGCGCCAGCCAAGAAAAACCGATAAACGGCAACAGAAGCAACCGAACGATGAATCGTAACACACCGCTTTGAGCAATACAATCGGCTATGGGCGGTGAAACCGCATAATACAGATCAACGAAACGCTGACCGACAGTGGTATGCACCATAAAGGAGTCGCGAAAATCGCGTAAGACCCTGACTGCGGGGTGCAGCAGTGTACCGAAGGAAGCGGTAGCGACAAAGCAGGCATCAGCTGTCCTTAAAGTCACCTGATTACCGTAATAAACGTCGCCATCGTCTGCGACTGCATAGGCACGGACATGGTAGATCGTTCCGGGTTTCAGATCCTGAAGATGAACAATAAAACTGCCGTAGCCAGATCCACTTTCACTCTTTCCTTTTTCAACAGAAGTATTTCCCAAGGGGGCATTGTTGATGGAGCCTGGGATTGCATCTGTTGCAACCGGCAAGATTTTACTTTTATTCGCTAAATCCAGATTTTCTGCCGGCGTAAGGGTGGCGACCGATGTTACGAGTCCGTCACTGTTGTCCGTATACTCAGGGTTTTCCCTGGTGCTGAAAACCACCCCCCGCTGGGCAACTGCCCTGCTGAAGTCTTCGACAACCTGACCCCCGGTAACCACCGTGGTTTTGGTGATGTCGGTCGGTTGCGTCGTAATGATGAACTCATTGGTAGCTCCATCCTGAGTAGCATCACTGTCCCCTGAGACAATTTCAGCCGCATACCGGGCAGCAACCATCGAACTGGCAGCAGTGTCAATCGCAGTCCCGACAACAATAACATTGCCCTCTTCATCGGAGGCTATAGCGTATCCCACCGACTCTCCCTCGCTGAAAGCAACAGTGACGAACTGCGGAGTAATTGTAGCTTCTGCGATAGAGGGAGCACCATTACCGTCTGCTGCCAAGACGGATGGCAACAGAAAATGGGAAGCATGTTTAAAGGCCGAAGCCATCATTCGAAAAAAAGGCGCCCTTTCACCAGGCTGGTGGTTGGACACACTCTCCGAAATCGAGGACGAAACACCGAAACGGGCAGTAAGATAATCAGACAAGGAAGGTGATACCAGCAAACGCCTGACCTGCACCTTTGTGTCACCATTTTCCCAGACTTCCTGGATGGGAGCGATATCCCCAGCCTCTGGCTCCACACGCCATTCTCGTGCGACTGGAATTTTAGAGGTAGCTGTTAACACGGTGACCATATCACTGGCCGCATAAGAGGCCAGCAGGAATTGGCGGACGCCGGCATCCGTGGTGTATCCGCTGGCTACCACACCACTCTTGCCTACTGTTACGGCATAAAGGACATCATCTTCTTCGCTGGCGCGGTTAACAACCACCCCTTGGTCTCCAAACAAGGTATCGGGTTGACCGGCCTTGGTAAAACGAAACAGGGCTGCGTCGCGGCTCCCCACAATCCCCACTGATCCGGCAACATAGATCAAGCCATCACTGTCTTCGGCCACTCCATACCCCTCACTACCGGTAAAGGAACCGGAGGGTACGGCAACACCCTGCTCACCAAAGCGATAGGCAAGCAAACCATCAACAGAAAGCCCGACGAGCATAAGCGAAACATTCCCTTTCTCCTCGTAGGATCCTGAGATTACATAAGAACCGTCTGTTCGTTCGATGACACCTTCAGCAGTAGCATCCTCGCCGACACCGAAGATACTTACCCCTAATTCACCAAAAGAACGGTCCAGTTCGCCATCGGCAAAATAACGCGCGGCAACAAGAACTTTGCCAGTCGTCCCTTCCGTTGCCCCCACAACGGTGATCAGCCCATAGGCGTTGGTTGTAATTGCGGTGATTTCCTCGTTATCGTTACCGATAGGAGTCACAACAACACCTCCCTCGCCGAAATTTTGATCGAGGGAGCCATCTTCGAGGTAACAAACCATGGCGAAATCGCGATCCACACCGTTGTGGCTGTAACCGGCGGCAATGATGCGTCCGTCCGAGAGCAGAGCAAGCGCCAATGCCTCATCATCGCCGATAGAGACAGAGGTCAGTGCGGAGCCATCCTCATTAAATGTGGTGTCGAGCGAACCATCTTTATTGAAACGAAGCAACGAAAAATTAAATGCAGTACCTTTGGAAGAGGAACCGGCAACAACAATCTTCCCGTCTGGCTGCACCACCACCGCATGCGCACTGTTTTTCGCTCCAAGCTCAACAGCGACCCTTCCATTAAGTCCAAATGAGGTATCAAGCCGCGAAACGGCCTGAACAGGAGAGCCACCGGCAAAAACGACCAGAACCCAGACACCGATGATCAGGAGATATCGATTATGCATAACCACACCTTTCCATGGGAAGTGAATTGCACAAATCATGCCTTTAAATCGATAAAGCATACCACAAGTCTTTATCGTACTGCAATTTGAAGTGACGGTTCACGCTATTTTAAGGTGATCGAATTGACGAAACGAGATGGAGTGGATACTGACACTTACATCAGATTGACAGCTACCGCATATCGCGACCGCCCATTTCTGATTTTTATCTTTTTTCTTTTTTTAAGGACTTGTGCGTGACTCAACACTCGTGTCCAACCTGTCCGGGTACGCAAATAAAGTGCAGCGAGAATGGCTCAGCTCTTTACAAACGGCAACCTTGCCTTGCCTTTGGTGGGCGTAAATTCTCGATGAATCGTCCCAAGGATTCCAGGTATTCTCCCTATAGCTGTCAAGGCAACAAGGATAGATATTT
>JBFJXW010000010.1:0-40868 GCA_041622895.1 Desulfobulbus sp. | reverse complement strand
CTGGCCGGAGTGAAATTGATGGGTGTTAACGGCGGTGCCTTTTTCGCAGGGATGGAGCAGAGTGTGACCAACCACGATCTCAGGCTCGGAGTGATCAAATCCTTCGTTTTTGCTTTGTTGCTTGTCTGGATTTGCACTGGACGCGGGTACTTTGTTCAAAAGATCCGGGGAGCCGGTTTTGGTGCTGAAAGCGTCAGTAAAGTGACGACCCAAGCTGTAGTGATGTCATCGATCTCCGTATTGATCTTTGATTATCTGCTGACGGCGGTGCTACTATGACCAACATTAACACAATATCGCCACCAGCCGTCCGTTTTGTCGATGTCAGTAAATCATTTGGAGAGAGGAGTAAACGGCACAAAGTCCTTGATAACGTTTCTTTTTCTATTCCCAAAGGTCAGACAACCGTTATTGCAGGGGGCAGCGGGCAAGGGAAAAGCGTCATTCTTAAATTGATTTTGGGACTGCTTCGGCCGGACTCGGGCCAGGTATTGGTAGGCGAGAAAGATGTCGCCGCCATGGGATATAAATCCCTCCAAGAATTACGAATGCTGTTTGGTGTGCTCTTTCAGGGGTCCGCTTTGTTCGATTCGCTGACGGTATTTGAAAATATTGCTCTTCCTCTTCGGGAACGAACAGGATTATCCGCCGAAGAAATAAAGAATCGGGTGGCAGCCACTCTGAAGCAATTGGATCTGACAGGGCACGATGGAAAATTTCCAGCACAGCTCAGCGGTGGCATGAAAAAAAGAGTGGGCTTGGCCCGAGCGCTGCAATTGGATCCGGAAATCGTTCTATATGATGAACCTACCACTGGTCTCGATCCGGTCATGACCAAAGAAATTTATGAATTATTTTCGGTGACACAAGAGCGGCTTGGCTATACTGCGGTTATAGTCAGTCATGACATACCGCAAGTGTTTTCCCTGGCCGACCAGATAATTTTACTGAATAAAGGTGAGTTGGATGTGTTTACCGATGCAACCCAGATAGCTCATTCAAACAAGCCGTTTATCCGTGAATTTGCCCGCATGGTCATAGGGCAGCCTGATGCGTAAGGAATAGAGGAGAAAAATTTATGGGAAACTCCCGTACTGAAATACTTGTTGGATTTTTTTTGATTATTAGTTTTCTCGCCTTTGGTTGGTTGGCATTGCAATTGGGAGAAGTCCCTTGGGTGACCAAATCTACTACCTATGAGTTGAACGCTGAATTTAACAATATCTCAGGGATAAAGGTCGGTGCTGATATTCAAATTGCAGGGGTCATAGTGGGCAAGGTACGGCAACTGAACCTCAACCAAGATAATCTCGCCATGATTGGCATGCAGGTTGATCGTGATATCAAGGTGCCGGTCGATTCTATAGCATCCGTCAAATCGCAGGGAATATTGGGTGATAAATATATCCAGATAACCCTTGGAGGTGATGAAGTTCTATACAAACCTGGAGAGACTATCGTCGATACCGAATCGTCGGTTGATCTGGAGTCACTTATTTCCAAATTCGCTTTTGGTCAGGTAAGCAAATAATTTTCAGCAGGAAACTATGAATCAAAAGAAAACAATGCGCTTGTTCCTCAATGTACTGTTTGTTGTGCTCGTCACTGTATGTAGTTTTGACAACACAGTCTGGGCTGTAGACTTTCTTGACGATGCAAGTTACGAGGAACAGGCAGGAGCAAAAAAAGCGTATGATCCTATTGAACCTTTGAATAGGGTAGTATTCACATTTAACGATAAAATGTTCATCTGGGTGCTCAATCCTGTAGCCACCGGTTACAGCAAGGTCCTGCCAGCCGATATCAGAGGATGCTTTCGTAATTTTTTTTATAACCTCGCGGAGCCGGTTCGTTCACTTAACTGCCTTTTACAGGGGAGATTCCGTGATTCTGGCTTGACGTTGTCCCGTTTCTTGATCAATACCACCTGCGGTGTTTTTGGCTTTGCCGATCCAGCGTCCAAGGAATTCAGCATTGCTCCTGTCTATGCCACCCTCGGTGAAACCTTGTCGGTATGGGGCCTAGGTGACGGGTTTTACCTGGTCGTCCCGTTTTTGGGGCCGTCAACCCTTCGTGATTTTGCTGGAACCGTAGGGGATTCACTTGCCGTGGCTTCCTATTATCCCTGGAGCTCCGACGATGTGAATTCAATTACGCTCCGCGGAGCCGATTCAATCAATACAATTTCATTGCACCTTGGCGAATATGAAGAATTGAAATCATTGAGCTTTGACCCTTATGTTTCCTTCCGCGATGGATATTTCCAGATGCGGAGCAAGAACCGCGAGCACCTTAAACCGAGTAAATAATAAATCAACAACTGTCTAATAAATCAACAACTGTCCTGGAATGGACTGTAAGAATAATGGTGTACTTTTATGCGTTCCACTCACGTATTAACCCAATGCTTTTTCATAGTTTTTATCACCGTCATCAGCACTATTTTTTTGTCTTCGAAGGCGGTTTTTGCGGCACCTGATCCCACGGAACAACTCCGCCCTTTTTTGCAGAAAGTGACCGATCTTTTGGCTGATCCTGAATTGAAAACTTTTTCAAAAGATGAGCAAAGCCGACGCATTCTCATCGTTGTCCGAGAACATTTCGATTTTACTGAAATGAGTAAACGTGTCTTAGGAGAGCAATGGAGAGAATTGAGCAATAAAGAACAAACGAATTTTGAAGACCTTTTCACTCAATTACTCCAGTATGCGTATATCGGCAAAATAGATGAGTACAGCGGTCAAAAAGTTGAGTTTCTTCGGCAACGTATCCGAGGTCAAAGGGCCGAAGTGCAGACGCAGTTGGTGGACAAAGCTCGATCCATTCCTGTTTCCTATATCATGCTGCTGCGTGGTGATAAATGGATGGCTTACGATGTGGTGGTGGAAGGGGTTAGTCTCATTCGTAACTACATGGAACAGTTTAAAGAAATTCAGAAAAAGGACGGATATACCGGCCTGGTCAAACAAATAGAAGAAAAAATCGCTCAGATAGAAAAAGACAAAAAACGTACTTGAGCGGTAACGGCACGAATTTTTCATCATTGCCCATGCACTATTTGTCACTTGTACGTTTTCGCCTCGATATGGCCAAGTTTGCTCCGTAAAAAGCCGAGGGAAATTATTATATTAGCGTAATTTTCCTTTGTTAATGGTTTTTGCTTGGCGAATTCTTTTTTTTTTTGTATAATTTTCCGCTTCGACGGAAATTCAATCCTGTTTAGATTATGACTGAAGTTGCGATGCTGGTTCGGTTTAACGAAATTTCTCCGTATGGAAATCATTATGAGGTGCGGGAGATTAAAGGGCTTGCTTCTCAAGAGGATTTTTCCGTCATAGGTCCCGTGCAGGCTCGGTTTTCGTTGAAACGCAAGGGTGATGCAAAAGTCGAAATGCAGGGGGAGTTGAAAGCTACCTTGTCCCAAGTTTGTGACCGCTGTCTTGTTACATATGACGTAAACGTGGATACGGTATTCCAGGTACTTTTCGAAACGGCTTCCGACGAGTCCTGGCATGTGAAGGAGTTGGAGTGCGGTATTTCTGATCTAGACAGCATTGTGCTTGATGAACCGGTTGTTGATGTAGATGATGTTCTGCGTCAGCAGGTATATCTTGCGCTCCCTGTAAAAAGTCTTTGTTCGGAACGGTGCAAGGGGCTCTGTGCCCAATGTGGTGTGAATCTCAATCTTTCACCGTGCGATTGTGATCATGATGATGTAGGGTCGCCTTTTGCGATTCTTAACCAGTTGAAAAAAAAATAAAAAACTTATCAAGAAACAAGTCGTCTGTACGGCATTGAGCCCCAGGTAACTGGTACAGGTTGGACGGCCAACGGATAGAATGGAGGAACACAATGGCTTTACCTAAAAGAAGACATTCCTATTCACGGACAAGATTACGTCGGTCGCATGACGCATTGACCAAGCCCAATGTGGGGCAGTGTCCCGAATGCGGAGAGCCTAAGATGCGGCATCAACTCTGTGGAGGTTGCGGCATGTACAAAGGTCGTAATGTTGTCCAGCTCGGGGACGACTTGAGTTAGGCCCAGACTGTGAGGATAGCCCTTGACGCCATGGGTGGCGACCGGGGGTCAGAGATGGCAATCCAGGGGGCACTTGCTGCTGTTCGGGAGAGAAATGGTCTTGCTGTCATCTTGCTTGGCCCCCGTAATATATTAGAACAACAGCTTGCTGAACATGCGGGCAGCAGTAGTACTTTTCGTGATCGAATCACAGTTCATCATGCGCCTGAAGTGATCACCATGGATGACTCACCGGTTGATGCGGTGCGCAGAAAGAAGGAGGCGACCATTATGGTTGGCTTTGAATTGGTGAAAAACGGTCAGGCAGATGCGCTGGTTTCTGCCGGTAATTCGGGCGCAACAATGGCCGCTGCGATTCGCAAACTGGGACGGTTGCAGGGGATTTCTCGGCCTGGGATAGCCAGTTTTTTTCCGACATTAAAAAAACCGGTGATGTTGATGGATATTGGAGCCAATGTGGATTGTCGGCCCCAACATCTGTATCAATTCGCAGTGATGGCTTCTTCCTGTTCCCGGTCTCTCCTTGATTTTGACAAGCCGCGTATTGGCCTGCTGAGCAATGGAGCAGAAACCGGCAAAGGGAACGCTCTTGTTAAAGAAACCTATGAGCTCTTGAAACGGAGCCCGCTTAATTTTATTGGTAATGTCGAAGGCCGAGATGTGTACAAGGGCGATGTGGATGTCATCGTCTGTGATGGTTTTGTTGGTAACATATCGTTGAAAATTAGTGAAGGCCTAGCAGAAGCTGCTATGCAGATGTTGAAGAGAGAGATCATGAAAACATGGCGTGCCAAATTAGGGTATCTCCTCATTCGTGGTGCTTTTGCTGGCTTTAAAAAGCAGGTTGATTATGCCGAATACGGTGGCGCGCCGCTGCTGGGTATCAACGGTACCGGTATTATCTGTCATGGCGCCTCCAACGCTATAGCTATCCGTAACGCCATTGAGGTTGCCGCCAATATGGTGCGTAACAAAGTCAATGATGCAATTGTTCAGGCATTAGGCGAACACGCCGCCTGAAAATAGGGTTTTTCATGAATAAAGCAGTTGTCCTTGGAACCGGTTCTTGTCTACCGGCACGAACATGCACGAACGCCGATCTTGAGCGTATTGTGGATACCTCTGATGAGTGGATACAAACACGAACTGGAATCAGTGAACGAAGAATCGCTGGAAAAAACGAGCAAAATTATCAGCTAGCGACCACTGCAGCCCGCAGAGCCCTTGTCGCTGCGGGGATTGAACCTGAACAACTTGATCTCATTGTAGTCGCTACGATTTCGCCGCATATGATTATGCCATCCACCGCGTGTTTTGTTCAAGCGGAACTCGGTGCGACCAATGCTTTTGCCTATGATATCAATGCTGCTTGTGCCGGTTTCACCTATGGTTTAGATCTGGCTACGAATTATATTCAAAGTCGACCGGATATGCATATTCTGGTGATTGGCGCAGAAACCCTTTCCTCCAGGGTCAATTGGGATGACCGCAATACCTGTGTGCTTTTTGGCGACGGTGCTGGAGCAGCAGTGCTTACCGGAACAGATGACGGTCGGGGTGTGTTTGGCAGCAGTCTACATTCTGACGGCAGGTTTTGGAATCTGTTGAGCATGGATAGTCCCGAAACCCTTAACCCGGACTTGCGACAGGAAAACTGGCAAGGGTCTTTTATTCAGATGAACGGCACCGATATCTTTAAGCACGCCGTTCGCTTGATGGAAGACGCTGTTGTGGGTTTGTTGAAGAAACATGACCTTAGCATTGAAGATGTAGATATTATGATCCCTCATCAGGCTAATATTCGTATTCTGAATAACCTGAAGGATCGATTAGGTATTCCTGAAGAAAAAGTTTTCATCAATCTTAGTAAGTATGGCAACACATCTGCTGCCAGTATTCCAATTGCTTTGGACGAAGCCAATGCACAAGGAAGGCTGGTGCGCGGCGATATTGTATTATTATGCACTTTCGGCGGAGGCCTCACCTGGGGCTCGCTACTTATGCGTTGGTAAGAATTAAGGAGAGTATTTGTGGATTATTTTTTTACTGAACAACAACAGATGATCATCGATACCGCCCGGGAAATAACCAACGAGAAGATTATCCCGCTACGTGCCGAACTTGATGAAAAAAATCAATTTCCCAAAGCAATTCTGCAGGATATCGCCAAAGCGGATCTGTTCAGCATCTTTGTGCCAGAAGAATACGGTGGTTTCGGCGGTGGTTGTTATGAGATTGTTCTGGCTATGGAGGAATTGGCACGCGGTTGTGTCGGGGTTGCGACAAGTTTTGCTGCCAGTGCGCTTGGAATTTTTCCGGTTTTAATTTCCGGAAGCGAAGAACAAAAGCAGCGATATTTGCCTGATATCGCTGAAGGTTCTCGGTGGGCTGCTTTTGGCCTTACCGAGGCCAACGCCGGCAGTGATGCCTCAGGTATCCAAACTACCGCAGTCCTTGATGGCGACGAATGGGTACTCAACGGTACTAAACAATGGATCACCAATGGCGGTGAGGCGCAGATTTATACAATCGTTGCTATGACAGATCCTCAAAAAGGTGCTCGCGGTGCATCTATTTTTATTGTCGAGGACGGAGATCCTGGGTTTTCCTATGGCAAAAAAGAAGACAAGATGGGGATTCGTTCTTCTGCTACCAGAGAATTGATCCTAAAAGATTGCAGAATTCCCCAAGACCGGCTTGTTGGAAGAAAAGGCACTGGGTTTATCACCGTTATGAAAACGCTTGACATATCCCGGCCCGGCATTGCCTCACTTGGGATCGGCTTGGCTCAGGCTGCTCTTGATGAAGCTGTTGTTTATGCCAAGCAACGGGTACAGTTCGGCAAACCGATTATCTCCTTTCAAGCGGTGCAGCATATGTTGGCGGATATGGCCATTCAACTTGAAGCAGGCAGGGCACTCGTGTATGCAGCTGCGCGGCATATCGATAGTAATCCCAAAAATATATCGAAAGCCTCTTCAATGTGTAAGGTTTTTGCCACGGATATGGCGATGAAAGTTACCACCGATGCAGTGCAAGTACTGGGTGGTTATGGGTATATGAAAGAATATCCAGTAGAAAAAATGATGCGGGATGCCAAGATCTTGCAGATCTATGAAGGTACCAATCAGATTCAGCGCAATGTCGTCGGTCAAGAATTGAATAGAGAATATTCTTAAGAGATTAACTGGTGATGAACATAATTGTCTGTATTAAACAGGTTCCGGATGCCAAAGATGTCCGGCTTGACCCGATTACCAATACCCTTGCCAGGGAAGGGGTTGAGTCGATCATGAATCCTTATGACCGTCATGCCTTGGAAGAAGCAGTAGCCATTAAGGAACAACAAGGCGGTAGGGTAACAGTGATTACCATGGGGCCGCCTCAAGCCGAGACGGTACTGCGGGAGGCCATTGCCTGCGGCGCCGATGAAGGGGTTTTGGTTTCCGATCGCGCCTTTGCTGGTGCTGATACTTGGGCCACTTCCTATACCTTGGCCCAGACCGTACAAACTCTAGGTGATTTTGATCTTGTCTTGTGCGGGAAACAGGCGATCGATGGCGACACTGCCCAAGTCGGTCCTGGTCTGGCTTGTCGGTTGAACATACCTTATGCTACCTGCGTACAAAAAACACGAAAGGTGAGTGATAAGGTGATTGAAGTTGAAAGGATGATGGATGACGGATTTGACGTCCTTCGTTTACCCTTGCCTGCCTTGATGACCGTGGTCAAAGATATAAATGAGCCGCGAGTTGCCTCATTGAAAGGGAAAATGAAAGCAAAAAAAGCGGAAATCCGAAAGTTTTCCGCTAGCGACATTGGTGCTGAGATCCAGAACATAGGCCTTGCGGGATCTCCCACCCAGGTGGTGAAAGTGTTTTCACCTGAGGCTCGTGGAGACCGCAAGATTTTTTCAGGAAGTGTCGAAGAACAGGTTGACCAACTGGTCGAATGCCTTCGTGCGCATCTCTAGAAAGCAGATTTTCTGCTACTGCTACGTGAGTTTCTTTCCCAATGCTTATAATTGACAGCGATAAATGCACAGCATGCGGTATCTGTGAGACAAGTTGTGCTTTCGGAGCCATCACGGTATCGGATAATTGTGCCGTGGTTAACGAGTCCTGCACCCTTTGTGGTGCCTGTGTGGAGAACTGTCCCGTTGAGGCCTTGCACATTGAGTCCGCCGGAAAAAAAATACAATCGGACATAAATGCCTATTCGGGCATTATGGTTTTTGCCGAATATCGGCATGGCAACGTGGCACCTGTGAGTTATGAATTGCTCGGTATTGGGCGGAAACTCGCTGATAAACGCGGTGTCAAGCTTAGTGTGATTCTGCCTGGAGGCAATGTTGCACCCTTTGCTGATTCTTTGATAGCCGCCGGTGCGGACACCGTTCTGCTTGCCGAAGATCCAATCTTAGAACAGTTTCGAGAGGATGTGTATGCCGCTATTTTAGTGCAGGTGATACGCGACCAGAAACCCGAGGTGGTACTGGCAGGAGCAACAGCCATCGGCCGATCGGTTATTCCTTATGTAGCCCACGCTATAGATGCCGGACTGACTGCCGATTGCACCAAGCTTGAAATAAGAGAAGAAGATGGCATGTTGCTGCAAACCCGGCCTGCTTTCGGGGGAAATATTATGGCTACCATCGAGTGCCCCCATAGCCGACCGCAAATGGCTACCGTTCGCCCTAAAGTTATGGCACCTGCAGAACCCGATCCTTCCCGAAAGGGAGAGATTTTCCAAGTGCATCTGTCCGAGCAGGTCGTGCAGACAAAGATAGAGGTGCTTGATTCAGTCATTGACAATGAAGATCAAACCAATATCCAAGAGGTAGAAGCTCTGGTAGCCGGTGGTCGCGGGTTGGAATCAGAAAAGGGATTTTCTCTTATCAGGGAATTGGCCAACGAACTCGGGGGGGCGGTAGCAGCTTCCAGGGCTGCCGTCGATTCCGGATGGATTCCTTATCCCCACCAAGTCGGGCAAACAGGAAAAACAGTGAGCCCTAAATTGTACATTGCCTGCGGTATTTCCGGAGCGGTTCAGCATGCAGTAGGGATGCAGTCAGCGGAAATCGTTGTGGCCATCAATCGCGATGGTAAGGCGCCTATCTTCGACATCGCAACCTATGGAGTGGTCGGTGATCTGTACGAGGTTATTCCGCAACTGATCAAACGACTTCAGGAGATAAAGAAATGACCTTGGACAAAACCATAGCTTTGGTTACCGGCGGCAGTCGAGGTATTGGACGGGCTGTTTGTCTTAAACTGGCAGCCATGGGGGCGACGGTCGGTATTAACTATGTCTCCAATCCTGCGGCGGCTGAAGAAACGTTGCGACAGGTTAAGGCCGCCGGAGGCCATGGCTTTACCGCTCAATTTAACGTTGCCGATAGTGAAGATGTTCAAACAAGTATCAAAGAAATAATCAGTACGTATGGCCAGATCGATATTCTGGTAAATAATGCGGGTATTACTCGCGATGGTTTGATGGCACGCATGAAAGAGGATGACTGGGACAGCGTGCTTGATACCAATCTGAAAGGTGCGTTTCTCTGCAGTAAAGCGGTTATGCGCACCATGATGAAAAAAAAGTGGGGTCGGATTATTAACGTATCCTCGGTTGTCGGGTTTGTCGGCAACGGCGGTCAAGTCAACTACGGAGCGGCTAAAGCCGGTCTGACGGGGTTGACTAAATCAATGGCAAGGGAGCTGGCCGGACGGAATATTACCGTAAACTGTGTTGCTCCGGGATATGTCGTCACGGATATGACAGATGGCCTCACCGAAGATGTACAAGAAGCGCTTAAGGCCCAGATTCCCCTTGGCACTTTGGGGACTCCTGAAGATGTTGCGGCATCGGTGGGTTTCCTGGCATCTCCTGACGGTAATTACATTACCGGTCAGACCTTACATGTCAATGGCGGAATGTATATGGGCCATTGACAACAGGTGCCTTGATACCTAAATGTATCGGGCATCGTTTGCTAACAACTAAACTATACGTCTATTTTTGAGGAGAATACCAATGGCTGTTGAAGAAAAAATGGTAGATATTATTGTCGAGCAACTCAGCGTTGATCGTGACAAAGTGGTTTCAGGTGCATCTTTTGTTGATGACCTTGGTGCTGATTCACTGGATCTGGTTGAACTCATCATGGCAATGGAAGAGGAGTTTGATGTAGAGATTCCCGATGAAGAAGCTGAAAAAATCGTAACCGTACAGAACGCTATCGATTTTGTAGCTAAGATTCAAGGTTGATGCGAGGCTGGTTAGCGTGAAACGACGGGTCGTTGTAACAGGTATTGGCTTAATCACTCCACTGGGTATTGGTACGGATCAAACATGGGATGCACTGATTAATGGAAAAAGCGGTGTAGGACCCATTACCCGTTTCGATGCTTCAGACCAGGCCTCTCAGATTGCCGCTGAGGTTAAGGATTTTAACCCTGAGAACTGGTTTGAAAAAAAACAGGTGAAAAATCTGGACCCCTTTGTCCAATACGCTGTAGCCGCAGCGGATCTTGCCTGGAAAAACAGCGGCCTGTCCATTACCGATGAAAACGCAAATCGGGTCGGCGTTATTACCGGTTGTGGTATGGGCGGTTTGCCGACCATTGAAGAGTATCATGAGATTCTCCTTAACCGTGGTCCCCGGAAAATTACTCCTTTTTTTATTCCACGGGTCATTCCCAACATGCCTTCCGGGCACATTTCGATGCGAATTGGCTCCAAAGGACCGAATCTTTCACAGACAACGGCCTGTGCAGCTGGGACTCATGCCGTTGGCGAAGCCTTTCGGCACATTGCTTACGGTGACTGCGATGTAGCCATAACCGGTGGCACTGAGTCGGTTATCTGTCCTTTGGCCGTGGGTGGATTCAGCGCAATGAAAGCATTGTCGACCAGAAATGATGATCCGCACGCTGCTTCAAGACCGTTTGATCGTGATAGGGATGGTTTTATCATTTCTGAGGGCGCCGGCATGCTGGTGCTTGAAGAAATGGAATCGGCCAAACGGCGTGGTGCAACTATTTATGCGGAAATCATTGGATATGGTCAGAGCAGTGATGCGTATCATATTGCTGCTCCCCCTGAAGATGGTGAAGGGGCGGCTCGCTGTATGGCCGCAGCGCTGAAAGACGCAGGTTTAAATCCTGCGGATATAGATTATATCAATGCCCACGGCACCTCCACCCCGCTGAATGATAAATGTGAAACCCAGGCTGTGAAGACTGTTTTTGGCGACCATGCGTATAAATTAGCCATGAGTTCCACCAAATCCATGACTGGTCATATGCTGGGGGCAGCTGGCGGTATCGAAGCTGCTTTTACTGCCTTGACGGTGCATACCGGCATTATTCCACCTACGGTCAATCTTCAGAATCCTGATCCGGACTGCGACCTTGATTATGTACCTCTGGTCGCTCGTGAGTCGAATGTCCAAACCGCTATGTCGAATTCCTTCGGCTTTGGTGGTACGAATGGGGTTATTATTCTGCGACGTTTTGTGTAAGAGCGTTTTAACGGAGTCGGGGTGTGAACATTACAGTAGGTTGTGATCATGGTGGATTGGCACTGAAAAAGGAAGTCATAGACTTTCTTGTCAACGCAGGCCATTCCGTAAACGACGTAGGGTGCCATACCGAGGATTCGGTAGACTATCCCACCTTTGCTGATAAAGTCTGTACTGCTCTCATCGAGGGACAAGCCACGATGGGGATACTTATCTGCGGCACAGGTATAGGCATGTCGATCGCAGCCAACCGGCATCGACAAATCCGTGCAGCACTGTGTCATGAAGCCTTTACTGCCAAAATGAGCAGGGAACATAATGACGCCAATGTTCTTTGCCTTGGAGGCAGAGTGCTAGGGGGAGCCATCGCTTTGGATATTGTAAAGACCTGGATTGAAACGAAGTTTAGCGGTGGCCGGCACCTGCGAAGGATCACCATGATGGGCTAATCTACTGCCGCCCGTTTATAATAATTGGAAACCGGTATGCTTTTCTTAGAGCTGCCGGTTTTTTCATTTTAGACAGTGTGTAGTTCTTTTCTCCGAATTTATCGAAGGTTGTATTATGAAGTGTCCCTATTGTGGTCATTTGGATAATCGTGTGATCGATTCACGTATCAACAAGGATAAGACAATCACAAGGCGTCGTCGGGAATGCGGCTCCTGCCTCCAGCGATTCACAACCTATGAACGTATTGAGATGATGCTGCCCATGCTGGTCAAAAAAGATGGTCGACGCGAACCATGGGATAGGGGCAAAATTGTTGCAGGGCTCGAAAAAGCTTGTGAAAAACTTGCTGTCAGCATGACGGACATTGATAATTTTGTTGATGCTATTGAGCAGAAACTACAAGATTTTGGCGGGAAAGAAATTCCAACCAGTCAGATTGGCGAATGGGTGATGGAAGCCTTGCCAGCGTTGGATGAGGTAGCGTATGTGCGCTTTGCCTCTGTATATCGTCAGTTCAAGGACGTCAACGAATTCATGGAGGAGTTGAAGCTCTTTCTTGGTGAACAGGGCAAGCATTGAGCATTGATTGATTATGCACACCGACCATAACTACTACATGGGCCTTGCCTTGGATGAGGCAAGAAAAGCATTAGGACGAACCTCACCTAATCCTGCAGTGGGAGCGATAGTCGTCAAAGAGGGAGCGATTGTGGGTAGGGGGTATCATGAGAAAGCCGGAACCCCCCATGCCGAGGTCAATGCCTTGGCCGATGCCGGGTCTTCAGCTGAAGGAGCCACCCTCTATGTTACCCTTGAACCGTGCAACCATACCGGAAGAACGCCTCCCTGTACCCAAGCTATCCTTCATGCCGGGATTGCCAAAGTGATAATCGGTATGTCTGATCCTAACATCCTGGTGGCCGGGGGAGGGGCGGACTATTTACAAGCGCAGGGTGTGGAAGTCCGCAGCGGGATTCTCGAGCAACAATGCCGGGAGCTAAATCTTCCGTTTATCAAACACAGCACCTCGGGTCTTCCTTGGGTGATTATGAAGGCGGGATTAAGTCTGGATGGCAAAATCACTTTTTCTCAAGGGAAAGGTGCTCCACTGACCGGTACTGAGTCGCATCGTTATGTGCATCAGCTTCGTAATAGGATCGATGCTATACTGATTGGAATTGAAACGGCACGTATTGATAACCCCAGCCTGACTACCCGGCTTGAGGGGGTCGATGATGTGAAAGATCCCCTACGTATAATCCTTGATTCTCGATTACGATTGCCAGTAAACGCACGTATGCTCACTCAAGAAACCTCCGCAGCAACCTGGATATTATGCGGTGAGCATGCTTCCTTCGAGAACGAGGCTATGCTGGTGCATGCAGGGGCTAAGGTTTTTCGTCTGCCTGTGGATGTTAATGGACAGATTGATTTGCCCGAGATGCTCCAATTCCTTGGGAAAAAACAGGTGACTTCAGTACTGGTCGAAGGTGGAGCCCAAGTGCATGGTGCGTTTTATCGACAAGCATTGTTTGATGAATTGCTCCTTTTTTATGCACCGTTTATCATTGGTGACCAGGGGACCCCACTTATCAAGGGATACAGCTTACTCAACCGTTGTGAGGCGCCTCGTCTGTTCGACATTTCCAGTCAGATGTTCGGTGATGATGTACTCTTCCGGGCCTTAGTTCAAAAATGAAATCGATGTTTATTGGACTATTTTTTTAATCCTTTCCCAATTTTTCTTTATTGTTGCAGCATTATCAAATCTGAGACGGAGTTCCATGCTCTCATCTTCAAAAGAAGGGCTGTGTGCGATGGTTATTCCTTCCGGTGGTTGTAACTCCTGCATCAGTTCCTTGAAATTTTTTTCCGCATCAGTTGTACTCGGATAACACTGCTCATATAGATATTGCAGCAAGCCTTGTAATTGTTGCGGCATATTGTTGTTTTTCTTTTTCGTGTCCGGTAACCAATCTTTTAGTAGTTCTCTAACAGGCTTGTTGTGCCGCAATGTCAGTTCAGTGATCATTTCTACCATTTTCTGTTGCTTTGATCCACCAAGGCGATACGTCGTTATCAAATCGACCACGTACTGCTGGTCTTCATGGTGCAGGCGAGAAAGTTGCTTCCCTGTTTTTTGTGCGATAATACCCTGATGTAGGGCAAGGATAGCCGATGCCTCGAGTAGTAGTAATTCAGTCAATTCATTCAGTTTATAACGGTGTGGTTTGTAGCCCATGAGAGCAAGCAATGGCAACACTTCTTCTTCTGGTAATGTACTGTGGGCTTTTTGCAGAAGATATGCCTGCATTATCGGGTTCCCCTGGCAACTGAAATCATGCAAGACCTGGTACGAAAAGGTAAGAGCAGCCGGCGTAAAAGGTGGCAGGATTTGACAGGTGATTTTTTCCAGACCCGATGCTTTGAGCGCTGCATAATAAGCATACTCGCTGAGAACTTGATATTTGTTTTTTGTTACTCGTTGAACCAGCATAGGGCGTAGCTGTCCAAAATACTGTAATTGATCTAAGAGAGTGGGGGCAATAGGACCTTCGCAAAGGAATCGGGGAAAATCCTCTGGATAATCGACGTTCTGCATATCTAGAACTTTATATTGAAAGCACGGTTGTGGACAGGGAGAATGTTTCATGGTGATCCTGTGAGGATAACTCGCTAAGAATGGGTTGTTATGGGATGGTAGAGATAAAAAAGGAACATTCGTTGAGTGTTTTTAGGGAAAGAATCCTTTTTCCTGATGACTGCGACTTCAAGAGTGAACAATAAAAAAGGGCGCCATGATAAGGCGCCCTGATCTCAAAGGAGAAAGGAGAAGTGGCTTAATCGGAATTAATACGGGATCGAAGAATACCGGATGGTTTAAAGGTGACCACCCGCCTGGCATCCAAGGTCAGTTCACTGCCTGTTTGCGGATTTCTGCCACGACGAGATTTTTTATCTTTGATATTGAATTTACCAAAGCCGCTGAGCAGCAAATCCTCACCTGTGATCAGTGAAGATTTTGATAAGGATAGAAAAGTTTCTACAGAATCTGTTGATTGTGATTTGGTCAGATTGGGGTGGTTTTTGTAGACCTGTTGGACCAGATCTGCTTTTGTTAAGGTCATTGTTCACCTCCTTGTTTCTCGCAATGAGATTGATAGTTGGTTGAGTTACTATTATAATAGGAAGCAATACAGTAGGTTGTCAACCCGGTTCATGAAAGAAAGGGAAAAGCAGATCTTCCGGCAAACTGGGCTGCCATTCCCAGTTCTTCTTCTATCCGTAGCAACTGGTTATATTTTGCAACTCTGTCACTGCGTGACGGCGCCCCAGTTTTAATCTGTCCAGCATTCAAGGCTACAACCAAGTCGGCGATGGTGACATCTTCGGTCTCTCCTGAGCGGTGAGATATGACCGCAGTATACGAAGCTCGATGGGCCATATCTACCGCATCGATGGTTTCCGTGAGCGATCCAATTTGATTGAGTTTAATTAAAATTGAATTGGCTATGTTTTGTGCAATGCCTTTTTTTAGTATGCTAGTATTGGTAACAAAAATATCATCCCCAACCAACTGGATTTTTTTGCCTAGGGCTTCGGTTAAAATTTTCCAGCCATCCCAGTCAGATTCATCAAGGCCATCTTCAATAGTGATCAAGGGATATTTATTGACCCAATCCATGTAAAAGGCGAGCATTTCTTCTGCGGTTTTTTTAGGATTTTTTTCGGCACCTAGGATATATACTTTATCCTGAGCAGAATAAAATTCGCTAGCCGCAGCATCTATCCCAATAAATATATCTTTTCCCGGGGCAAATCCGGCATGTTCGATGCCTTCGAGAATAGCTTCCATGGCCTCTTCGTTTGAGCGCAGATTGGGAGCAAAACCTCCTTCATCACCTCCAGCTGTTTGCAATCCTCTTTTTTTCAATACCGATTTCAAAGCGTGAAAGGTTTCTGCTCCCATACGCAGTGCTTCGGCAAAGGATTGCGCACCGACGGGGAGAATCATAAACTCCTGGATATCTACGTTGTTATCCGCATGTGCGCCGCCATTGAGGATATTCATCATGGGTACGGGCAACACTTTGGCGTTAACACCGCCAATGTAGTTATATAGAGGCAGTTCCAATTCAATGGCGGTCGCTTTGGCAACAGCCATCGAAACGCCGAGAATTGCATTGGCGCCTAATTTTTCTTTGTTGGTCGTATTGTCCAGGGAGAGCATTGTCGAATCGATGATCACCTGCTGTGAGGATTCAAGACCCAGCAGGGCAGGAGCAATTTGCTCGTTGACGTTTTCCACTGCCTGGAGGACACCCTTGCCGCCGTACCGGCTTTCTTCAGTGTCGCGCAACTCTAAAGCCTCTCTTGTACCTGTGGAAGCCCCTGAGGGGACAGCCGCTCGGCCCATAGCGCCGGTTTCGAGGTAAACTTCGACCTCAACAGTTGGATTGCCCCGCGAATCAAGTATTTCCCTGGCTATGACGTCCGTAATCTCGCTCATATGAATATATTCTCCTCTAAGTGAATGAATAGTTTATATGTTTCCTGCCATCTGGAAAATAGGCAGATACATTGCTACTACAAGTCCGCCAATCATGCCACCAAGAAAAACCATCATGAGAGGTTCAATCATTGCGGTGAGATTTTCTACGGCCTGATCCACTTCTTCATCATAAAAATCGGCAATTTTTTCGAGCATGGTATCAAGTGCACCTACAGATTCACCCACATTAATCATTTGGACAACCATGTTAGGGAAAACGCCTGATTCTTCCAAGGGTTCAGCAATGGGACGGCCTTCTGCGATGCTCTCTGAAACTCTGAGAACGGCACGCTCCACAATTTTGTTGCCGGAGGTTCGGGCTACGACTTGAAGTGCATCTAAAATTGGAACACCGCTTTGCAGCATGGTGCTCAGCGTTCGAGTGAATTTTGAGACGGCGACCTTTCGGGTTAACTGACCAACAATCGGCGCTTTAAGAATAAAAGCGTCTATTCTTAATCGACCTTTTTCAGTACTGTAAATTTTCTTAATGCCATAAAATACCAGAACACCGGCAATTATGATGTAAATAATGTTGTGTTTCACAAAATCACTCATATCCACGACCAACTGAGTGATGGCCGGCAAAGCTGAATCCATGCTGGCGAACATTTCAACAAAAACCGGGATAACGAATACCAATATAACGACAAGAATCAATAAAGAAATCGCCAGGCAGATAATGGGGTACGTCATGGCACCCTTGATTTTTTTCTGCAGTGCCATGGCTTTTTCCTTGAAGGCGGCGAGCCTGGAAAGAATGGTGTCCAGGATACCTCCCAGTTCACCGGCTTCAATCATGTTAGCGTACAGATTATCAAATACTTTGGGATGTTTTCGCATGGAATCGGCTAGCGTCGTTCCAGTCTCAACGTCGCTTTGAATAGTCGTCAGTACCTTTTTAAAGGTGGCATTGGATTGTTGTTTGCCAAGAATTTGTAAGCATTGCACAAGGGGTAAACCGGCGTCAATCATAGTGGACAATTGCCGGGTAAAAACGACAATGTCTTTTCCTGTGACTTGGGGCTTGAAAAAATCAATGTTTTCAAAAATATCTTTGGGTTTTTCCTTGACCGTCGGATTGTCGATCCGTAAACGCTTAAGTTGCGAAAGAGCTCCGGCTTCGTCAACGGCCTCAATTTCACCTTTACGTCTTTCGCCAAAGCTATTTTTTCCTTTCCAGACATAGATCGGCATGAGTAATTCTCCAAACAAATTTTTGAAATTTTATAAAAAGCAATTGTGATAAGGTGTTGACAGATGGTGCAATTGCTTTTATAAAAGTTATCTTTTGGGTGAGGGGTGTTGTTAGTACCCCAACTTTTATTATTGTAGGGAAGATTTTTTTCTGATTCAAGAAAAAGTTTATATTTTTTCAGGAGTTGGCAATATGCAAACGAGTAATGCGGCAAAATTCAGCGACGGGTCATTTTTACCGGTAATTGATAAATGCGAAGGATGTGAGCGGGTCGTCGAAGTAGATAGCAATAAATTTTGTGACACATACGTGAATCCTGAAGCTAAATGGCGGCTGGGTATCTGCAACTTTGCCACGCATGTTAAACCAGAAGTCAAGGTCGTTAAAATTCGGGTTAACCCGCTGAAAGCTGCTAAACGGGCTTCTCGCCGAAAATAACAGCAGTGCTCGAGCGTGTTGTGCCGCAGGCTCTTTTCTGCTGCATAGCGTTTTGCTGATATTACACTGTCAGCTTTTTCTCGTTTTTTCCCGCCGTGCTTCATTCTTTTCACCAGTCCCGTTATGTTATCAAATGTGGTTTTTCCGGCCCTTGAAGGGCCGGAAAAACCTATTGATTATTATTTCCGGCCGACGCCAATATAGCTGAATCCTGCATTTTTCAAGGTCGCGGGGTCGTAGACATTACGAAGGTCAATAAAGACCGGGGCTTTCATCTTGCTTTTTAATAGTTCAAAATCCAAGGCTCGGTACTGATTCCATTCCGTCATTAAAACGATACAGTCAGCTCCCACTGCCGCCTCGTATGCATTGTCGACGTATTCGATCGAACTCGGCAGATATTTTTTTGCTTCTTCTATTCCCTTGGGATCGTGAGCCCGTATTATGGCGCCTTTTTCTAATAGGGCAGGCAAGATTGTGGCTGCAGGAGCATCCCGCATGTCATCGGTTTCCGGTTTGAAAGTCAGGCCGAGAACGGCGATGGTTTTTCCGGATTCCGATCCACCCAGCATTTCTCTGATTTTTTTCACCATTCGAGCTTTTTGAGCTGCATTGGCCTCCACCGCCGCTTCAACAATCCGCACATTTTCGCCGTATTCCTGGACAATTCGCATTAAGGCGAGGGTGTCTTTTGGAAAACAGGATCCACCATAACCCGGACCGGGATGGAGGAATTTACTGCCGATGCGGCCATCCATGCCTATAGCTTTTGCCAGATCGATAACATTGGCGTTTACAGCTTCACACACTGATGCAATTTCATTAATAAAACTAATTTTCACCGCTAAAAAAGCATTGGCAGCATATTTTGTCAGTTCAGCGGTTTCAATAGTGGTGTGAACAATCGGTGTATCCCGCAGGTACAAGGGTTTGTAAATTTCTTTGAGGAGTTTTCCTGCTCGCTCCGATTCTACTCCAATCACCACGCGGTCCGGACGCATAAAATCACTGATGGCTGCACCTTCCCGCAAAAATTCTGGATTGGAGGCTACATCAAATGTGGCCGCGGAATTGGTTTCCCGGATAATCCGCTCCACTTGTCTGGCTGTGCCCACTGGTACTGTGCTTTTATCAACGACGACTGTGTAACCGCTGAGATAGTTGGAGAGTTCTCTCGCTGCTTCGTAGATGTAGGAGAGATCAGCATACCCGTCGCCCCGTCTTGAACTCGGGGTGCCTACAGCGATAAAGACGGCTTCGGCTTGTGGAACGGCCTGGGCCATATCAGTGGTGAATTGTAATCGACCTTCGTCGACATTTTTTTTAACCAGGACATCAAGCCCTGGCTCATAAATAGGTATAATTCCTGATTTCAACAATGAAATTTTTTCTTCAGCCTTATCCACGCACGTGACAAAATGGCCGAATTCAGCAAAGCAGGTTCCGGTAACCAAGCCAACATAGCCTGTACCGATCATGGTGATGTTCATAAAGTTACTCCCTTCGAGTTTCTAGTACCAAATAATGCGGTGCCCACGCGAACGATGGTTGCTCCTTCCTCAATGGCCACAGGATAATCTCCGGACATTCCCATGGAAAGTTCAACCTTGTTATTGTCGGCGAAAAGGTTCAAAGTTGCCAGTCGCTGGGCAAGATTTTTCAATTCTCTGAAATACGGCCTGCTTTTTTCCGGTTCGGGAAAATACGGTGGCATGGTCATTAATCCAACCACAGAAAGATCAGTCTCGTTTTTGATCAATTGAAGAAGCGCTTCGGTATCTTCAGGACGTACGCCGGATTTCTGCTGTTCACGTCCGGTATTGACCTGTACGAAGATTGAAATTTTTTTATTGATTTTTTTGGCGTGATTATCCAGCGCCCGGGCCACTTTCAGGCGGTCAACTGTTTCAATGACATCAAAAAGCTCCACCACTTGTTTAGCTTTGTTGCTTTGGAGGTGGCCTATAAAATGCCAGTTGATCGTATTGTCAAAACAAAGGATTTTGTTCGCAGCTTCCTGCAGATAATTTTCTCCGAAAAGAGTTTGACCGCAGTCGATGGCTTGCTGAATTCGGTCGACTTCCACGAATTTACTCACCGCCACCAGTTTGATATCATTCTGGTTTCTTCCCGCTTTATCGGCTGATTGCGCAATGGTAGCAAGAATATGTTTGAGGTTATTGCATATCATGAGAGCCCTCGGGAAGTTGGAAAAGGTTGACTGCATTGGCTGTGGTTACACGGGCCACTTCATCAAGGGAAATCTGTTTTAAATCGGCTACCATTTGAGCGGTATAGAGCATCAACTTTGGTTCATTACGTTTGCCTCGAAACGGCACCGGGGCCAAAAAAGGTCCGTCAGTCTCCAGGAGCAGAAAACGGAGATCTGTATTTTGGATAGTTTCTCGCAACAGGTGGGCATTGTTGAAGGTAGCTACACCGGGTATGGAGATGTAGAATCCAAGATCGATCATTTCCTGAGCCAGCCGACTGTCGCCGGAAAAGCAGTGCATGACACCGCCTCTAGGAAGGTGTTTTGCGGAACGAATCAGTTCGAGGATGTCTGCATGAGCCTCGCGGTCGTGAATCACGACCGGTAGATTAAGCTCTTTTGCAAGGTGCAGCTGCCGGCAAAACGCGTTGATCTGGACATCGCGGGGCGCATAATTTTTTGCATAATCAAGTCCAATCTCCCCATACCCCACCACGGATCCGTTTTGCGCTAGTGCGGCCAGTTCCTGCAGAGCCGTGTCCGTTGCCTTGACGGCGTCATGCGGATGAAAACCGACGGTTGCAAAAAGAGTTTGATATTTCTCTGCTAGTTTTACAGCTTGAAGGGAGCTCTGATAATCGATGCCAATGGTGATAATGCGGGTAATGCCATGTTGAGCTGCCGATTTGATGACCGTATCACGATCTTCATGATAGGCCTCCATGTCAATATGACAATGCGTGTCGATTAGTTCAACATGGGGTGAGAGTGACGGGAGTGGAGTTGCTGGTTGTTTCATTGGATAGTACGATTTTTTACTGCCTGTTTATAAGAAATCTGATGTATTGTCGGTCAACGTGACACCCTTGGCAAGGGCAGCAGTGTCCAGACGTTTACGTGCTACCATAGTGAATGTTTATTGACATTAAAACCTTATTTTTTTACAATAATTTTTTTTATCTTCATCCCCTGTAGGGGAATTCATCCCCTCGCATTGACGGGGAAAGCATTAGACACTGCTGCAGGGGATCGGACACGGAAAGCTGTGGAGAAAACAACGTATCCTTGTCGCTTTTTCTTGAACCACGTCCTGGACGTCCTGGTATTGCATGAGTCGGCTATTAACAAACAGCGTCTCTGGTTATCTATTTAATACAACCGAAGGGTGAATCGAATGAAAAAAAATATCGGAATCAAGCTGGTGGTCTTTTTTTCTTTGGCAATGCTTCTTATTTCCGCTGGCTGCGCCTCGAATCGAAAGAAAATGGTTAGTGATGTTCCAGGGTTACCGCAGGTTTCCAGCTTCGCTGATGACATCAAAGATATCACCTTGCCGTCTGAGCTGGTATGGGATCGGAAAAATTCCATGGCCATCAAGACCGAGTCCTTCCGAGGCGGTGTTTTTTGTTATCGAGGTAAGGTCGAGGTGATGTCGCTGAAAGATTATCTGGTGGCTTCTATGCAAGATAATAAATGGCGACTTGTGGGAGAAACGGCCTCGAAGAATATTATGCTTGCCTTTGTTAAACCCAACAAAACCTGTATGATGGTGATTGCTGATGGTATGTTCGGAAAAACTGACCTGACACTATACGTCGCTATAGACAAAACTGCCGCCGCGGGTATGAATCCGTTTGGCGAGGCAATCTCGCAATAATCGTTGAGCGCTTATGCCCGGTCTGCAAGGAAAAAGAATACTTCTCGGGGTCACCGGTTCCATTGCCGCCTATAAGGCAGCAGAGTGGGTTCGGTCGCTTGTCAAGGAAGAAGCGATAGTTACAGTTGTCACCACTGAAGCCGCCGAATGGTTTGTGGCTCCGTTAACCTTTGCGGCGCTTTCCGGTAATCCGGTTTACCGGGACATGTTCGATGATGAACCGGACCGGGTTATGGCGCATATCAATTTGTCACGGGAAGCCGATGTCATCCTGGTAGCTCCGGCTACCGCTCAAACCATTGCCCGGCTTGCTGCCGGTATGGCGGATAATCTGTTAGCGACAGTAATCTTAGCGGCAAAAATTCCCGTGGTTCTTTGTCCGGCAATGAATTCCAACATGCTCGCGCATCCGGCTACCCAGGCAAATATAACTCGTTTGCAGCAGTTCGGCTATCATCTGGTGCAGCCGGATAGTGGCTCCCTTGCCTGCGGCGACGTGGGAGACGGTAGGTTGCCGGATTGGGATGTTGCTCGCGAAGCGTTGCTTGCCCTCTTTGAGCCGCAAGATCTTAAGGGGAGGAAGATTTTAATTACCGCAGGTCCGACCAGGGAACCGCTTGATCCTGCACGTTTTCTCAGTAACCGCTCCAGCGGTAAAATGGGATTTGCTTTGGCTCGTACCGCCCAGCGCAGAGGTGCTGAAGTGTGCCTCATCGCTGGACCGGTCAGTTTGCCTGATCCTCCGGGGGTTGAGGTTGTCAGAGTAACCACGGCGGATGAAATGGCCTCGATAGCCCTGGAACAGGCGAAAACGGCACAAATCATTGTTAAGTCCGCCGCGGTCGCTGATTTCAAACCCGCCGCGTTTCAATCCCATAAAATAAAAAAAACACAGCAGGGTCTGCACCTAGATTTGGTGAAGAACATCGACATTCTGTCGGAATTAGGGAAAAGGCGGAATCATCGTCAAGTGCTGGTCGGTTTTGCTGCAGAAAGTCGTGATCATGCCGGAGAAGGACAACGCAAACTTCGGGAAAAAAATCTGGATCTAATCGTGGTTAACGATATCCTCGGGGCGCAAACCGGTTTTGATGTTGAAACCAACCAGGTAACCCTGATCGACAAGAAAGGAGCGACCGCATTACCCTTGCTGAGCAAAGAAGACACTGCTTGTCGAATTTGGGACAAGGTTGTCTCTTTGCTGCCTGAGGAACATTAATGCCGTTTAAACTTAACAGAACGAACTGGATCTTATGCAGATAAGTCGGTCGGAACAGAAACGGCGCATTAAGGAAGTTGAGAAACTTGTTGCTGAACTGGTTAGTTTGCCCTCCACGGTGCTGGAACGTTCTCCTTGCCCGGATGAAATCAAGCCGCTTTTGCAGGAAACCGCAAAATTACAAGGCAGTGCACGGCAACGCTCGGTTAAGCATATCACTAAGCTTATTCTGGAAAACCCTGTGGACGAATTGTATGGCTTTATCGGTAAACATCGGGGAAAGGCACTGGAAGAGCGAAAGCAGTTACACACACTGGAATTCTACCGCGACACCCTGATCAATGAAGCTATTGAGCAACAGCAGATATGCCGGGAAAATAATGTGGAATGGGGAGAGAATTGGAAAAGTGAAACCTTGACGGAACTCAAGGGACAAATTCATGAACTGGATGAACTTACCCTCTCCCGACTTTCTTATCTGTTTGCCCAAACTAGAAACCCGCGATACAGCCGGGAAATATTTCGATACCTTCGTTCAGTTATGGAACTCCACCAGCGAAATACTGCGCTCAAAGCCAAGGGATAAGGATTTTCTGCGTTGTTTCCAGCGCATCTGCTCTGCTTGAGCAAGCCTTAGGACCTCAGGATGGCTCCGCGTGAACGCCCGTTTTTTCCATCGAGCGTTCACGCGGAAGTTATGCTGTGCGGTTTTCGATTATCTTTGTTGCAGCTCACGCTGCTTGTTTATTCCGTTTTTTTCATTTTTCTGGCGTAGGTTGCGGCCTCCATCCCGGCAACGCATCCCTCTCCTACGGCCTTTGCCATCTGGTAAGGGGGGCCGACGATGTCGCCGGCAGCGTAGATACCGGCAATGTTGGTCTCTTGTTTTGTTTTGGTGGCAATATATTTAAAGGATTCCGTATCAAGTTGCACACCGACCTGGGTGGCCAGTTCAAGCGCTCCTTTTGATCCAAGCTCGATGAAAAGGCCTTCGGTCTCCAGAGTGTCTCCGTTCTCCAGTAGAAGAGACGAAACAGCTTTGTCGCCGTCGATCTGTTTTATCGAACTCGCAATCCGTTCAACTTTGCTTGCTGTGAGCCGGTCAAGCAACTCTTTGGACACTTCCAGTTTGTCTGTTACCAGGTAAACTTTTGATGCATAATCGAGCAGGGTCAGGGCGCCATCCACAGCAGCGCTACGGTCTCCGGTAACGGTCACGACCGCACCGCGGTAGAAATTAGCGTCACAGTCGACACAGTAACTAACCCCGCGACCAGCAAGTTCCTTCTCGCCGGGAACAGCGAGTTTCTTTTTGGAAACCCCCATGCAAAAGATTATCGTGCGTGAGGTTACAGTCCGGCCGCTTTCCAATTCAAGCAGAAACAGCGAATCCTTTGGGGCGATTTTCAGTACATCTTCCGGAGAGATCTCAGCCCCGAAATGCTTTGCTTGTTCCAGGCCTATTCGGAGAAGGTCTGAACCAAGAGTAACACCGCTGACAAAGCTATAATTTTCTATATGTGCGCCATAAAGGGCAGAGTTTTCAATTCGGCCCAGCATAAGGACACTGGTTTTTTTACGCGAGGCGTGGATCGCGGCCTGAATGCCCGCCGGTCCCGCGCCTATGATCACCACGTCGTAGATCTGTTCTGTCATGCCTTTCTCCTTGCTACCCTGAAACGCAAATCTGTTTTGTTCAACTTGTTGATTCCTTGCGATTGTCGTATTTCATTAGATTTGTACACTATCTCTAGATCGAGGTCGACAGAATTATTGTTTTCGTTTATAATTTGCGGCTGTCGCCAAAAAGGGCAGGATTCGGTTTTCGAACGGTATCGTGAACAGTCCTGACCGGATGAACTCGGCTTTTTAAAAACAGGAGTGTGGTTTTGGCACTACTGGATGAAGACCGAATTCCAGGGGTAGGGAATCGATACGGGCAGGGCTGTTAGCGCTTAAATCGATGTTGTTTTTAGAACAGGCCGGCAATCATTTCGGTTGCCTGAGAACATCGTAAGATTATAACAACGAAAAGGTAAGACGTGACTTTATCAATTTTTTCAATGATGGCCGATGCCGGGCTACTGGTCAAGCTGGTCATGATAACTTTGCTCATTTTTTCAGTAAGTTCATGGTCTATTGTTATCATGAAACAGCTCATGTTCAAAAGGGCCAGGAATGCATCGCTTGATTTTCTCGATGCCTTTTGGGACAGTAAAACGCTGAACGAGGCCTATGAAGCGGCGCGAGAGTTCCCGTTGAGTCCCGAAGCTACCGTCTTTGTAACCGGATACACCGAACTGAAAAAAATCAGTGCCGCCCGTAGCAGTGGCCAGGCCTTGACCACTCTTGACATGCAATTGGCCACCATGGACAACCTCAAACGAGCAGTACGTAAAGCTCAATTTTTGGAAAGTGATCGCATGGCCCGATCTATTTCGTTTCTTGCCACCACTGGTAGCGCAACTCCCTTTATCGGCCTTTTTGGTACGGTTTGGGGGATCATGACCTCGTTCCATGATATAGGGGTCCGAGGGTCTGCATCTCTGGCCGTTGTTGCTCCGGGTATCTCAGAGGCACTGGTTGCCACCGCCGCAGGTCTTGCCGTCGCAATTCCCGCAGTTATTTTTTATAACTACTATTCAAACAAGCTCCTCGAAATTGAGTCGAATGTAGAAAGTTTCAGCACCGATTTTATTAATCTTATCGAACGGGATATTCTAACCAGGACGTGATCGCATGGGGCCTATAGGAAATAACAAAGGCAGAAGAGGTTTTGTCGCCGAAATTAACGTCACCCCGTTGGTCGATGTCATGCTGGTATTGCTGATCATCTTTATGGTAACCGCTCCCATGATGACCCAGGGGCTGGAGGTCGAGCTTCCTGAAGCGACCACCAAGGCATTACAGCAACAGGAAGAACCGCTTGTCGTCACCATTCGAAAAGATGGAGACGTATATCTGGGCAAGGAACAAGTTTCCTCATTGTCCTTGCAGCAACAATTGGCTGCTATGTCTCCGGAAAAGAAAAAACAGGGCATTTTTCTGCGCGCTGACAAGAGCATACCCTATGGAGTGGTGACTTTGACCATGGCTGATATTCATGCGGCCGGTTTCGACAAACTGGGCATGATTACCGTACCGGTAGAAAAACAGAAGTAAGGGACAGGTTGATCAGCTGTGCATTTTACCGAAAGGGATTTTTATATCCAGCAGCAGGAAGCCGATAGGCGTTGGGGGCTGGCTTGGCTGCTCGCCGCTATTATCCATGCGATTGTTTTTCTGATAGCATTGTACTCGCCCAATTTTATTGCGACGAAACCCATTATGGAAGAGGTTGTTTCCGTGAGTTTGGTTACAATGACGGAACCCACATCGCAATCGGCCCCCCCGGCAACCGCCCCCAAAACGATCAAACCGGCTGCTGTAAAAAAAGAGATACAAGAACCAAAAGAGATACAAGAACCGTCCCCACCTCCTCCGCCTCCACCTGAACCGGTAGCAGTTCCAGAGCCTACTCCACCGCCACCACCTCCTGCTAAGGTAAAAGCTCCTGTGGAACCTGAAACCGCTCTTCCAGAGCCCATGGAAGCGACGAATCCGGTATCTATTTTTCCACAAAAACGTAAAATAAAGAAATCGCAGGATACCAGGCTTGAAGAAGATAAAAACAGGGAGCGCGAAGTGCAGCAACGCCAACAGGAAGAGCGCGAGCTGCAGAAAAAAATAGAGGAACGAAAGCAAGAAGTGCAGCGACGCCAGCAGGAAGAGCGTGAACTGCAGAAAAAGATAGAAGAGCGTAAACGGGAAGCCGAACAGAAAGAACTCGCCCGGAAGGAAGCGGCACGGCAGAAGGAGCTAGCCAAGGCGAAGATCGAGCAGATACGAGCGGAAAACGAGGCGCGGCAATTAGCGGACGAAGCCCGGGCCGCCCGAGAGGCCCTGGAGGTAACCCGGAGTGACGCAACCCGGCAGGCGCGCGCCATACAAAAGGCCGCCACCCAAACAACCAGCGGTAGGCAGCAGGCGCAATCGATTGTTGAACAAACCTATTGGGGAGCTGTGGCGCAACGGGTGAGAAGTTTTTGGGTTTTGCCTGAAATGCGAAACTGGGATCCTAACCTGCTGGCAAAGGTTGTCATAACCCTCAACAAGGAGGGACAGGTTGTGCGTATCGAGTTTGAGCAACGGTCAAAAGATCCACTTTTTGATCAGTTGGTGGAAAAAACGATCAACAGTGCCGCACCCATGCCACGTTTTCCTGCATTGATGCAGCAGGAAACAACAGAGGTTGGATTTAATTTTAAACCGGGTGAACTTGGCAACCTGTAAGAGATCGTGTATATACTTGAAAGTTCATTTTTGCTGAAATATGACAACAAACAAATAACTTTTAATAACTGATTATGATGCGAAAATTACATTTTGTCACAATCCTGACCTTAGCGGTTTGTATGTTTGGTTCTTTTGCTAAAGAGAGTCTGGCGGAGCGAGCCTATTTCGATATTACCGCCTCTGATGTTCGTAAAATTATGATCGCGGTACCCAATTTTACTGGGAATACCACGGTACAGGGTGGGTCCGGATCTGCAGTTGCGCAACTGTTGACCAAAGGTTTCGCCCTGCACAGCTTTTTAAGTGTCGTCGATTCTGGCCGTTATGGCGGCGTGCAGAACGCCGACTGGAAAACCCTGGGAGCTGACTATGTGGTTATTGGACAGGTCGGCAGCGATCCTGCTGGTGTAGCTATCCAAGGACAGATTCTCGATGTGGCCAGTAACAAATTGCTCGCTGGGCGACGCTACAAAGGGACTTCGGCGCAACTGGATGATATGGTGCTTCGTCTCTGCGATGCTTTGATCGAAGATTTTACCGGCGAGATGGGGGTAGCCCGAACCAAAGTTGCATATGTTTCCGATGCTACCGGTCGTAAGGAGGTCTATGTGTCTGACATTCTTGGTCGACACCCGCGACAGATAACCCGTCACCGCGCGCTCTGCGTTTCGCCCCGTTTTACCCCAGATGGTAATTTCTTGACCTATTCGACCTACCATCGCGGCAATCAAGATCTGTATATCACAGATTTACGGCAGAATTCTTCCACTAGCAGCCTGTCTCGCCGCAAAGGACTCAATCTTGCCCCGGCCTTTATCGGTGATGGCCGTACCATGGTAGTGACTCTCAGTAAGAACGGTAATCCTGATCTCTTCATCATTGACCGACAGGGCAAAATTCTGGAACAGCTGACTTCCAAATCCGGCATCAATGTATCACCATCCTTTTCCCCCAATGGCCAGTCCATGGCTTTTGTTTCTGATCGAAGCGGTAAGCCCAATGTCTATGTTATGAATATGAGCAGCCGTCAGGTGAAACGTCTGACCTTTAAAAATTCGGAAAACAGTGAACCCGCATGGTCACCGAAAGGTGATGAGATCGCCTTCACCGGCTGGCAGGGGGGGGCGTATCAGCTCTTTATTATGGATCCGAACGGCGGCAATGTCCGTCAGTTGACCTCAGGGGGGGGGAATATTGAATCGCCCTCCTGGTCACCCGATGGCAGATTACTCTTAGTAACGCGTAAAAGTGGTGGGCGGTCGGAAATATGTATCCTCAATAAAAACGGCAAAGACATTCGTGTTCTTTTCAACATGAAAGGCAATCAATCCTATCCGCAGTGGTCCAAGCGTTTGCCCTGACAGCTGCGTGGACCTTTGTCTGAAAATACAGTTGCCTGCTGGCAACCGGTAACTTGTGTTCAACAATACATTACCCGTTGTTCGGATATTATCTGAAGAAAAGGGAGTAAGAAACCAATGAAAACCATAAAAAATCTGGCTGTGGCAGGTTGTTCGATACTACTGCTGACCCAATGCGCTTCGCAGGATGAAATACGCGATTTGCAATATCAACTTCGGGCCGTTAATCAGAAGGTTGAGGACGTTAAAACCACCTCTGTCAACCAAATGCAGAAACGCCAGGCCAGTTCGGTCAATAAAATCGACCAGGTACAAGATGAGACGCTGCGGATTAAATCCACTCTAGAGGAGACGTCTTCGCAAACCCTACAGTTTCGCGAACAGACTAGCCAGAATATCGCCAGTCTTCAGTCGGCCATCGATGGCTTGCGGACCGAGCAGGATACGAAGAATGCTGAGATGAATCAAAGAATCGCTGTTTTGGAAGAAAAAATCAGTCTTATCAGCGAGAATTTCAGTAAAATTCAACAAACGCGGATCAACGAAGCTGAAAAGCGGGCACAGGCAGCTGCTCAACGTGCTGAAGCTGCGAGACAACGGGCCGCATCCGCATCGGCTGTTACAACCTCCGCCGCTGCCCCTTCCAACATAGTCCGGGTCAATCCCAGCTCCAGAAAAACACGGATTGCCTCGGCTCCAGTTGCTGCCGAAACGCCGACCTCCAGCAAAACGATAGAGCAACCGGTTTCCCAAACCGTCGTTCAACGCCCCGTAGCTGCTTCGGAAGCACCTACTCCTGCGGCTTCCACTTCCAGCTCATCTGATCCCCTTTCCAAGGCCATGAGCCAGTATCAAGGGAAGAATTACAAAGAAGCGTACAAGTCTTTTGAACAGGCGCTTTCCGCCAGTCCCAATAATTCCCAAACCGCTAAAACACTCTTCTACATGGGAGAAAGTCTCTACAATCAAGGAGAATACGATCTCGCCATTTTGGATTATCAAAAGGTGATCTCCAATCACGGGACAAATGCTTTGGCTCCCAGTGCCCTGCTCAAACAGGGGATGTCGTTTGAGAAGCTGACGGACCATGAAACCGCAAAGATCATCTATAAAAAATTGATAAGTGATTACTCCGGCAGTTCGGAAGCAAGTCAAGCCAAGGAACGCCTCGGCAAATTATAAGAGCAATAGCAGTTGGTATCCCCCAAAAAAACGCGGCTTGATCTCTTACTGGTCGAACGAGGGTTAGCGAAAGACGTTGATCAGGCACGTCGATTAATCGGATCAGGCAGTGTTGTTATTAATAACCACGTTTGTGACAAGGCCGGCAGCCTGATCGCTGTCGATTGCGCAGCCACTATTAAGGCTAAGCGTCGTTTCGTCAGCAGGGGGGGCGACAAGCTCGAAGCCGGTTTATTGGGGCTGCATGTCGATCCAAAAGGTCTTGTTTGTGCCGATATCGGCTGTTCCACCGGCGGTTTTACCGATTGCTTGCTTCAATACGGTGCGAGTCGTGTCTACGGAATTGATGTTGGGTATGGTCTCCTTGATTGGAAACTGCGTAGCGATAAACGCGTTATTGTTTTGGAACGAACTAATGCTCGGTATATAACCACGGAGCACATTCCCGAATCCCTCGATCTGGCCGTAATTGATGCTTCATTTATATCATTGGAACCGCTTCTTGCCCCTCTGCTTCCGTTCTTTCACCATTCCATTCAGATTTTGGCACTGGTAAAACCTCAATTTCAGTTGCCGAGAGAGATGGTGGGGCCAGGCGGGATTGTTAGTGATGCGACCCTGCACCAGTTGGCCCTGTCTATGGTACAGCAATTTGGCAGCGACCTCGGCCTGCAATGTGCTGGGACTATTGCCTCGCCGGTTCGTGGGACGAAAGGCAATCAGGAATTTTTCATGTTATTGACCGGATCTTCCCCCGGGAAGAGTGGCGAAACGAATAATCTGTAACAAGGAGAGGGTGATGAGGTTCAGGAAGATTTGTAAAAGTACGTCAGTAAGCATTTTGGTCTCGGCTTGGGCCGTGGCTTCCGCTTTTGCCGCTGAGTATATGAGCGTCGCCAAGGACGGTGTTAACCTCCGATCGGGTCCCAGCACCTCAACGGCGATTCTCTATGAATTACCTGCCGGCTACCCGCTCGAGGTAATCGGTCGGGAAGGCAGCTGGCTGAAAGTCAGCGATTACGAAGGCGACAAAGGCTGGATAGAGGGATCCTTGGTCAACAAGACGCCCCATGTTATCATCAAGGCGAAAGAGTGTAATATTCGTAGCGGCCCCAGTACCAACGATAGCGTGGTTGGTAACGTCGTTCGAGAAGTGATTCTTGTTAAAGCCGATGAGAAAGGGGATTGGGTTAAAATCTCCCATCCCGATCTCAATGGCTGGGTGCATAAAAGCCTTGTCTGGCCGTAAGGGTCTGTTTCCTTCGCCTGATCACCTCTGTAATTAATCGGGCAAAATTAACCGGCAGCCGTACCTCATGTCCAGCCTTGTTCTGAAAAAGCAGGTACTGCTGCCGGATGCCAAAGAGAAAAAGCTCTTTGGTAATCTCCACATCCTTCTGGCAATACTCCGCAAGCTGTTGCATCTTCCCCTGTTTAAACCAGCGCAGGGCCTGCAGACCGTCACCCTCCTTTTTGGTTTGCAGTGTTTTTTCCGCTAAACGATCCAGGCTCAACCGATATCCCAATTGGCCGGTAATCGCTTCTAAAATATCAAAGGAAGGAAGCAGGTTGAGGTCTCGGCTGGTGTAGGCTGAAAGCACCTTGTTATCAAAACGCTTGTTGTTGAAACCGACCACCAGATCAAGGGTAAACAAGCGTTCCACCAGCTGTTGGATCGTGTCCTCAGTGAAGGTGGTGAACCGTTGTTCCGCGCTTTCATAGAGCACAGCCACACTGATTCGCATCAGTTCCGCCCGGTGCCACCCTCCGACTTCCTGCGCGGATTTTTGCGTCTCCACATCAAAGACACCAAATTTCTCCGGCAGGCAAAACGGTGGTGAAGCGTGTACTGTTTTCGGCTTTGAAGGTCGTGCTTGCGGCTTTAGCGGTATGTGTTCGGGTGATTGTTGTGCACAAAGCCGCTCAAGGATAAACAGACAGGCCTGTTTGTCGATGGGGCGATTACCTGAGCCGCATTTAGGGGAATGGACACAGGAAGGGCAGCCCAGTTCACAGGGGCAGTCGCCTACGGCACGGACCGTCTGTTCAAGCAGTTGGGGCATGGCGCTGTACCCTTTCGCCGTCAACCCCATTCCTCCAGCATAGCCGTCATAAACAAAGACTGCCGGTCCGTTAATCTGATCATGCCAGGGATGGGAAATGCCGCCAATATCGTTACGGTCGCAAAGGACGAGCAGTGGCATCATACCGATCAGTGCATGTTCCATGGCATGAATACCACCCATGAAATGCAGCCGTGCTGTCTCGGTTTGGGCTCGGATCCATTCCGGGATCTCGATCCAAAACCCTTCAGTCTCAATAATCTGCGGTGGTAAATTCAAAGAAACACGGTTGATAATCCGCATGCTGCCATGAGCGATACGATGGTAGCCGCTGATGGTTTCCGTGACCCGGAGAACACCGAAATGAACCAGCGCCGAACCGCACCGGGTACTAGTTTTCTGTTCAAGAATTTCGGTGCTTTTATCCGATAGTATCCGGGTGAAATAGGGTGGATGGACTGCGGAGACCAATATTTCCCGGCCCTCAAGGTCGAGACTGTCGACATGGTAGGTTTTGGCCATGTGCAGGTATATTGCCCCTGGGTGGCACTCGCGCATCGCCCGGTGCGTGTCTATTTCCCCCAGCAACCTTCGCTGTGGCTGTTCCAGGATGGATAACGTCATTCCGCCGCCACGAAGACTGACATGGCGTTGCGGGTATGTCAGGGGCGAAAACCAGGTAGCGCCATCAGCGGCCTGCAGGAGTTGTCCCTTTGCGCTTAGTTGGTGGATTAGTGGCATCTGCTGCCCGGTGTGCAGCAAGGGGTCGGTTGCGGTGAGCGGCAGTTCCGCAGCAGCGCAGACGAGTTGCGGACCGGCGATATATGGATTATCGGGGTTCATGGTCACCGGCTCTACCGGCCGGTTGAAAAAATCTTCGGGGTGCCGCATGAAATGTTGGTCCAAGGCATCCTCATGACCGATCAGCACCACCAGCGATTCCTGTTGCTTTCTGCCGACCCGGCCGGCCCGTTGCCAGGTGGCCATCATTGATCCGGGATACCCAACCAGAATACAGATGTCCAGGTTGCCGATATCAATGCCTAACTCCAGAGCTGAGGTTGTGATTACCCCCAATAGACTGCCGCTGGTCAGGCGGTCTTCGATGGCACGACGCTCCTCGGGCAAAAAACCGGAGCGATACGAGGCTATGGCGCCCTTGTTTTCTTTAAGACGCTGTTCGGTCCAGATGGTAATCAGTTCGGTCATCTTGCGCGATTGGCAATAGACAATGGTCCGCAAGCCTCGGCTGATGGCTGCTTCCAATAGTAAGGTGGCGGTGGAGGCTGCGGAATCCAGTGGATTGAGCAGCATGAGGTTGCGTACTGCGCTGCCTGCTCCTGAACGGGTGATAGCCGTCACAGGTGCATCAATGAGCTGTCGGGCATGCTCATCGGGATTGCCGATGGTCGCCGAGGCCGAGATAAAGGTCGGTTGCGAGCCGTACAACGTGCAGATCCGCTTAAGGCGACGCATCACCCAGGCCACGTGGGAACCGAAAACACCGCGGTAGGAATGGACTTCATCAATAACTACATACTGCAGGTCCGCCCAGAAATGGCCCCATTTGTCATGGTAGGGCAGCATGGACAGGTGGAGCATATCCGGATTGGTGATCAACACCGGTGGTAGATGCTCGCGGATTTTTTTGCGTTGATATCCGGACGTGTCGCCGTCGTAGATGGCAGCGGGCAGCTTGTTTTCATGAAGGGAAGGGGGGAGCTGTTGCCACAGTTGCTCAATAGCTTTGAGCTGATCCTGAGCGAGCGCTTTGAGGGGGAAAAGGTAGAGAGCTTTGGCGGTCGGGTTGTGCAGATAGGTCTGAAAAACCGGCAGGGTGTAGATCAGGCTTTTGCCAGAAGCCGTGGGGGTGGCGACTACAGTATTTTTCCCGTCCAGAATGTGCGCGATGGCTGCATATTGGTGGCTGTATAATGCATTGATGCCTGTCGAGAGGAGTAGATTCTGCAATTCCGGCACCAGGAACTCAGGTGAGGACGCCTTTGCGGGGGTAGCCGCTAGAACTCGGTGTGCAACCACCTGCGGGCCGAATTTACCCGAAGCTTTCAGGGCAGCAATATATTCCGCCACAGTACCGCGTTCCAACTCCATAGTCTCTATGTACACTTTAGGGTTTTTATTTTATGAAATAATTTTTATTGTTCCGCCTTGAAACGGTAGTGTAGCGGGTTGTAGCAGTTTTTCAGATAAGTCTCTCACCTCGTGCCTCATTTACTCCTGAAAAAACCAGCAACTCTCGATCCGGACGGTCGTCACCGCAACTGTTTTACAGGATGCATGGGTGGCAAGCGGACAGTACCCGGATGACTATGATTCCTTAAAAGCTTTGCAGAGAACTCCAGCAATGAAAACAATCGCAACTCTTGGGCCAGAACATTCACAGTCATGGCAGGCCGCCGTGCAATACGACAGCGAAGCGGAAATACGACTTTATCCACATGTTAAGGCTCTGCTTGATGCTTTTGCCGCCCACGAAGCAGATTACGCCATTTTGCCGGTGTATAATACCCGTGAAGGTGAAAAAAAACAGTATTTCCGGTTTTTCGATCAAATCAAAAGGGGGTACTGGGTGGATAACGTGATCCTTCATTCCAACCTTTCCCTGGGTGTTTTCAACGAGGAGGATTCCATCGACAGCCTGCGGATACTGGTGGGCAAGCGTGAAGTCTTCAATCAGTGCGAGGAGTTCATCGAAAACCAGTTGCCTGGTATCACTGAAATGAGTGTGCAGGACATCGGTCAGGCGACCTCGGAAATCAGAGCGAACGGTCTGGTCAAAGGCAGAGCGGTGATCGACAGCGCCGAAACGTTGACATCCCTCGGTCTGCGCATTATCGAACGCGAGGTCGCCCCGCATAACCGGACCCGTTACGCGGTTCTTGGTCACACCCTGGCCTCTGCCAGCGGCTACGACGCCACCACCCTGATCACCGAACCCCTGGACGACAGGGTGGGAATCCTGGTGGACATCCTGAATGAGTTCTCCCGCCGGGGGATCAACATTGTCGATATGCGTACAGAAAACGATATCAAGACTCAGAAACTGCGGATATATCTGGAGGCCGAAGGCCATATTCAAAACGATAACATGGCCAACGCCATTGCCCATATCGAATCCCGGGTTATCCAGCAACAGGGCATGATTCGTTTGCTGGGGAGTTTTCCCCGGGTTGATATGCGAACGAAATACATAAAATCATTTGGCTTCATCGGTACAGGTGCCATGAGCAAATGGTTTGCCCGCAGGTTGGAAAATGAGGGCTATGAGGTCCTTCTAACCGGCCGTAATACCACCTTGCGACCTGAAGAAATGATCGAGAGGGTCGATGTGGTTGTTGTCTGCGTACCGATATCCGTTACTTCGGCCACGGTCCGCCAGTACGGTCCGCTGCTAGCCAACGGCAAGGCGCTCGTGCTTCTGGCCGGCGAATCCGAGGAAACCATCAAGAGTGCCTTGGAAGCCACCAGCGACGAGGTTGAAGTGATGCTGGTGCACAACCTCTGGGGGCCGCAAGCCGCCACCATGAAAGACAAAAATGCCATTGTTGTCCGCACTTCGCGCAGCGGTATGTTTTGCAGCGAGTTTGAGGCCTTCCTCTATAAACACGGTGCGGATATCTTTCACGACAGCCCCTCCAAGCACGACCTGCTCATGGGCATCGGGCAGAAATTACCCACGGTCATTTCGGTGGCTCTGGCGATGACGCTCAATGAGCATAACATCACCAGCGATGATATTGCCAGCCATTGCACCTTGACTTCGCTCTATCCCATTTTGGCGATGTCGCGGGTTCATTCGCAGAACCCGCGAACCTATGCCGAAATCATGTCCACAGCCGGCGATAGCCGCAAGATAGTCAGTGATTTTGCCAAAAATCTCGGCAAAGTGATCAGCATGGCTGATGAGGCTTCCATATCCAGTCTGTGCGCCTTGATTGACAAAAATGCGGAACACCTGACCGACACCTTTCTCCAGGCTCGGATGCAGCAAGCCAAGGCGGTTGACGAAGTTCTGGGGCGAATGATTTAATGCGGACGGTTGACCATGTCCCATTGGATGGTTACCATCACCCCATGAAAAAGGATCGCAAAAAAACCTTGTTGCTGTTCGCACTCTTTGCCCTGTGGTGTGCTCTTCTGTTTTTTCGTCCCATTCTCTATCCCGGCGCAAGCTGACCAAGCCTGATCGTGCCGCCGGTCGGCGGTCCCCCTTGTCCTTTGCCGCAGCAAATGAACAAACTTCAACCCTAAGGAGTCACCAACCATCATGTTGTCAAACGTCCTCAAATATATTGAAGAAAAGCGTTATTGTCCGCATTGCAGCGGGAAACTTACACTCTGCCATGCTCCGGCAATGCATGTGGGAGACGGTCTGGGCTGGGGCTCGGAATATCTGTTCATTTGCCTGAACGATGAATGTCCGCTTTTTCTCAAAGGTTGGGATTATATCGCCAACGAGTACGGGCATGTCGGCTCCTACCGCTACATGGAGATTCCCAACTCTCAAGAAACCTACAACATGATGGTGGTCGGCAAGGATGCCTTCACTGGCAGTATCGTTGACGTCGAAGCGATCAAAAAGAAGAGCAAGCAGTACCAGGCGCAGCAGCAGGCATTGGAAATGCTGGATCAGTGTGTGGAACAAAAAAATTTGGAGCCGGTATTGACCATCTTACTCGATGAATCCGTCAAGATCAGTGACCGTAAACGAGCGATCAGTCTGCTGCTTCCTCTCAATGATGTCGCCTGCGTCGAACCGTTGCGCAATCATACGTTCAACGATGCCCATCTGCAGCATGAGGTCAACCTGGCCATCACGCAGGTACTGGCCAATAATTTTCTCAAGGAGTGTCCGCATTGTGCCGAGCTGATCAAAGCTCGTGCTACAGTCTGCAAACATTGTCAACGAGAACTGTGATAGGCTGACTTTCCTCTTGCGAAAAAGATGGCTTAAGAGTATATAAGCCAACGTTTACATGGTGGGCGTAGCTCAGCTGGTGGTAGCACCGGGTTGTGGCCTCGGAGGTCGTGGGTTCAAGTCCCATCGCTCACCCCATGTTTACGTCCAAAGAATACATGAACCCGCTTTCTTGTCTGGAAAGCGGGTTTTTTGTTGTCCTGTATCCTGCAGCGAAAGGTTTTCCTCAGGAAACGTCCAGGGGATATGTCTGTCATAATTTCTGCACATTGAATGTTTGCTGCTGCCGCAGGTGGTGAGTATCGTCGACGGATAGGATCCGTTGCCGATCTCTTTGCCAGCATTGTATCACTGCATATTCATGCTCTGTTCAACAGGATACCGTGTTGCAGCCACAGCTGATTGCGGGTGGAACAGGTTTACCTTCCGAGGTACAGGAAAATATCGGCATCTCCTGATAGCATCAACTGATCAATACACGCTGAATTCGCCGTTTTCGCCGGAAAGGATACCCGGTCCCTTTGGAACCTCGGTGTCCGAATGATATTCAAAGTGATCCGTTTCCTTGGTTTGTGACGTATCAGCCTGTCCCGCCTGGGGTGCAACTGGTGTATCGTTCACAGATGCGCATCCGGAGAGCAGGGCAATGGCCACGAGGACGGACAGCAGCAACGACAGTGCATGTTTCATCAAGTGTCTCCCAAAAGAGGGGCAAGAAACCTGTATTGATTCTTTGCCCACCAATAATGGCATAGGGTTCTGGGTTAGAATTTCATCCGCATTCCACTTGTAATGGCATAGATATCATTCAGGTCGGCCAGGTCACGATCCAATTGCAGCTGGCGATAGCCTAGATAGAGTTGTGAACTCAGAATATCAAGATCCTGCACCAGCTGGGCTCCGAAAAGAGTGCCTGCATCATTGTTCAGCGCAAAATCCTGATAGGTACCATAATCAAGGGATAAGGCCGTTTTGCCGATATCGAAGGCATTGAACTGGTAACCGATTTTTCCGTAATAAAAGAAGGGATCATGGCGCTGGGTATCGCTTTCCGATCGTGTTCCGGTGGCCAAGGTGAAGCTGAGTCCGTTGGTAAACAGAGTGGAAACAGAGCCCAGCCATCGATCATCATGGCTGGAATTGCTCCCTTCATTGGCATAACCGACCCCACCGGCAACCTTCAGCTGATCAAATTGTTTGCTGTAGTTGAGCGCTATTTCATTTTTACTCTCTTCACCTACGCTACCGGCAAGAGAAAAACCGTATAGTTTCGGGGAGTCATAGCGAACTACATCGTATCGGCCGCCATCAAGGTCAATAAACGCACTGCCGACGGTTGTTTTGCTGTAGCTCTTGGTTGTGTTGTCGTAGAAGGATAAACCGCCGCCAATAATAGTTGCATCAGCGTAACCGGCTAAAGCGGTACCGGACAGATCTATTTCGGCAAGGCCATCGGTTGCTGCCGAATCTTGCCCGACGGTCAGCTTTCCCAATATCGCATCAGCGAGATAAAAGCTCAATTTGCGCGCATTCAAATCTTCGTTGATGGATTCATTATCCATGGAAACCTTATTCGAAGGGTTGGTCTGATATTCGAATTCCATGAGCGTTCCGGCGGATAATCGTCCCTCAGGTTTGACATCGCCCTTAACTCCGATGCGGGTGGAAGAGGCATCGTTGTCGACAAAAAACGTTTTGTCTTCATTGCCGTCATCTGCATACATAACGCCCTTGTCTATCTGGCCGTACAGTGCAACCTGTACCTTGCTGCTGTCGGGCTTTGCAACTACAACTGCTTGCTCCTTCGCACCGATTTCAGGCACTTTGTCCAGTTTGTCCTGTTGGCCCTTGAGTGCCGTCTGCAGGTCGGCAATGGCCTTTGCTTGCGCTGCAAGCTGCAGCTGCATGGATTTGAGGACCTCTTCGTCAACGGTTACAGTTTTGGCCGTACCCGTAGATGCGATGCTCAAACCCAGGCCCACGGCCAAGGTGCTGCACAGCACTCTTTTTTTCATGTTCTCCTCCTGATACGATACCGTAATTTTTCGGGTTGATTGCATCTGAGCATTTTTTATCGACAAACATGGTATCGGTAATAAAAACGGCCGTCAAGTGAACAGCCGTACAGTTCCTATTACGCTGTATAATATATGATTTTGCTTCTGACATAGCAGACTGTCTGTACAGACGAGGTCTGTTGGCAGCATGTTTACCCGCCGTCCACACCATACAAATCTGATACCCTGGGGCCACCATTACGGTACCGGCAAACTGGTCTGAAACTCCAGACGACAGCAATTGGACCATGCGCGGTACCATGCGATTCAGCACTACATGGCCGGATACATTACACCAGGAAATCGACATACCTTTAGTAATCTGGGTGCATCGTATGTCTGAAGCATGCCGCAGGAAGGGCCGAATAACGCCGGGGTATGGATCAGATTATTCTAAGAGACGGAAGAGGCTGGGGGGGACAGGAAATCAACGAACGGAGCACCGTGTACCTCCTGTGTTTGGGGCAAACCACTTTTCTGCGGAAGACGATAATTGATCATAAACTCCATGGTTTGAAAAGAGAAGGAATCATTGGTAGTAATTGACTTGGAGCAGAGTATTTGTCATAACAACGCTATTATTTATCAAGGGGTGCTTTTTCAATAACAGAGGAGGATAAGATGAAAAAAGGAAGTAATGCGCGCCGGATGCTGCGCTCCGGATGCCTGTGTGTGCTGAGTTTGTTTATGATAACATCGTTTGCTCAAGCGGCCGCCATCAAAATCGGGGCCATCCTGGCGGTGACCGGACCGGCTTCTTTTTTGGGCGGTCCCGAGGTCCGTTCCCTGAACATGCTGGTTGATGAAATCAATGCCAAGGGCGGCATTAATGGTCAGCATATTGAACTGATCGTCAAAGACTCAGGCGGTAACCCGGAAAAAGCGGTTTCCTTTGCCAAGCAGTTGATCGAAGAAGAAAAGGTTTTTGCCATTATCGGCCCGTCCACCAGCGGCGAAAGTCTCAGCATCAAGAAGATCTGCGAAGACGGTAAGACCATTCTTATCTCCTGTTCCGCCGCTGATCTGATTGTCAATCCTGTAACTCCCCATGTGTTCAAGACCGCACCAAGCGATACCTATGCGGCGCAGCAGATCTTTATGACCATGCAGAAGCGCGGCATTAAAAAAATTGCGGTTCTCGCTGGTAACGATGGCTTCGGTAAGGCCGGCAAAGAACAGTTAGCCAAAAACGCTCCATCCTTCGGTATTACCATTGTTGACGAAGAGGTTTATGACAAGAGTGCCACGGACCTGTCGGCAGTGGTAGCCAAGCTGAAAGCCAAGACCGAAATTGAAGCCGTGGTTAATTGGTCGATTGTTCCGGCCCAGTCTATCCTGGCCAAGAATATTCGTCAGGCCGGCTGGCAGGTGCCGATTTATCAGAGCCACGGTTTTGCCAATATAAAATACGCGGAAGCCGCTGGTGCTGCCGCCGAGGGTATAATTTTTCCTGCCAGCCGTCTGTTGGTTGCCGATTCGTTGCCTGAGGGACCGCAGAAGGAATTTCTCCTCACGTACAAAAATTCCTATGAAAGTCAATTCAAGGAGAAGGTTTCCACCTTTGGCGGCCACACCTATGATGCCATGACCATCCTTGCCAAGGCCATCGAGGTCGGCGGTACCGATCGGGAAAAAGTGCGTG
>JBFJXW010000009.1:0-41982 GCA_041622895.1 Desulfobulbus sp. | reverse complement strand
GGCGGCCTGGACAACGGAACGACAGGCAGCAACGCCACCGGCAACGTCCTGACCAACGACACCGATGTTGATGCGGGGGACACTCAAACCGTCACCTCCACCGGAAGCATTGTCGGCACCTACGGCACCCTCACCCTGAATGCCGACGGCATCTATACCTATGTCGTCGATGAAAGCAACCCTGCCGTTCAGGCTTTGCGCTTCACCGGCCAGACCGTATCCGAAGTCTTCAACTACACCATGCAAGACGCCGGCGACTTGACCAGTACCAGCACGCTGACCATCACCATCGACGGCCGTAACGATACCCCGGTTGCCAATGCCGACACCGGTGTTGTCATCCAGGACGCCACTCTGAGCGTAAATGCTGCTGCAGGCGTATTGCACAACGACACCGATGTTGACGCTACAGATACCAAGACTGTCACGCAGGTGGTTCAGGGCAGTACGACCCAAGCAGTCACGAGCGGAACCCCGGGTGTAATTACCAGTGCCTACGGCACGTTGACCTTGAACAGCGACGGCAGCTACAGCTACCTGGCGGACGGAGCAGCCAGTAAGGCTATCCCCCCCGGTCACACTGCCACCGACACCTTTACCTACACCATGTGCGATACGGACGGCCTTACCAGCAGCACCAGTCTGACCATCACGATTACAGGCCTCAACGAGGCTCCGGTGGCCGTGGCCGATACTGGTACGGCTGTAGAGGCAGGCGGCATCAACAACGGAACCATCGGTTCCGATGCAACGGGTAATGTGCTGGACAATGACACTGACATCGATATAGGCGACACCAAGACAGTCGTCGATGTTACCGGTATAGGTGCAGGAGTTGTTGGCGGCGCGACCCTTGGAGCACACGGCACCCTATCTCTCAACGCTGACGGCTCCTACACCTACACGGTCGATAACAATGATGCAGCGGTTCAGGCTCTACGTACCAATGGAGATTCGCTGACAGACACTTTTACCTACACCATGCGTGACACGATTGGGGCCACCAGCAGCACTACCCTGACCGTGACTATCCAAGGCGCTAACGATAGCCCGGTGGCCTTACCCGATACGGGTGCAGCCGTAGAGGCTGGTGGTGTTAACAGTGCAAACCCTGGATCGGATGCAACCGGCAATGTGCTGACTAACGATTCAGACGTGGATTCCGTTGCCAACGGAGAGACGAAAACGGTTACAGCTGTCTCCGGTACCGAAGCAGGTACTGTTGGCGGCTCAACCCTTGGTGCCTACGGCACCCTTTCTCTCAACGCAGACGGCACGTACACCTACAAGGTCGATAATAACAACACAGCGGTTCAAGCCCTCCGCACAGTTGGAGATACGTTAGCCGACACCTTCACCTACACCATGAAGGACACCGCCGGCGCATCCAGTACCACCACCCTGACTATCATTATTCATGGCACCAACGACGCGCCCGTGGCGGTCAATGACAGCGGACACTCCCCTGACGGACGGCCCGTTACAATCGCGGTCCTCGGCAACGACACCGACATCGAAGGCACCCCCCTCACGGTCACCGCGATCGCCGGGGTTCCAGTGATGCCGGGCGGTTCGGTGCCTATCCCCGAGGGGGTCGTGACACTGAACACAGACGGCAGCCTTACCTTCGCCCCTAACCCGGGCGTCCAGGGCCAGGTGGTCTTCCCGTATGCAATCAGCGATGGCGACGGCGGCACGGCAACGGCCCAGGTCAGCATCTCCGTGGTTCCGGCACCCCATATCGCCGCTCCGGAGCCGCAATCCCCGCCCCCTCCGTACTATCCGCTGTTCGGCAGCCACACCGACCTGCCCGGTGTTTATTTCGAAGACGACCGGTATAGCGGCCTCATCCGCCTGCCGATCCCCTTTGATCCGGTCATGTATGTGCATCAAGCCGTTGCAATGGCGCAAGAGGAACGAATGGCAACCGATGCGTTGTCCTTCAGCAATCCGAACATGGTCCGCTGGGGTGACATCCAAAGTCACTCCATCGGCGCCGGTCTTGGTTTTGACCCGGCCTTGTTTGTCCAGCATGCGGTCAGAGATTCGCAAGCCCTGAGCGAGTTTATGGACACTCTCGTCAAAGGCCGTTTGACGCGCATCTCGCTGAGCAGCGACCGGCTGATACCGACGCCCGATGTATTTCAGCCCGACCCGCAGGAGATCACGCCGCCAACGAAAATCGCGGAAATCGCCGTTGGCAATGAGCGTGCTGTATCGGCAGCAACCCCCACGGAATCGGAGATGCCCGTGAGCACGTCGCCTGCTGCCGCTGTTCGCGCACAACCGCGGTCAGCTCCTTCGTTCTCCGAACAACTCCGCGCAGCCGACGGCCCGGTATCGGTCGCCAGTCGCACTGCTCCCTCTACCCGTTCTAACCTCTGATGGTATTGGACTTTTCCTATGACTACGACCTCCATGCGCTCCCTTTGGCCCTCGTTGCGTACTTTTCCTGTCCGTCTGCTGGCATTGTGCAGCCTGCCACTCTTGCTGGCAAGTTGCGGCACGCTCAAACCAAAGGCCTATACCGAAAATGAGATCAAGGAGCGCGCCGCCCTTGATCGACAGGTTATGTATGCCGACCAGGAGCCGGTGACCAGACCGATCACCTTCTACGAGGCAGGTGCCAGAGCCCTGAAGTACAATCTTGATTACCGGCTCAAGCTGATGGAGCATGCCTTGGCAAAAAGTCTCAACGAAGTCGCCGCCTATGAGATGCTGCCCAGTGTGGTTGCCGGGGCGGGGTACGTGAACCGCAACAATGATTCCGGAGGCCGCTCGATCGGCATTGAAGACGGGATTGAGACCCTGCGCCCCTCCACCTCGCAGGAACGGGAGCGTACCCTGGCCGACCTGACCTTCTCGTGGAATGCCCTTGATTTCGGTGTTTCCTACTATCGCGCCCAGCAGAAGGCCGACCAGGTTCTCATGGCCGAGGAACGCCGGCGCAAGGTCGCCCAGAATGTCCTGCAGGACGTACGCAACAGTTATTGGCGTGCTCTCGGGGCGCAGCGTCTGCTGGGCCGAGTCGACGCCCTGCTGGAGCGGGTCAACCATGCCCTCGCCAGGGCCAAACAGGTGGAAAAAGATGGCCTGATGCCGCAGTTGGAGGTGCTCTCCTATCAACGCGCCCTGCTTGATGCGGTCAACCTGCTCACCCTGCGCCGTCAGGATCTTGAACTGGCCCGGGCTGAGCTGACCGCCTTGATGTCGGTTCCTCCGGGCACCCGCTACACCCTGGCTGAAGAAAAGGAAGAAGCTCTGCCCCGTGTCCCCACCAACTTCGAGGAGCTGGAGCACATCGCCCTGGAAAAACGCCCGGAGATCATGGAGGAGTGGTATCGCAAGCGCATCACCGCAAACGACATCAAAGCGGCGAAACTCCTGCTCTGGCCGAATCTCGGCGTCGATGCCGGCCTGCATTACGATTCCAATAAATTCAACTACAACAGCAGTTGGACCGATGTCAGTGCACGGCTCTCATGGAACATTCTGAAATTGGCGCAATGGCCTTCACTGGAGCGCTCCCTTGAAAACCAGAACAAAACGGACGACCTTCGCCGGATGGCCCTGTCCATGGCCGTACTGACCCAGGTGCGTGTCGGCGTTCAGCGGTATAGTCTGGCCCTGGCCGAACTGCAATTCGCCGAGGAAAGTCTGCGTGTGGACAAACGTCTCCTCAAATTTGCCCAGGCCGCAGTCCAGGCAAAATTTGATTCTGAGCTGGAAGTCATCCGCTCCGAGGCCCGTGCGCTGCTTGCCGAATACCAACGCTACGCCTCGTATTCCAATGCCCAGGCCGCCTGGGGCCGGCTCTACAATTCCATCGGCCTCGATGTACTGCCGAAAACCATTGACGGGACCGACATACGGACCCTGGCCAACAGCATGAAAAAAACCATGCGCGAATGGCAATCGAAGGCCTTTAAGATCAAGTCCCTGAGTTCCAGCACGCTGCCGGCACATCCAGCGATAACAGTGCAGAGGCCAATGTCGGTGCATGAAACGCTTGCAACGTTCTGAAGGGGCACAATGACCGCCGCCTCCCCGCAGTACGCGGCAAAGGCCACGAGCTCTGATAATCCAACGTCTTAAAGGTCTACAATGACAGATACCCGGCCAAAATACTCCTTGCCTGCCCGTACCATCCCCCTGACGGCCTGCCTCAGGAGACTGCTGTTCATGGCAGCCGTTGTCGCTGCTGTTCCCGCGTTCGCCCAAACCACTTACGAAACCGGTAGCGCCCCGGTCGACCCCAATGCCATCCGCGTCTTGCTCAGCCCAGAGTTGGAAACAACCCTGGTTGCTCAGATGGCGGGCTCCATAGTGACGCTCAATGCCTCACTGGGTGCGACCGTCATCAAAGGAGATCCCATCGTCGCCTTTGACTGCCGGGAAGGGAGCGCCAAACTGCGCATGGTTGAAGCGGAATTCGCGGCAGCCCGGGAAACACTGGAAACAAAGAAACGTCTGCGTAAACTCGACGCCGCAGGCGATCTGGAGGTCTCCCAGGCTGCAGCAGCAGCGGATCGGGCCAAAGCGGCAATCGGCGTTGGTCGTGCCCAGTTGTCGCAATGCACCATCGCCGCTCCGTTTTCGGGGCGGATCGTCAAGATCTTCGTCAAACCGTATCAGGGGGTCAACATCGGCACCCCGATTGTTGAGATGATCAGCGACGGCCCGCTTAAACTTCGCCTGAATGTCCCCTCCAAACTGCTCCGCACCCTCCGGGTCGGCACCCCCTTCGAGGTCGATATCGACGAGACCGGAAAGACTTATCCGGCCGAGGTTACCGCCATCAATGGCCGCGTCGACGCTGTATCGCAAACAGTGGAACTCGAAGCCGGTATCGATGGTCATCCGAGTGAACTGCTCGCCGGCATGACGGGCATCGCCCGCCTTCCTGCCGCCCCGTAACCAGCTCAATGGATGTTTCTCTCGAGGCAGCTGTATACCGCCTGGTCGCATCGCTCGAAGCACGCGCCCGCGCCGCCAACACCCTGGCTGAGTTGGGGTTCTCGATCGCCAACGACAGCTACCAACTGCTGGAATTTCGCCAGACACTGGTTTTCGAAGGAGATGAAGCCTCCAGCCAACTGCTGACCGTTTCCGGTCTTGCGCGCCCCGCGGAAGACAGCCCGTATCTGATCTGGCTGCGCCGAGCCTGGCCCTGGCTGCAGCAGCAGCTCACCGCCCATCCCGGCTGGTTCCAGCCCCCGGAAAACGCTTTGGACATTCCGCCGGGTATTCTGGAGGGGTGGGAAGAGTGGTGGCCGGCAGGCGTGTTTGCACTGCCCTTGCTGCGACGTTCCGGTGAACCCTTGGGCTGGGTCTGCTTTCTGCTCGATCAACCGCCCACCGAACAGCAGGTGCAGGGCCTCAGGCAAGTGGCGCAGTCCTGGAGCTACTGCTGGGAAATGCTCAAGGGTGCTCCCAAAAAATCCTGGCGGAGCCGCTGGCGTACCCTGAGTTCTCGTCAGCGATGCCTGGCCGCTCTGGTACTCGCTGTTTTTTTGGTGCTTCCAGTACATGAAACGGCGCTGGCACCTGCCGAAGTGATTGCGTTGGACGCAGGGACCGTGGCCTCTCCGCTCGACGGCGTCGTCAAAACAATTCATGTTCGCCCGAATCAGCCGGTCAAAGCCGGGCAGCGGCTGTTCTCCCTTGATGACACCACCCTGCGCAATCAACTTGAAATCATGCAAAAATCCGTCGCTGTCGCTGATGCCGAACTCCTGGCGGCCACCCAGAAGTCCTTTGATAATCCTCAAAGCAAAAGTGAGTTGGCCCTTTTGACCGGCCGCGCCCACGAGAAACGGGCAGAACTGGCCGCGGTTCAGGCCCAGTTGCGTCGTATCGACGTGGTCGCCGGCCATGACGGTATTGCCATCTTCGGCGACCCGGATGACTGGCTTGGCCGCCCGGTGACCACCGGGGAACGCATCATGCTGCTCGCCAATCCAAACAAACCCGGGATACTCATCCATTTGCCCGTGGCAGATGCCGTTGCGCTGGATATTGGTGCGCCGGTAAAGCTGTTTCTCACTGTGATGCCGCTGTCGCCGCTTGACGCGAAAATCACCGAAACCAGTTTTCAGGCCGTGGTTTCGCCGGAAGGCATTGCCAGCTACCGCTTAAGAGCCGCATTTGTCGATGCCGATGAGCACGCCCGCATCGGCCTGCGCGGTACGGCTAAGGTCTATGGCGGAAGGGTGTTGATGGGCTATTATCTGTTGCGCCGCCCGCTGGCCACCCTGAGGGAATGGAGCGGTTGGTGACAGGCGCTGACGCGGCCCTGCCGCCGCTCCGGCAAGACCTTCGCCTGCACGAAGCGTCTCCGGACGCCGATGGGTCTCCGGCCTGGTCCATTCAGGATCCGGTGACCAATCGTTTCTTTCGTATCGGCTGGATGGAATTCGAGTGCCTGCTGCGCTGGCCGGGAGATCCCGCGCAGATCGCCGACGACATCGCCGCCACCACCTCTATGTCCGTAGACGCCGAACAGGTTGAGGCCTTTGCCCGCTTTCTCGAACAACACCGTCTGGTGCGCCCCTCCGCTGAAGGAATCGCCCGCCTGGCCGCAGAGGCGAATACGCCCGGTTGGAAGCACTGGCGCTGGTGGCTGCACCATTATTTGTTCATTCGGATTCCCCTGGTTCGGCCGGATCGATGGCTGGCCAAGGCGGTGCCCTACGTTCGCCCTATTATTGCTCCGTTCGGTATTGGCCTGATACTCATCGCCAGCCTTCTCGGCCTGCTACTCGTGACGCGCCAATGGGACCAATTTACGCACAGCGTGATGGATATCTTGACCCCCGCCGGCATCAGCGGCTTTCTCCTGGCGCTCGCCCTCTCCAAAATCTGTCATGAACTCGGCCATGCCCTGGTCGCTACCCATTTTGGCATTCGGGTGTCCCACATGGGGTTTGCGCTCGTCGTGCTCTGGCCCATGCTGTATACCGATACCAGTGAATCGTGGAAGCTGCGCTCCTCTCGTCAGCGATTGGCCATCTCGACAGCCGGCATCGCGGTTGAAATAGCACTGGCCGGGCTTGCCACGCTGGCCTGGGCGCTGCTCGAGGACGGACCGTTACGACAGGCAGCACTCTATCTGGCGACCACCGGATGGGTCCTCTCGCTGGCCTTGAATGCCAGTCCGTTCATGCGTTTTGACGGATATTTCATCCTCTCCGATCTCCTCGATTTCCCTAATCTGCATGAACGTTCAGGCGCCCTCTCGCGGACATGGCTGCGGCGTACGCTGCTCGGCTGGGCGGATCCGGACCCGGAATATTTTCCGCCGCGGAAACGAAGGGCACTCATTGCCTTTGCCCTGCTCACCTGGCTCTATCGCCTGATTGTTTTTTTGGGCATTGCGGTGACGGTCTATCTCTTTTTCTTCAAGGCGCTGGGGATCTTCCTTTTTGGGGTGGAACTGATCTGGTTTATCGTACGACCGCTCTGGACCGAGATCCTGGTGTGGCGGCGTCGCTGGAACGACGTCAAGGCAAACCGCCGCTACTGGATAACGGGCCTGGGCCTGGTCGGACTGCTGCTGCTTGCCACCCCCTGGGCCTTTGACATCACAGCTCCCGGCATCGCGCATCCCATGTTCCAGCAGACTGTGTACAGCCCCTTTCCCGCTCAGGTTGCGCAACTGCACACACCGGGGCAAGTGAAGGCGGGAGCCCCGCTGGCAGTGTTTGACGCACCGGATTTAACAGCCCGCACGAGCCGAATCGATGCCTCCATTCAAGCACTCAGTCAACGGCTGAAAGGAGTCAGCGCCGAGAACAGCGGTATTGATCAACGGCGCATAACGAGTGAACAACTCACCGAACAGCTGGCCGAAGCAACCGCAACACGCGAAGAAGCTGCACGGCTGCACGTTGCGGCCGAATTTGACGGAATCTGGCTGGATGTTGACCCCACCCTTCAGGTCGGTAGTTGGGTCAGCACGCGCGATCAGATCGGTGTCCTGGTTGCCCCGGACCGCTGGATTGTTGATGCCTACGTGGGACAGCGCGCGGTGGAACGCATCCAAGTAGGCGCGAGTGCCCGATTCCGCTGTGAAAACAGCTGGTTTTCGATCGACGCCACGGTTATCGACATTGACCTGAGCCGAAGTAAAAAACTATCGCACGTCATGCTCGACGCACACTATGGCGGACCGGTCGCGACCCAGGCCGGTGACCAGCACTCCACACCTGCGAGCGCCATCTATCGTGTCCGCCTGGAGCTGGTCGAACCGTTGTCGGTCCACCATGAAACGCGCGGGCAGGCGACCATAACCGGGAGTCGTCAAAGCCTGCTTTGGGAAGGGCTTAAACGAACGGCGGCGGTCATCATCCGGGAAAGCGGGTTCTAGCAATCGCCATGGCCGGTGCCACTTCTCTTTCGAGTAAACGAATTACACCGTCATAACGATCTGTAATCGTCAACGGACAAAACACCAGCCCCTCTTTTCTCTGCTTTGCGTCCGCTGTACCAGATCCTGTGATCATACCGCGTATCCGTGGGGTTACCAGTCCGCACTGGTTGAAGAGCAGCGTTGGCCCTGCGGGCAACATACGGTTTTTTTCGGAAATGGCTGGATATCATCGTGCGCCTCGTCCCCATTTTCGATACTATGGCGGCTGGACAGGGTGACTTTACGACCTGGATGCACCAGTAGTACCACCGTTGCTGCTCTCACCCCTTACCAGCACTCATTGCTGCGGGCATCACCCTTGTTCCAACCTGGCCGACGCTATTCAATTTCCAATGACTGAATTCTATGATCACTTCGTTTTTCGCAATTGCTGTTGGTTTGGTGCTTCTGGTGTGGAGTGCCGACCGATTTATTGAAGGCGCGGCCGCCACTGCGCGCTATTTCGGCATGCCGCCCCTTTTAATCGGTATGGTCATTGTCGGCTTCGGCACCTCGGCTCCTGAAATGGTCGTATCGGCACTGGCCGCCTCACAGGGTAATCCGGGCATTGCCCTGGGCAACGCCTATGGCTCCAACATCACCAATATCGCACTCATTCTGGGAATTACTGCGGTGATCAGTCCGATTGCCGTGCATTCCCAGGTGTTACGCAAGGAATTGCCGATTCTCAGCGCGGTGACCCTGCTGGCTGCCTGGCAATTGTGGGACAGCCAGATCAGCCGCATCGATGCAACGGTGCTTCTGCTGGTTCTTGTGATGCTCATGGCCTGGACCATCCTCCAGGGCATGCGGCGGGGAACTGATACCCTGGCCAGTGAAATGGTGCGGGAACTCGAAGTGCATACCATGCCGATCAGCCGTGCCGTTTTCTGGCTCGTGGTCGGCCTGGTCGTTTTGATCGCCAGTTCGCGGCTCCTTGTCTGGGGAGCAGTGACCATTGCGCAGGGTCTGGGGGTAAGTGATATGATTATCGGCCTGACCATTGTGGCCATCGGCACCTCCCTGCCGGAACTTGCCGCCTCCATCATCGCTACCCGCAAAAACGAGCACGACATCGCCCTGGGCAACATCCTCGGCTCCAATCTGTTCAATACGCTGGCCGTGGTCGGCATAGCCGGATTTATTCATCCCATGCATGTCGGCCCGGAAGTGTTTTTTCGCGACATCCTCGTAATGGCAACCCTGACCCTGCTGTTGTTTGTCTTCGGCTACGGATTTACGGGGACACTCGGACGTATCAACCGGATCGAGGGCATGGTATTGCTGCTCTGCTATATCGGCTATAACCTCTACCTGGCGGGTCATGTTTTCGGGTGGTTATAGCGGCTTGTCGCTCCCCGGCAGGCACGGAGGTTTAATAGTGAGCCGTACCCCCCCTTGCGCACCTCGCCACCATCAACAGAACCTTTCCCGATCAACCCTCAACAAATGATACGATCATGACACCTACGCAGGATAATCTGGACACCCTTGCTGAATTCGCCCTCGCTCTGGCAGAGACGGGCGGTGAGATTGCCAAACAATGGTTCCGCACCGAATACACCATTGACCTGAAAAAGGACAAGAGCCCCGTCACCATTGCCGACCGTACGGTTGAAGATGAGCTGAGAAAAAAAATTCTAGCCGCCTATCCGACTCATGGAATCCTGGGTGAGGAATACGGCCAGGACAAAGCAGATGCCGAATACGTCTGGGTTATTGACCCCATAGACGGTACCCGGAGCTTTATCACGGGCTCACCGCTTTGGGGGACGCTGGTTGCCCTCCTGCATCGGGGCCAACCGATTGTCGGTGTTGTAGCAATGCCAATTTTGCAGGAGAGATGGCTGGGTGTTGCCAATAAGGGCAGCTGGTTCAGCATCGGAGGACAGCATCGGAAGGCATGCACCGTCAGCCGTTGCACACGCCTTGAACAGGCTAAGTTCTACACCACCTCAATGCGCTATTTCGACAGCAACGAACAACCGGCCATCCAGACGTTGACCGACACGGTTCAGACAGCCAATTTTGGCGGCGACTGCTATATTTATGGCCTGCTCGCTGCGGGATATATCGACCTGGTGGTGGAATCGCAATTACACCCTTTTGATTACCTGTCGCTGATTCCGATTATCAACGAGGCCGGCGGCACTATCACCGATTGGGACAACCAGCCGTTATCCATGCATTCCACAGGCAAGATCATTGCTGCGGCAACGCCTGAGCTGCACCGCCAAACACTCGAACTGCTGCACAGTCGCATGTAGCGGTTCCAGCATGCACGGATTGCGTTCAGCACAGAAAAGGAAATCGGCGCGTACCGTACAATAGATACAAAAGTGGAATGAATCACGCTAGCGGCACAAACAAAAAAGCGGCTCTGAATTTATTCATGTGAATAAATTCAGAGCCGCTATATGTGAACCGATCCGAAAAGACCGTGCCTTTATGGTGGCGATGCAGGGACTTGAACCCCGGACAACACGGATATGAGCCGTGTGCTCTAACCAGCTGAGCTACATCGCCAGTATATGAAAAAGCCTGTCGGCTTGAACCGTGCTACTATTCAAAATTTCGCCTGGTTTGTCAACAATAAACATCCTGTTGACGCATAACTTCGTGTCATTGTTTTTAGGGCTTCAAAAAAAACGTCCTTTTCCAGCACACACATTGCCGGAAAAGGACGCCAACTACTAAAAACGACGTGGAACTGGTTGGCTTACATCATGCCGCCCATACCGCCCATGCCGCCCATGCCGCCCATGCCGCCTGGAGGCATGCCGCCCATAGCGCCGCCCTTATCGTCTTCAGGCAGGTCAGCAATCATGCATTCGGTGGTCAGCAGCAGACCGGAAACAGATGCTGCATTCTGCAGCGCGGACCGGGTAACCTTGGCCGGGTCGATAACACCGGCTTCGATCAGGTCTTCGTATTTCTCGGTGGCTGCATTGAAGCCCATGGGGCCTTCCAGATTCTTGACATGCTCGACGATGACCGAGCCTTCGCAACCGGCATTGGTTGCAATCTGGCGTACCGGCTCTTCAAGAGCCCGACGGATAATACGTTTTCCATGCTCCTGCTCACCCGCCAGTTCAAGCTGATCCAGAACCTTGAGGCAGCGCAGGTAAGCAACACCACCACCGGGAACCACACCTTCCTCAACCGCAGCACGGGTTGCGTTCAGGGCGTCCTCAACCCGGGCTTTTTTCTCTTTCATCTCAACTTCGGTGGCTGCACCGACATTGATCACGGCAACGCCGCCGATGAGTTTGGTCAGACGCTCCTGCCGTTTTTCGCGATCATAATCAGAGGTGGAATCCTCTGCCTGAGCCCGGATCTGTTTTACGCGGGCAGCGAGTTGGTCTTTGTCGCCGGCACCATCGATGATGGTGGTGTTATCCTTGTCGACCACAATGCGCTTGGCGGTACCAAGGTCATTGACGGTAACATTCTCCAGCTTGATGCCGAGGTCCTCGGTGATGACCTGGCCACCGGTAAGAATGGCGATATCTTCGAGCATCGCCTTACGACGATCACCGAAACCGGGAGCTTTCACGGCGGCGATATTCAAGGTACCGCGCAGTTTATTGACAACCAGGGTTGCCAAAGCTTCACCGTCCACATCTTCGGCGATGATGAACAGCGGTTTACCCATTTTAGCCACTGCCTCAAGGATGGGCAGCAGATCTTTCATGTTGGAGATCTTCTTCTCGTTGATCAGGATCAGCGGCTCATCCATGCTGACTTCCATCCGCTCCGGATCAGTGACGAAATAGGGTGAAAGGTAACCGCGATCAAACTGCATACCTTCAACGACATCAAGAGATGTCTCCATGGATTTAGCTTCCTCCACGGTGATAACACCCTCTTTACCGACCTTGTCCATTGCCTCGGCAATGATGTTACCGATGGTCTCGTCATTGTTGGCGGAAATGGTACCAACCTGAGCAATCTCTTTCTGCTCTTTGGTTGGGCTGGCGATCTTGCCGAGCTCAGCGACAACAGCGGCAACGGAAGCATCAATACCGCGTTTGATCTCCATCGGGTTGGAGCCTGCGGCAACCAGTTTGGCGCCCTCGGTGTAGATAGCCTGAGCAAGAACAGTGGCGGTGGTGGTACCGTCACCGGCAACATCGGAGGTTTTGGAAGCAACTTCCTTAACCATCTGCGCACCCATGTTCTCGAACTTATCCTTTACTTCGATCTCTTTAGCAACTGTTACACCGTCTTTGGTGATAACAGGCGCACCAAATGATTTTTCAATCAGGACATTACGTCCTTTGGGACCAAGAGTAACTTTAACGGCATTCGCCAGGGTGTTAACCCCTGCCAGCATTTTTTCCCGGCCTTTGGCACCGTATTTCAATTCTTTTGCAGCCATATCTCTATCTCCTTATAAACTCGAATGGATTTGATATCTTTTTTTACGCCTGAATCACACCAAGGATATCATCCTCGCGCATAATAAGAAAATCCTCGCCGTCCAATTTGACGTCGGTTCCGCCGTATTTAGAAAAGAGCACACGATCGCCAACCGTAACATCCATGGCAACACGCTCTCCGTGGTCGTTCAATTTACCGGGACCTACAGCGACAATCTCTCCCTCAGCCGGTTTTTCTTTGGCTGAATCGGGAATGATGATACCGCCAGCAGTTTTTGCCTCTCCTTCCAATCTCTTGACCAGAATACGGTCATTCAATGGACGAATTTTCATAAATAATCCTCCTGTGAACAATGAATAGTATTAAAAAAAAATGTTTGAGCCGAATGGGGTAGTTTGTTTGTCCGACGGTCGGCACAAACCGTATTGGCTGGACGAAAACGAAGCTTCAGTCTTCAAACTGCGCAAAACAATAGTGCCGGTTCCTGAAAAATCAAGGGCGGGTTGAATGAAAAATTATATCATTCAACCCGTTGAAATAAAAAGAATAAGCAAGGAGGGATTTAAAAATGCGACTCTCGTCACCCAACCCGGACACGCCATTTGTGCGGGTCGTCACGGTGACCGAACTGGATGGCCTGCAACTCTTCGAAGAGCCTTTTGGCCAAGGGTCCGGTGGCGCCATCCTGTATCTGGACGTGTTGATCGCGGTAGCAGAATTCTCCCACCGGGGAGATAACAGCTGCAGTACCGGTACCGAAACTCTCCTGCAGTGTCCCGGCCCTGCCGGCGGCGAGGACTTCGTCAATGGTCAGGCGGCGCTCCTCGACCTTATAGCCCCAGTCGCGTGCTAACTGCAGTACGGAATCCCGGGTGATACCGGGCAGGATGGTACCTTCGAGCGGCGGGGTGATCAGTTCGTCATTGATCAAAAAGAAAATATTGGAGGTACCGACCTCTTCAATGTATTTCCGCTCAACAGCATCCAACCACAGAACCTGAGTGTAGCCCTTTTCGTGCGCCTCGACCTGTGCCTTGACACTGGCCGCATAGTTTCCGGCGGTTTTGGCGTTACCGACTCCGCCGGGCACGGCTCGAACATACTTATCTTCGACATAAATTTTAGTCGGGCTGAATCCTTCGGAATAATAGGCACCCACCGGAGAACAGATAATAAAAAAGAGATATTCTTCAGCCGGCCGCAATCCCAGCGCCGGTTCGGTAGCAATCATAGTGGGCCGGATATACAGGGTCGCCCCTTCGGTGCCGGGCACCCATTCCTGATCAAGATACACCATGGCACGCAACGCTTGCAGCACCCTGTCCTGGGGAAAACGCGGCATGCACATGCGTACGGCAGATGCATTCATCCGGGTAAGATTATCCGCAGGCCGGAAAAGAAAAATTTGATTGTCTTTGCCTCGATATGCCTTCATACCTTCAAAAATGGCCTGCCCGTAATGAAAAACCATGGCAGCGGGATCCATTTCAAAGCTCTGGTAGGGCTGAATACATGCATCGTGCCACCCCTGCTGCCGGTTCCAGCGCATGGTGAACATGTGATCGGTAAAGAACTGACCAAAGCCCAGAGCGTTCTGATCCGGTTTCGGTTTCAGGTGGTCGGCCGAAGCCTTGTGCAGTGTAACTTCAAGCTCCTTATTGTACATCTTTTCACCCTGTTTCTCTCCGGCTCCATCAAACCGGTTTCCTTTTATAATGAGACTAAGTACAATGCCCGTGGCAGGAATCGTGCCTATTTTTCATACCAGAACCATATTGCAACCTGTACTCCAAACCAAAGGCCGGATGTATGCATTCCAACACCGAAGAACAAGTCGATCGGCCCGACAGACAACTGCGTCCTTTTCAGGCCCGATTTTTCCTATTTCTCCTAGCGCTTGCCGCCGTTATACTCGGCGGAATCCTCTGGCCCTTCTGGCAGCTCCTGATCCTTTCTTTTCTGCTTTCAGGCATTTTCAGACCGGTGTATCAACAGCTGAACAGATGGATGCCTTCCTGGACGGCTTCTCTGCTGACCTGTGCGCTGATCACATTGATCGTCTTCTTGCCCCTTATCGTCTGCATCAGTGAATTTTCATCGGAAGCAATACAACTGTACCGATACGGCAGGGATACCAATGTCCTGTTCAGACTGCAGCAATTTGCGCAGGATAATATATTGATCACCCAGGCACAAGCAGTACTCAAAGGTTTTGGATTAAATTTCGACCCGATCGACCTCCCGGCTATTGTCTCGGGATTGAGTAAAACTGTGGGGGTATTCATATATAATCAGGCATCCGCATGGGCGGCGAATATCGTCAATTTTGCCCTGCAGTTCTGCATGCTGCTCATTGTCAGTTTTTTTCTCTTAAGAGACATCGATTATCTGATTGATTTTTTGACCAGGCTTTCACCGCTGCCGAAAAATCAAAACAAACTGCTGATGGATAAATTCATGGAAATCGCGGGGAGCATACTGATCGGCAACGGTTTGAACGGCCTGCTCCAGGGAGTGCTCGGTGGCGTTTTCATCGCCCTGCTAGGGTTAAAAGCACCGGTTTTTTATGGTGTGGTCATGGGGGTTCTGGCTTTTTTACCCCTTTTGGGCATCGGCCTGGTATTGGTGCCGACTGCCGCTCTGCTTTTACTCAACGGATTCATCGGCCAGGCCGCAGCAACCCTCTTCTTCTATCTGTTTGTCACGTTTTCAGTGAAATACCTTATCCAGCCACGGCTTTTCCACAGCCGGGTAAAAATGCACAACCTGCTTGTTTTTCTCTCAATTATCGGTGGTGTCAGCTTCTTCGGCATCCTGGGTGTCATTTACGGACCACTCATTATCACCGCCTTCCTCACTCTGGCCGAACTCTACCTGCACGAGTACCGCACGATCCCCACGGCAAGCGAACCCGATCATTCACCGCCCCCCGAGGGGCAACATGATCGCTGAAAGCGATCACTTCATTTTTGCGACCTAAGCAAGCAAGGCAAACCGCGCTTCAGCACCATCTGGAGATGCATCGCATACGAGGAGCATGGCCTGTTTTCCGCGGAAAGGACAGGTGCAATCTTCAGCAGCAGGGCATGATTTCCTGTGGACCAATCTACACACTGCAGGTGCCGCAGGAAAAGAGACTGCCATGTGAACGTCATGCTATCGCTTGATACTGTTCAAGGGACCCATAAGAAATCAGGCCATGACAGAACGCAGTACCTCGAGATTCCTGACATCCTCAACCAGACCGGGACCTTTTTCCGTTTCCAGCGTCATCGGATGGTTGAGGAAGCGGGAATCAGTGAGTATATGGCGAAACCCCTCAAGTCCTATTTCGCCCTCACCGATGTGCGCATGACGATCAACCCGGCTGCCACAGCCCTTTTTCGAATCGTTGAGGTGAAAAAAATGAATGTGGTCGCAGCCGATGCTGTGTTCCAACTGACGAAGAGTCTGCTGGTATTCGGCAGGGCTTTGCAACCCGTAGCCTGCGGCAAAGATATGACAGGTATCAACGCAAACGCCGAGATGTTCAGGATACCGGCTCTGTTGCAGCAGCCAGCCCAACTCCTCAAACCGACTCCCCAGGGAGGTCCCCTGACCGGCAGTTGTTTCCAGAAGAATTTTCATGGGGCTGTCGAGCGCACCCGATCGGGTCAGGGCCAGATCAAGATTGCGCACGACCGCGGCTAACCAATGCTCAACCCCGGCGCCACCGTGACTGCCGGGGTGGATCACGACGAAATCAATGCCCAATTGCCGACAACGCTCAAGTTCCTGACAAAAGGCTGTCACGGATTTCTCCGCCTTTTCCGGCTCCGAGGCGGCCAGATTGATCAAATACGAGGCGTGAGAAGCCACCGGCATCATGCCGCTGTCCCTCCATTTTTCCTGAAACAACTGAATTTCTTCCGCCTTCAGCGGTGCAGCCCGCCACTGTCGTTGATTGGCGGTGAAGATCTGCAGCGAGGCCCCCCCCACCTGCCTGATCCGGTCAAAAGCCATATGCAGACCGCCGGCAATGGACTGATGCGCGCCAAGGAGTGCCATCATACGCCTCGCATGAAGAAGAGTGCGGTGATCGTTACATTTTCCATTGTTGCTCCAGGTATTCGAGGCCGCTGTGATTGGTCAGATCCAACTGAATCGGGGTCACTGAGATATAACCATTGCGGACGGCCTCTTCATCTGTGTTTTCGCCCCCTGACCAGTGTACGGTGCCGCCACCTATCCAGTAGTGTTTGCGTCCCCAGGGATCAAAGGTTTCCTGGATGGAATCCTGATAGAGCCGCCTGCCCTGACGGGTGAAGCGAATACCCTGGATTTCTTCGGCCCTCATGGGCGGGATGTTGATGTTGAGCAGGGTGTTCGCCGGCAGGTGCATGGCCAGTGCCATTGATGCCAACTTCCAGGCAACCGCCGAGGCAACCTCGAAATCATAAGGCGGTGTCCCGGCGAGAGAAAAAGCCAACGAAGGAATAGCATACATGGTCCCTTCAATGGCGGCCGAAACCGTGCCCGAATAGCTGATATCATCGCCCAGATTGGCACCGGTGTTGATACCGGAAACCAAAAGATCAGGTGTACGCTGGAGAACCTTTTTAATGGCAATGCTCACACAGTCGGTGGGGGTGCCGTCAATGGTGTAGATGTTCTCTTCCAGTTTGATCACCCGCAGCGGCCTGTTCATGGTCAGGGAGTGACTGACAGCTGAGTTGTCCCGTTCCGGCGCGACAATTACCGCCTCACCCAAGCTGCTGACGGCCTCGTGCAGCATGCGGATTCCCGGGGAATACACCCCGTCGTCATTGGTTACAAGAATCAAAGGCTTATCCATGATGCTCACTCCGGCTGAATCTCCTTGAACGTTCGCATAAAGGTCCTGATCCGTTTGGCATTGACGCCCAGGTCGCTGACCCCGGCACGGGAAGCGGAACGGATGTCGACACGGCTGCCACCGCCGGCAGCAGTGATGCGGATGACAATGTCATCGGCAAAGCCAAAGACAGGTGTTCGGGCCACCGCTTCGATGATGCCCTGTTCCTGGTCCTGCCCCACGATCTGCCACTGCAACCAAACGGCAGCGGTACGACTTTTATGGAAAGCGTCTTCCGGCGCAATCGGCACTTCCAGCGGGGCGATATCCGGATAGGCCTGCCGTTGCTGATCCGCCGCAGCAGCACCCGGATAGGCAATACTGTTATCACCGGACTGCCGAAGGTTACGGGCCATGGAAAAGAACGGTGGATTTGCGGTGTCGGTGGAGATGTCATGAATAGGCGGAACCTTCGCACCCTGCAAGCCTAAAAAGAAGGCTCCAGCAAGAGGAAACAAAGAGAGCGCGACGGCAACCAGACAATGCCTGCTCTGCCCTTGCCGATTGGTGCGTAATAAGAAAAACAGCACCAGCAAGCTGAAAAAACCGATCAGTACCATGCCGCAAGCGGCAACAGCCACTCCAACCACTGCAGGCCGCCAGGGGATCAGCGATGCCCTGAAAGCAAGAGGTGCAGCCACGGCCAGCAGCAACCAAAGCAACTGTACCCTGACCAGCCAATGGGTCCATTTTTTCGCCAAATCCTGTCCTCCTCAGCAATCGTAAGGCCGAAAGCCGTATACCAGCCCGACCACCGGAATGAGTACACCTCGAAAAATAAATCGCGCCTTGAACCGAGGTTCTGTTTTCCGTATAATTGCCTGTACTGATCGTTTTTCATCATGAATATACAGGCGTTCCGGAGAGCCCTTGCCTTTCGGCGCTTCTGCTGCACCCAACTTGCAAATAGTAATCATGGATAATAGCAAAGGCTCCATCATCCTCAAAGTACTTTCCTCGTCCGCTGACGAAGGACAAATATCCGCCTATCTGGAAAAACGGTCGAAAAGCATCCCTCCGGAAAAAATCCCGGCGCTATTGAAAAACCTGCCCGTGGTACTCAGCCGCAATGTCGTCGCATCGACTGCCCACCGTGTGATTCGTCAACTTGAACAACTCGGCGCAGAGGCGTTTTTCATACCGCTGCACAGCGGCCAAACCGCGCCGAAGGCACAGTTGTCCTTGTCCGGTTCCACGCAGGCGGGTTGCGATGTATTGCCCCAGCAAGCCAAGTCCCCCGACGGGATCCTCCCACGTTTTCTGCTGGCCGGCAGCTGGAAAAAATGGGGCGGGAACCGCTCGTGGATGAAGAAAACCAAGACAAACAGTGGGATTATTCTTTCCATGCTGGGTGTTGCCTGGGTACTCAGCTCAACGATTGCCCCGCAGCAGTTGGTACTCGGCTTCTGCACCCTGCCAACCATTCTGTCTGCCTATTACTTCGGTCGCGGCAAGGCAATACTCACCGCCTGTGCCAATATCTTTCTGGCCGGCATGATCGCCTATCTCAATCCGACGTGGATCGAACAGTTCAATCTTGCCGGACTCGACAGCAGCAGCCCCTGGTATCTCCTGCTGCCCTGGGGATGTATCCTGCTCATCGTGGCCTATACGACAGGCACGCTCCATGAAAAACACAAAAACAGCGCGTTTGAACTCAAGCAGGCATACCAGGGGCTGCTGCTGCTCCTCAGGCACTTCACTTCTCAAAATGAAAGCACCGACAATCACTGTTTTCGAGTATCCATCTATGCGGCCAGAATCGCCTCATCCATGGGACTGGAAAAACAGGAGGTTGAAGACATCCGTTCAGCAGCGCTTCTGCACGATATAGATGAGTTCAAAATCAACCGTGATATTCTCTGCAAAGCGACCCAATTGAACAGAAAGGAACAGACCTCCGGCAGCGCACTCCAACAGGAAGAGGCCATGCCGGACCCGATGAACGGCTCCCTGGGGAGGATTTTACCCATCCTCCTCGGCCATAACCTGGCTATTGACGGCCGCCATACGGATAGCGCAAACGAATCATCGCCCCCCCTGGGAGCTCGAATCCTGGCGGTTGCCGACGCCTACGACACCCTGACCAGCGCCACTCCGCACCGACAGGCCATGGCACCGTCTGAGGCCAGGGATAGCATTGTCAACGGCTCCGGCAAGGAGTTTGCCCCTGAGGTGGTCGACGCCTTTACCAAGGCATATGACCGCCTGGAGATGGACCTGCCCAGCATCATTTTATAGAGGGTCTCAGGAATTCCTGCACGATTCTTTCAATGCCTAGTCCGTCTCTGCCCACCGCTCGTTTCTGAATCGTTCCATCTGCCCTTGATAATACAGGCGGTTATCGGGGTCCATCCGAAGCGCCTTGATCTCAGCAATCAAGGCCTCCTCAACCAGGCCGTTTGCCCAGTAGGCCGTAGCCAGCGTGTCGAAAATGTACCCCTGCTCTTTGAGCATCGCAGCTGTCCGCGCCAGGGTCAGGGCTCGCTCCGGATCGCGCAACTGCGGCTCCTTGGCGGTGAGCAACAGCCAGGCCAGATTGTTGTTCACCTCCGCATTCATCGGAGTGAGCGCCAGGGCCTTTTCATAGGCAGCAATCGCCTTATGCTCCAATTTCCGACTTTGCAAAAAGTCGCCAAGATAAATAAACCAGAGGCTGTTTTCAGGTTCCTGTCTCGCTTTCTGCAACAAAACAGCTTCAGCGTATTTCGTCTCATACCCGCTGGATATCTTGCCGAAATCAAGCTGATGCAAGCCGATGGCCAGCACACCGACAACGACAAAATAGCACACCAGGCTTGCAACAAGTTTTCGGTCGTGTTTTTTGATATGCTGCGGATCCTGCTCACACTTCTCAAGGAAATCGATCCGTTCACCCAGGCCGAAATGATGCCAGTTTTTTTCGTTCCGATTACCGCCGCTGACCATGGCAATTTTTTCAAACGAAGCGACCAGGGGACGACTGGTCCCGATGACCTTAAAGACATACAAATCGGCCTGCCGCTCGAAGTTACGAATGAAGTACCCGAAAATAAATCGAAAATAAATCAGCATAAACACCAACAACGGTACGGTTGCCAGCACGCCGAGCAGATCCTCCGGAGCAACCGGCACAAACGGCAACAGGCGGTAGAAGAGATCGTTGGTGAGAATCAAGTGGGGCAAGGGTTCTGCCAGTGCCCCGGCCAGCACACTGAAGCCGAGGAAGAGAACAAGGTACAACACCAGATGCAGGTGTTTAACATGGCCGATCTCATGGGCAAGGACACTGTCGATTTCCTCCTCGGACAGGGTTTCCAAGAGAGCGGGAGTAATCATAAGGTAACGTAATCCGGGCACGATCCCCATAATACCCGCTGTCAGCACCTGTCCTTCAAAAAGCGGCCAGAAAAAAATATCGGAATGAAAGCCCTGGGCGCGACAGAATCCTACAAGCCGATCGCGAAGCGGCCCTGCCGGTAGCGGCGTACACCCCCAGAGGAAACGGACCAGGGGTGGAAAAGCAAGTACCAGAAAAAAAAGGAACAGAGCGAAGAGAACCAGGTCACCCCATGGTGAGCGCAGCAGACGGGTCAGTGCCGGAAAAGGAAGGACGAGCAGCAAGTCAAAGAAAAGGGAAAGAATCAACCACGGCAGGACAATGGGCAGGTTGGCCTTACTGTTGGAGAGTATAAACGCAAAAGAGGTGTAACGACGGCGAAAAATCGCCTGGTAGCGAGGTCGGGCAGCCGACCACATGACGGCCAGCAGGAGAAAGAAACAGCCAAGGCCGGCAATATCGGTCAAGACCGGCAAACGTCCTTCCAGCGACAAAGGATGCAGGTAATACTTGAGATCCAGGACATAGACCAAGCCGACAAACACCAGCACTGCCAGCACCGACAATTTTTTCTCCACCGCAAAATAGCTGTTCGGTCCCAATGCCGATCGGGCAAAAAAGCGGCTGGAAACCCTGCTAAAGCCCCAAAAAATGGCAATAAAAGCGGCGATCGCACCGAAGGGGTGAACCCACGGTTGCGGAGCTGGAGTGTTGGTGGAAAAAACAAAAATAACCACCAAGAAATACAGAAGATTATTATAAAGCATGGTATTTCCCCTTGCTTGTTTTGTGTAGTGCTTCCCGGCACGACCAGGAAAAGCGTTGCGAAGAGAGAAAATCTACGCCTGCCTAACCTAAACACAGAACCGCCAATATGCCAGAATCGCTTGCAGTTTGTACCGGTTTTCCTGGTCAGCGCCTTGAAATTTCGAAAAAATACGAAAAAAGATTGACCTTTTCAGATTCCTTGGTAATATAATTGGTTTACAGTGATGTTCGGGCCTATAGCTCAGCTGGCTAGAGCCACCGGCTCATAACCGGTCGGTCCCTGGTTCGAGTCCAGGTGGGCCCACCATTTTTTCGGAAGAGTGGATCGGGGTTGCCCCACAGACCTTCCCTCCACAGCAACTACCTGACTTTGAATACGTTACGCAGTTACCGACAATTATGGCTGAAACACCAGCGGGGCATTAAAAAGAATGTCTAAAAAGAGGTACATCTTTAAAGAGATGTGCCTCTTTTTCATTAAGAGTAATACATCGTGCCTACCGTCCAAGATTTTCTTCATATTCTGCATCAAATAACCCCGGAAAACCTGGCTGAAGACTGGGATAACGTCGGCCTGCTGGTCGGAGATCCCCAACAGGAAGTCCACCGGATTCTTCTGGCACTGGATCCCTGCTTTTCCCTGATCGACCAAGCCCGCTCCGGTGCTTACGACCTGCTCATTACTCACCATCCCCTCATTTTCCGGCCGCTGAAAGCACTTCGCACCGACACCCCCATCGGCAAATTCATTGCCGCGGCTACCCATGACGGCATCAGTGTAATTGCCTGCCATACCAATTTCGATGCAATTGAAGGAGGTGTCAGCGATATTCTGGCCACGGCTCTCGGACTCACTGCGGCCAGGCCTTTACTCCCGAGCGCTAAAGAATGTACCGCCACCTGCGGCCTCGGTCGTATCGCTTCCTATCCGACACCGCTGACCGCCGATGACTTTCTCGCCAGAATACAACAGACCTATGCACCGCCCTGGATTCTTGAAGCAGGACAGAGACCACGGCAGGTTACCACCGTTGCTGTCTGTGGGGGTTCCTGTTCCGATTTCGCAGAAACCGCCCTGCACCAGGGAGCGGATGTTTTTGTCACTGCCGAAGTGAAGCATTCCGTTGCCCGCTGGGCCGAGGATGCCGGTTTATGGATATTGGACGCAGGTCACTTTGCCACGGAAAATCCGGCGATGAGCTTGTTCTGCAAGCGACTGCAACACCAGGCCATCGAGCAAGGATGGAAAACAGTAATCAACACCGCCAGCCAGCAATCGCCCTTGCGGCTTGTATGAACAGATTATTCGGACACCAAACACGCCGCACGCCATACCACATCGGTGCGGCGACCCTACTTGTCGGCCAGCCGACACATCTCGCTACTTCTAGCCTTACCTTTAACATCAGACACATCGATCGAGGAGCTCATCATTGAAAGAGGAATTATTTAAACTCATCAAGCTGCAGGCAATCGACAGTGAAATTGCCGGGTTCGACCACACCATCGCCAAGCATCAGGCCGTTATTGCCGAACGCGAACTGGCAATCGCCGAAAAACAAAAGGCGATCACCGGTTTCCGTGCCAAGATCGAGTTGCTTAACCAAAAACAACGAGAAACCAAAACCGAGCACGATGACGCCGGCGCGCGGGTAAAAGATCGCCAGAACAAAATGATGCAGGTGCAGACCAGCCGTGAACATCAGGCCCTGCTCAAGGAAATCGAGGAAAACAAAAAACTGATAAAGGACTCGGAAGAGCGTATTCTTCAGTTCCTCGAACAGATCGAGCAGCTGGAAAATGAGGTCGCTACCCTGGAAAACCTGTGCGAGGGCGAACAGCAACTGTTAACCGAAGAAATCGCAAACGTTGAAAAAGAGATCAAACGGATAGAATCCTCCAAAAAATCCGTGGCCAACCAACGAGATAAAGACGCCTCTGAATTGCAGGCATCCCACCTCAAGCGCTACAATAAGCTGTTGATCAAACGTGATGGTTTATCGGTGGTGGCGGTTAACGACGGCGTCTGCCAGGGCTGCTACATGATGCTCCCGCCGCAGCAGGTCATTGAGGTGCGCAAAGGCGATAAACTGAATCTCTGTCCCACCTGCCAACGCATTCTCTACTACAAAGAACCAGAGGATGTCGCTGTTGACGAATGATACCCTGACCAGGGAGGAGATCCTGCACACCCTGGCCATACAACTCGACGACACCCTGCTGCATCGTTTTTTCCCAAACCATACGGCTGCGGACATTCGGGCCATCTTAACGGGAACGCCGGCGGCAAAGCAACCTGCGGCTTCTCCTGCACCGCCCTCTCCTTCTGCAACAACGCCCAAAATTCGAGCCGCAAACGGTTGTCGCCTGTTCACCGACGGGGCCTCACGTGGGAATCCCGGACAGGCTGGAGCCGGCGCCGTTCTCTTTGCCGACAACGGTGAAGAGCTCGCCACCAAATCCGTCTACCTTGGGACCTGCACCAACAATGTCGCCGAATACAAGGCCCTGCTTATCGGCTTGGAGGAAGCGCTCCGCCATGGCTGCACCGAGCTGCAAATCGCTCTTGATTCAGAGCTGATTGTCCGTCAGATCCAGGGCCGGTATAAAGTTAAAAACGAAACCCTGCTGGGACTGTTTAGCGAAGTGCGCAAGCAGCTGGGCCGTTTCAACAAGTGGTCGATAGTCCATGTACCGAGGGCACAAAACGCTCGAGCCGATCAATTGGCCAACAGGGGCATTGATGAAAAATGAATTTGAGAGTATTTTTACCTTTCTCATACAATTGTACAAAAGTAAGGGGTGAATGCATGGTCGCTCCGGTCTCGGCCGGAGAGGAAAGTCCGAACACCACAGGGCGCGGTGGTTCGTAACGCGAACGTTGGGCAACTGACGGAAAGTGCCGCAGAAAATACACCGCCGATGGGGCGTGCAAACGCTCACAGGTAAGGTTGAAATGGGGAGGTAAGAGCTCACCGCCTCCATGGTGACATGGAGGGCAGGGTAAACCCCACCGGGTGCAAGACCAAATAGGGAGGCGTTTGAGGATGGCCCGTCCAAAGCTTCCGGGTAGGTTGCAAGAGATGCCGGGCAACCGGTATCCCAGTCAAATGATCATGGTCCGTCTTCGGACGGAAACAGAATTCGGCTTATAATTCACCCCTTTTTTCTCTCAACACGTGCATAGCAACGCTCTCCATCAACCTCGAACCGGGGTTATCATCCCGGCAGGGGGCATCGGCAGCCGCATCGGCCACCACCTGCCTAAACAGTTCCTGCCGCTGGCCGGACTGCCCATACTGGTACGGACCTGCGCGGCTTTCCTCCAGATGGCGTCCATCGACTGCGTGGTGGTCGTAACCCCTGCCGACTACTACCAGGAAAGCATCGATCTGTTGCATCGTCATCTGCAACAGCCGCAAAGAGAACGATTGCTCTTCACCATTGGAGGGGCCACCCGCCAGGAATCCGTTGCCGCCGGCCTTGCCATTGTTCCCGCAGATATCGACCTGATCCTGGTGCATGATGCGGCCCGGCCCCTGGTGGACCAAGCCACTATCATCCGCTGCATGCAGGGCGCCAGAAAGCATGGGGCGGTGATCGCTGCGGTACCGGTCAAGGACACCCTGAAGCAGGGTACCGATTCCCGAACCGTGGCGAAGACCGTGGACCGTACCGGACTCTGGCAGGCGCAGACTCCGCAGGCGGCACAGCGCCCCCTGTTGGAACAGGCCTTTGCAGCCGCCAGCCGCAGCCATAGTATCGGCACCGATGAGGCATCGCTGTTTGAAGCTGCCGGTATACCAGTACACATCGTCGAAGGCAGCGAACGCAATCTAAAAATCACCTGTCCCGAAGATCTTCAGGTGGCAGCCGCACTGCTTGCGAAGGAGCATGTTATGAAGATAGGCCACGGTTTCGACGCCCATCGGCTGGTCGCCGGCCGCAAACTTATCCTCGGCGGCGTGACCATCGATTTCGAGCGGGGACTGGACGGCCATTCCGACGCGGACGTGGTAGCCCACGCATTGACCGACGCCCTGCTCGGTGCCTTGGGCGCGGGCGATATCGGTCGCCACTTCCCCGACTCCGACCCGCAGTATAAAGGAATCGACAGCCTGCTGCTGCTTGAACAGGTACAACAACTCGCCGATGCGCAGCAGTACCGTTTGGCCAACGCCGACATCACCATCGTCTGCCAGCAGCCGAAGCTGGCGCCGCATCTGGCTGCCATGCAGTCCAATCTCGCCCGCTGCTGCAAGGTCAGCCCCACAGCCATCAACATCAAAGCAACAACCACGGAAAAAATGGGTTACACCGGCCGGGGCGAAGGGATCGCCACCCATGCCGTGGTCCTTTTGAGGTCAGACAATGGAAGTGAATAGAGAACGACTGGCAGCCACATTTACCGAACTCTGCGAAATCGACAGTCCCTCCCGTCAGGAGGGTCGGATCTCACAACGGTTGCAGGAAATTTTCCGAGAGCTCGGTGCCGCCGAAATCGTCGAAGACGACTCGGCCGCCCGGACCGGTTCGCAATGCGGCAATCTGCTTATCCGTTTCGGAGGCGATCTCGATCTCGAACCGATTTTTTTCAGTTGCCACATGGACACGGTGCAGCCCGCCGACAATGTGCGGGTCAAACGGGTCGGCGATCTTTTCACCAGTGCCGGCGATACCATCCTCGGCAGTGATGATAAATCCGGGCTTGCCGCCTGCATCGAGGCCATGCACATCGCACGGGAGCAACGCCAGGCTCATCGGCCGGTGGAATTCGTTATCACCACCTGCGAAGAAATCGGCCTGGTTGGCGCCAAAGCCCTGGACCCCAAACAAGTTCGAGCGAAAGAGGGGTACGCGCTCGATTCTACCGGTTTTGCCAAAGTTATCACGCATGCACCGGCGCTTAACCGTCTGACCATTACCGTGAACGGTATCGCCGCCCATGCCGGACTGCATCCGGAATGGGGCGTCAACGCCCTCATTCTTGCCGGCAAGGCCCTGGCCAAGGTGCCCAATGGTCGTATTGACGAAGAAACCACGGTCAACTTCGGCTGTATCAACGGCGGTGCCGCCGCCAATATCGTACCGGAAAACGTGGTTATCGAAGCAGAGGTTCGCAGTCATTCCATGGAAAAATTGGAGCGACTGACGGAGGAGATCCGGGATATTTTTACCGCAACCGTTGCCGCCTGGACGGATCCGACCGGGACCGCCAAGGGGACGCCTTCGGTAACCGTTGATGTCCGCGAGGATTTTACCGTCATGCGACTGAACAGGGAAGACCAGGTTATTCGGCGGGTGGACGCAGCGGCCCGATCGATCGGAATGGATTTAACGTACGAAAAGGCAGGGGGCGGAAGCGACGCCAACATCTTCAACGGCCACGGCCTGGCCACGGCGATTATCGCTACCGGCATGGCCAATGTCCATTCCACCAATGAGCAGGTGGAACTGCAGGATATGGTCGACCTAACCCGGCTGATCCTTGCCCTGCTGACCGAACAATCCTGTTAACCCCCAGCGATTGTTCATAATTCCTGGACTGGTTACGAGAGGAACACGATTCCGGGATCCGTTGCTCGAACCTCACCGATGACACGGCAGTCCGGCTCGTACCCCTGCTGCAGTAAAGCGGCCAGCAACTGTGTCGCTGCATCACGTTCCATGGCCAGCAACAAGCCACCCGAGGTCTGCGGATCGTAGGCGATCATTTCCAGGGAGTCCATCTCCGGCAAGGCCGAACGGACCCACTGGCCGTAGTGATCGCGGTTGCGGTAGGTGCCCTCGGGAATAATACCCATATTGGCAAAATCGCGCACCTCGGCCAGCACCGGCAGCACGGCCGCATCAAGATGCACGGAAACGCCGGAGGCCGCGGCCATCTCGTGCACATGGCCCAGCAGCCCGAAGCCGGTGATATCGGTACAGCCGTGCACACGGGCTCGCAGCCTTTCATCGCTGTTGAGGATTTCCATGGGCAGACGGTTCAGGAGCGTCAACAGTTCCACCAGTTGCCGTTCGGTATCCGCACCTGTAAGCCCTCCCTTGATGGCGGTGGAGAGAATACCGGTCCCCAGCGGTTTGGTCAGCAGCAACACATCACCGGCAACGGCTCCGCTGTTCAGCAGTACGTGGTCCGGATGCACCAGACCGGTAACCGACAAGCCGTATTTCAATTCGTGGTCTTCAATGGAGTGGCCACCGACCAGAAGCGCGCCGGCTTCTTTGATTTTCTCCAGCCCTCCTTCCACCACCCGGCGAAAAATCGAGGACTCCATACTCTTGGTCGGGCAGCAGAGGATGTTCATGCACAGCAGCGGTTTGCCGCCCATGGCATAGACATCGGACAGGGCGTTGGCAGCGGCAATCCGGCCGAAGTCATAGGGATCGTCGACAATGGGCGTAAAAAAATCCACGGTCTGGATGAGGGCGGTAGTCGGGTTGAGACGATACACCCCGGCATCGTCGCAGGTTCCCGAACCTACCAGCAAGTTAGGATCCTGCGGCAATTCGAGTCCGCACAATATTCGGCCCAGGTCCCCCGGGCCCAGCTTGGCTGCTCAGCCTGCAGCTTTGACAGTTTGCGTCAATTTAAAAGGTGTGGTGGGCATCAGTTTCCGTGGTTCAGGTGATCATCGATCGTCTCAAATACACTATTCTGAGAGAATACCCGATATTTTGTTGAAAAAAAACGTGTAATCTGGTTGTAAATAATCTTCTTGAGATGACTGGATCAACAAAAGTACAGGCACAAGGAATTGTTCTTTGTGCCTTTCGATTTTTGGAGCATCCTGACAATATTGTAGGCAGTAATTATGAACACGCACGTACCTGATTGTGAACTTTCGGCAAGACCCAAGCATGAATGCGGCATCTGTGGGGTTTTTGGCCACCAGGATGCCGCCAAACTTGTCTATTTCGGTCTGTACGCCCTGCAGCACCGGGGCCAGGAAAGCGCCGGTATCGTTGCCGGCAACGGTAAAAGAGTCGCCATTCACAAGGCCATGGGCCTTGTTGCCGATGTTTTCAGCGAGGATACCCTGCAGCGCCTTTCCGGACATCTGGCCGTCGGCCATGTCCGCTACTCCACCACCGGCGAATCCAACATTATCAACACCCAGCCCTTTATGGTACACCACAAAGGAATATCGCTGAGTGTCGCCCATAACGGAAACCTGGTCAACTCCATTGCCCTCAGACGGCACCTGGAGCAACAGGGCTCGATCTTCCAGACCACCATGGACAGCGAAATCGTTGTCCATCTCATGGCCCGACATCTGGACCGAGGCCTGCAAGAAGCCATCAAAACCACTTTTTCCTGTATCCAGGGCGCCTATTCCCTCCTGCTCATGACCCAGGACTCGATGATCGCTGTCCGCGACCCCAACGGGTTTCGTCCACTCTGTCTTGGTGTGCTGGACAACGGCGCCCATGTGGTGGCCTCCGAAACCTGCGCGCTTGACCTGATCGAAGCTGAATATCTGCGAGATATCGAACCGGGTGAGGTGCTGATCATCAACGACCAGGGACTGACATCGTTCTTCCCCTGGGCTCCAGCGAAAAAAAGCTACTGTATTTTCGAACACGTCTATTTTGCCCGCCCTGACAGCGATGTCTTTGGTTTCAACGTGTATGCCGCGCGCAAACGGATGGGCGAAATCCTGGCCCGAGAAGCCAAAATCGAGGCTGATTTCGTTATGCCCTTTCCGGATTCGGGCAACTACGCTGCCATCGGCTATTCCACCGCCTCCGGTATTCCGATGGAAATGGGGATGATCCGCAACCATTACGTCGGCCGCACCTTTATTCAGCCGACTCAGTCGATGCGCGACTTCTCTGTCCGGGTCAAACTCAATCCGGTGCGTTCCCTCTTGAAAGACAAACGCGTCATCATTGTCGAGGATTCCATCATCCGAGGCACCACCGGGCGCAGTCGTGTCCATTCGCTGCGCCAGGCCGGAGCTGCCGAGGTCCACATGGTGGTCAGTTGTCCGCCTACCCGCCATGCCTGCTACTACGGCATCGACTTTCCGTCCAGTTCGCAATTGATTGCCGCCGACAATACGGTCGAGACCGTTCGCGAATACCTGGGTCTTGATTCCTTGACCTATCTCAGCGTCGAAGGATTGGTCGAGGCTACCGGGCTCAGTTGTGACAATTTCTGTTTAGCCTGTTTCACCGGTGAATACATTATCGCGCCGGACAAAAATTTTACCAAGGAAGCGTTTACTGATTGTGGCTGCTGAACACCTTTCACTGACCGGTGGTCGATGAGCATCATTCATATCGACACCTACCGTTGCAGCGGCTGCGCAACCTGCACGACCATGTGCCCGGATGTCTTTGTCCTCAACCCGCTTACTGAAAAGGCGGAGCTGATCAACCCCAACCAGGAACTGACCGAAGCCATCCGCCAGGCCGCTGCTTTTTGCCCGGAAAAATGCATTATCCTCACGGAGGACAACGAACCGGGGTAATCTACCAATAGCGGACAGAAGCGATTGCACGCCGCTGTTCAGCGTACGACAGAATGCTGCAGCTCTAATTTTTCCGACCCAAAACGGTCGTTCCTTTCGTTTCCAGAAGTTCAGGGACAAAGCGGTGCAACACGTTTTTTCAGGCTGGGACTGCCCCTTTGTCCGATTGTGGAATCGGTGAGCGCAACCTCAACAAAGGATATCCCATGGACCCCGCCCTGCTCATCCCGACCCCGGATGCCATCCCCGTTGCTTGGGGATGGTTCAAGGTACTCCTGCTGTTGACCCTGTTTGGTCACATCCTGCTGATGAATGTCATGCTCGGCACGGCCTTTATAGCCCTGATCAATCATCTGGGCAACAACGGCCGCTCCACGGCCTGCACTGCGGAAATTTCGCAAAAACTGCCCTTCACCATCGCCTTTGCAGTCAATTTCGGCATTGCTCCGTTTCTCTTTGTCCAGGTGCTGTACGGTCACTTCCTCTATACCAGTTCCATTCTGATGGCGGTTTTTTGGTTATCGGTCGTCGCCCTGCTGATCTCCGCCTACGGCCTGACCTATATCTACAAATACAACTATACCAAGATGGCGGACGGCCGTGCCCTGATCAGCGGCCTGATCACCCTCCTGTTTCTGGTCATCGCCTTTTTCTTCGTCAACAATATGACCCTGATGCAGCTGCCAGCTTCCTGGTCGCGCTATTTCGACCACCCCGGTGGCCGGTTGCTCAACCTTGCCGACCCCACCCTCTTCCCCCGCTACCTCCATTTCATGACCTCAACGGTGGCCATTGGCGGACTGGCCATAGCCGCATTCTTTTCCTACAAACAGAAAAGAGGGGCCAGCGATGTCCAGCCCTGGATCGAGTATGGCTGTCAATGGTTCAGCTTCGCCACCCTGATCAACTTCGCCATCGGCCTCTGGTTTCTCGCTGCCCTGCCCCCGGGCATCCTCACCACCTCGACAACTACCGGTATCCTCTTTCTCCTCAGCCTGGCCGGCGGTATCGTGCTCTCCATCCCGGCGCTGATCTACGGATTTACCGCTCGGGTAACCGCGGCACTTCCTTATATCCTCGGTACGGTTGCCCTGATGCTCATTGCCCGCGACCTGCTGCGTAGCGCTATGCTGGCCCCCGTTTTTTCAGTCGCACAACTGCCCGTCAGCCCCTCCCATGGGCCCTTTGTGTTCTTTCTTCTTTTCCTTGCAGGCGGCCTGATTCTGATCACCTGGATGCTCCGCTTCGCCTTCCGTTCCTTGGACGAGAAGGAGGTGCAGTCATGAATTATCCTGTCTGGCAGCTCGATTTTTTCGGTGGCGGCCTGTTCGTTATCCTGATTGCGGTCTTCCATGTGTATATCGCCCATTTCGCGGTGGGCGGCGGCCTTTTCCTCGTGCTGGCCGAGCGCAAGGGGTACCGGGAAAACAATCCGGCCATTATTGAATATGTCCGCAAACATGCACGGTTCTTCCTTCTGCTCACCATGGTCGCCGGTTCCATCACCGGTGTCGGCATCTGGTTCATCATTTCCCTGCTCAACCCTTCGGCCACCTCCATTCTTATCCACAGTTTTGTCTTTGCCTGGGGGACGGAATGGGTCTTTTTTCTCATCGAGATCGTCTCGCTTTTTATCTATTACTATACCTTCGGCCGCATGGAGCGTGGCAAACATCAACTGTTCGGCTGGATTTATTTCGGGGCGGCCTGGATGTCGCTGTTTTTTATCAACGGCATCATCGCCTTCATGCTCACCCCGGGCACCTGGCCGGCAGATGGGAGTTTCTGGTCAGGATTTTTCAACCCCACCTTCTGGCCGTCCCTTTTTTTTCGCACCTTTTTTTCGCTGATTATTGCCGGCCTGTTCGGGCTGATGACCGCCGCCTGGATTCAAAACACCCGTCTGCGGACCAGCATGGTCCGTTTTTGTGCCCTCTGGCTGCTCGCACCCTTCCTCTTTTTCGTCGCTTCCGCCTACTGGTACCGGGCTGCTCTGCCGCCCGAAGTGCAGACCATGATTTTCGAACGCATGCCGGCAATGCGTCCCTTTATCAACGGCTTCCTGCTCTTTTCCCCGATAGTGGTGCTCAGCGGCCTGTTGTTGGCCATCCGCCTGCCGGCCAGCATCGGCAAAACCCTGGCAATTCTGTTGTTGATCATCGGCCAATTGTACATGGGGTGTTTCGAGTTTATTCGTGAGGGCGGACGGCGCCCCTATATCATTCGTGACTACATGTACTCTACGTCGATCCTGAAAACCGATGTGGACCGTTTTCAGAATCAGGGCATCCTGCAGACAGCCAAATGGGTACGCCACCGGGAGATCACTGCAACCAACAAACTGGCGGCCGGCAAGGAACTGTACACTCTGCTCTGCCTGTCCTGTCACGCCATCGACGGCCCCATGCGCGATATCAAACCGCTCACCGCCCAGTTTACCCCCAGCGGTCTTGATGCGATGATCAGCGGCATGTCCACGTTCTACCCCTCCATGCCGCCCTTCACCGGGACCGTCGAAGAACGTCAGACACTGGCCTATTATATCGCCTACGGCCTCAACGGCAGGCGTGACCCTGAACCGATCAACCTCACAGAAAAAAAGATCGATATACCGGCCTTTGATCCGGAAAAGGACCGATTCGTGCTCTTGGCCTGGAATACCCTGGGGATGCAGTATGTGAGTGACGTCGACACGCTCTTCTCCATGTTCCCGGCGGGCAACAGTCTGCGTGCCCAACTGATCCAGCGAGGCGAAACCCCGGAAATCGTCAACACCGATGTCACCCTCCAGTACCGGGTCGAAAAAGATTTCACCACCACGGACACCAATGAGCCCATTGTCGGAACAATGGAGGCGGTGGATGATTATTTCACCGCAGACTTGATTCCGCTGCTGCCCTATTCCCAAAAGGGTTTTGATCCGTATCCGGTGGTCACCATCGAGGCCCGGGACCACACCAATACGCTCCTGGCCACCACTAAGGTAGTGGCACCGGTTTCTACGGAGATAGGCTGCCGGAACTGTCACGGCGGCCCTTGGCGTGTCGATAACCGAGCCGGTTTTTCCAGCGAAACCGCAACCAATATCCTCGCCGTCCACGATCGCCTCAGCAATACCGACCTCCTCCAAGCAGCGCAAACGAACGGTCCAATCAGCTGCCGGGACTGCCATGCCGATTCGCTGTACAAAGCCCCAGGTGATCCGGCCCGGCTCAACCTGTCGGCGGCCATGCACGGGTTCCACGCCCATTATCTCCGCGAAAAAGGGGATGCGGCCTGCGCGCAATGCCATCCGTCCTCAGCCATGGGAGCCACCCACAGCCTGCGCGGCATCCATGCCGCTATCGGCCTGGAATGCACCAGCTGCCATGGCGCGCTGGAAGATCAGGCCTTGGGCCTTTTGAAAGCGGAACAATTGGCGGGCAAACAACAGGCTGCGAAGCTCATGGCCGCACTGCAACCCACGGCGGTGTCCAGTGTTGCAGCTGTCAAGGCGCGATCTCCCTGGGTGAACCAACCCGATTGCCTCAATTGTCATGTTGATTTTCAACCACCGGATACCGACACCACGTTCAACACCTGGACCAAGGACGAGGCGGAACTCTATCGCAACCGCACCGACGACACCGGGCGTCTGTTCTGTGCTGCCTGCCATTCTGCCCAACATGCAATCTACCCGGCTGACAATCCCTATGGCGCCCATCTGGACGCACTGCAGCCTCTGCAGTATCAGAACAACCGGCTGCCGCTGGGAGCAAATCGCAACTGTGCGGTCTGCCATACGGTGGCCATGGAATATGAGATGCACCACGCCAATTCCCTGCGGGAATTTCGTAATGAATAGCTGCAGAACCATGGTTTTCGGAAAAACGATGAACAACCTGATGGAGCCGCTTGTTCAGGGCTCCGGAGGCAAGCAGTGACGATGCTGCTCTTGAGTGTTCTATGGATCGGCTGGTGCTGCCTGCACAGCCTGCTGATCACCACCGCAGTCCGGCACTGGTTTGAAGCACGGGGCGGCTTGTGGCTGGGAATCTACCGGCTTGGTTATGTGCTGTTTTCCCTCGTCACCCTGATGCCCCTGTTGTGGTATACCCATGCACTGCCGCAGCATCAGGTAGTGACCCCATCTTTCTGGCTGCTTTGCCTGCAAGGCTTGTTGTTTGTCTACGCTCTGGTACTGTTCGCGGGAGGAATGCGGGCTTACGATCTCCGCACCTTTCTCGGTTTTCGCCAATGGCAGGATTACCGGGCAGGACGCGTAAGCAGTCCTCCTGCTTTTTCTCGAAGTGGTATTCTGCGCTTTGTTCGCCACCCCTGGTACAGCGGCGGCATTGCCCTGCTCTGGTCCTTGCCGACCCTCACCGATGTCACTCTGGTCAGCCGAACCATCCTGACCAGCTATCTGATCATCGGCGCCTGGCTCGAAGAGCGCAAACTGAAAGCTGCTTTGGGCGAACCGTACCGGACCTACTGTCGCGAGGTGCCGATGTTCTTCCCCTGGAAACTCCGGCGATAGCCGATACCCAGTGTATTTTATTCGCCGTCGTTGATGATCGCACGCCATCTGGCGATGGTATCCTCGTTCAACGCCTGCTCTTCCTTCTCGTTCAGTCGCCTGCCCACAGGCTGCAAACCGGCGGCATTCTCAATTTTACCCAGCGGCAGATTGACACCGCTATGCATCCAGACGTTTGCCCACGGAAAAATCCGAAAACCGCTGACCATACCGACCGCATCCTGCGCAGGAATCGACAGATCAAGAACAAAAAATTCTTCGCCCCCCATGATATCAAGTGCGATAAAGCCCGCTTCTCCCACGATTTCTTTGATCCAGAAGACGGAAAACCGAGCCTGGGCCATCCCCTCGAGCAGACGCTGCTCATCACTGCCCTGCTGATACCGTTTCCGGTTGCGCATTTGTCGGACAAAGCTGATGCCGCGCGGTTTATACATGTAGATCAGGTAATCCTGAAAAACATCCATTTCGAGTTCATGCGTGAAGTTGAAAACTTTTTTGCCGTTCTGCTTGGCCATCATCTGCAATCGTTTGGCACACGCGCCAATTGCGTCCGTGCCGGCCAGTTTGCCAATGGTCATATGCAGGGCAGGCATCAACGGTAAAAGCCGCTTATATTCGGTTGCCACGGCTTCAATATCTTCGGGAATAAGAGAGGGTTGCTGCACGGGATTGTCTCCGGTTTGTGAGTGGTTGCATTATGGCTGCCTGTCTGATGGCTCTACGGCAGATGCAGAAGGCCGACAGACCGCGCCCGACACAAAATAGCACATTCGATTTGATAATACAGAGGAAAGCGCAGGCAACAAATACCTCCTGCAAATGAAGATGGACAATCATCAGGAAGCGAAGTAGAGTAAAAATTGTCGATTCAGTAGACAGCTCCTCGTTTTTCCATCAAAACCCCGCACTTCCTCATGACACAGAAGACCTCGCCTTCCCGATACAGCAAGGGCGAAGAAATCGCCAACAGCATTACCCATGGTGTCGGCATTGTACTGGCCATAGCCGGCCTGATTGTCCTTATCGCCTTTGCCGCCCTGTATGGCAACGCCTGGCACATTGTCAGTTGCTCGATCTTCGGCGCGGCCCTTATTCTTCTGTATACGGCTTCGACCCTCTACCACTCCATCCAGCACCCGGAAATCAAGTCCGTACTGCGCATCCTCGATCATTCGGCCATCCTGGTGCTTATCGCCGGAACCTATACGCCAATCACCCTGGTGAGTTTGCACGGCCCCTGGGGCTGGACCTTGTTTGCGATTATCTGGGGACTGGCAATTGTGGGGATCATCATCGAAACCAGCCGGCTGCGGCGATTTCGGGCCGCTTTAATTGCGCTCTATGTGATTATGGGCTGGGCTGTGGTGGCCGCAATCAAACCCATGATGGCGAATGTCGGCAGCGGCGGCCTCTTGCTGCTGCTCAGCGGTGGACTCGCCTATACCGGCGGGATTATTTTTTACTTGTGGCGGCGCCTGCCGTACCACCACGCCATCTGGCATCTTTTTGTCCTGGCAGGCAGCACGCTGCATTATTTCGCCATCCTGCTCTATATTATTCCGGTGGCGCACAAGGTGGGCTGACACCGAGAGCAACAAGACTGCCAAGGCAGGACACCATACCGGCACCACCGCTGGAATAAAAAAGGCGAAATCAAGTTTCCTTGAAATCGCCTTTTTAGCTGTCAGGATCTGAATCCGTTGCCTACCAGGCTGCACCCAGCCCGCATAACCTGGCCAATCAACTCTTGGTCACGGCGGCCACTTCGCGAGCGATGGCCAATTCCTCGTTAGTGGGAATAACAAAAACCTGTATCGTGCTGTCCTTGGTGCTGATGCATCGCGCCTGCTTGCTGCGGGTGCTGTTTTTATCCGCATCAAGTCGCACACCGAAGGCTTCCAACCCCTTCAGGGACTCGGCCCGGACGATGTCGTCGTTCTCGCCGATGCCGGCGGTAAACACAATACCGTCTACCCGACCCAGTACCGCCATGTAGGCACCGATATATTTGCGGTTACGGTAGGTCTGGACATCCAGGGCCGTGGCCGCCCGCTCGTTGCCCGCTGCCACTTCACGGTGGATATCGCGCATGTCGTTCATGCCGCACAACCCTTTCAGCCCGGATTCCTTGTTCAGCATGCTGTCGATAGCATCCAGGTCCATCCCCTTGTTCTGCTTCAGCCACAGATGGAGGGCCGGATCGACATCGCCGGATCGGGTTCCCATGACCAACCCTTCCAGCGGGGTCATGCCCAGGGAGGTGTCGATGCTGACTCCGTTTTCCACGGCAGTCATGGAGCAGCCGTTACCGAGATGCACGGTAATCAGATTGCACTCCGCAAGTGGTTTCTCCAACAGTTTGGCGCACTCGGCGGCAACGAATCGGTGTGAGGTGCCGTGAAACCCGTACCGACGCACCCGGTCCTGTTCATACAAGGCGTACGGCAGCGCATACAGAAACGCCCGCGGCGGCATGGTCTGATGGAACGCGGTATCGAAAACCGCCACCTGGGGGGCAGCGGCAAAGATGTCCATAGCCACCTGGATACCGTCGAGATTGGCGGGATTATGCAGCGGTGCCAGCGGGATATTGCGTTTGATGGCCTCAATCACTTCCGGCGTGATGCGCGTGGACGCGCTGAAATCCTCACCGCCGTGCACCACCCGATGACCAATGGCGTCGATTTCCGAGGTGTCGCGAATAATGCCCTGCTCTTGATCGGTCAGCAGCGAGATCACCAGCATCATGCCGCTGTAATGATCCGCTATGGGTTGTTCGAGTTCGGACTTCCGTTCGTTGTCGGTTCCCGGAAAAAAGGTGTTTTTCAACACGCCTATTTCTTCCCCGATCCGCTCGACCAGGCCTGTGGCGAGCACGGCCTCGGTTTCCATCTCGATCACCTGATACTTGATCGATGAACTTCCTGAATTAATGATAAAATATTTCATAGTTGTTCCATTGCACGCCGTGCAGGGCGTTTATATATTTTTACTTTTTGCTACCTGGGCCTGAATGGCGGTCAGGGCTACGGTATCGACGATATCCTGGACTGTGCATCCCCGCGACAGATCGTTGACCGGTTTGTTCAAGCCCTGGAGCACCGGGCCCATGGCCACGGCGTGCGCGGCCCGCTGCACCGCTTTATAGGTGTTGTTGCCGGTATTGAGATCCGGGAAAACGAATACCGTGGCCTGCCCGGCCACTGCCGATCCGGGAGATTTGACATTAGCCACCTCCTGATCAAAGGCTGCATCATACTGCAGGGGACCTTCCAGCGGAAAATCCAGCCCGCGTTCGGCCATCAACTGCTTGGCAATGGCCGTAGCCTGCACCACCTTTTCCACATCCTGGCCGGAACCGGAGATACCGGTGGAATAGCTGAGCATGGCCACCCGCGGCTCAATGTTGAAAATCTGAGCGGTCTCCGCCGAGCTCAGGGCAATCTCGGCCAGCTGCCGGGCATCGGGATTGGGCACTACCGCGCAGTCGCCGAAAGCGAGCACCTTGGACTGCAGGCACATGATGAATATCGAAGAGACCACCGACACGCCGGGCTTGGTTTTAACGAATTCAAAAGCGGGGCGAATGGTCTGGGCGGTGGTCGTAACCGAACCGGAAACCATGCCGTCAGCCAATCCCTTGTGCACCATCATGGTGCCGAAATAGGTGGGATCGGACATACGGTCGCGGGCCACATCCATAACAATACCGCGATGCTTGCGGATATCGAAATAGGTGTTCACGAAATCGTCATAATGTTCGGAAGTCGTCGGATCGATAATGGTGACGGCATCGATATTGAGGTTCAGCTTGGAAGCCTTGGTCCTGATTTCTTCTTCATTCCCCAGGAGGGTGAGATCAGCAATACCGCGACGAAGAATAATATCCGTGGCGTTGAGGATGCGCTCGCCCATGCCTTCCGGCAGGACGATATGCTGTCTGTTCCGCGCCGCCTTTTCCACCAGGGAATATTCAAACATCCGTGGAGTGATTTTAGTGGACCGCTGCGAAACGACTTTCTTGGTCAGTTCGGGAACATTGACATATTTAGAGAACCAGCCGAGCGCGGTGGCAATACGTTTCGAGTCCGTCGGCTCGATGCGGCCGTAGAGCTCGTTGACGCTCTGCACCGTATCATAGGTGTGCGATTCGACGAACAGTACCGGCACCGGGATACCGGTCCATCCCTGGATGAGCCGCTGCACACTGGGGCTGATTTCGATGCCGCCGGTGATGAGGATACCGGAGATATTGGGATAGGCTGAAGAAATCCGGCTGGCCAGACTGCCGATGATGATATCGGAGCGGTCACCGGGGGTGATGATCAGACTGCCCTCCTTGATATAATCAAGAAAGTTGCTCATCTGCATGGCAGCCACCAGATAGTTGTCCACCAGATTGAGCATACTGGGTTTGCCGTACAGCACCTCGGCCCCCAGCCATCGCTTGACATCGTCAATGGTCGGGCTGCCCAGGGCCCGGTTTTCCGGAATCACATAGAGGGGAAACGATTGATTGAACTGCTCGCGGCATTTGGCGCTGCTGGCGGTGTCCCGAAGGAAAGTTTCCGGGGCGCGGTTGATAATGCAGCCGGCGATATCCACACCCATTTCCTCCAGGGTGTCGATGGTGATCGCGGTATGGGTGCAGGTTTCGTCGGCACTTTTATCGCGGCCCGAGGCCACGACCAGAACCGGGGCGCCGATGTTGGCGGCGATGTTGGCATTCAAATCAAATTCAAAGCCCGGATCCTTGCCCCGAAAGTCCGTGCCTTCGCAGAGAATAAAGTCGTACTTTGCCTCCAGCATCTTGTATTTTTTCAGAATATTTTCGTACAGCACCTCCTCCTGACCCGAGGTGATCAGCTGGCGGGCCTGACTGAGCGTGTAGGCGTGGGTATCGGCATAATCGATTTCCAGCTTGAAATATTTGAGGATCAGATTGAGATCGTGATCGACCCGGCCAAAGACATGGTCGTTGATGATGGGGCGGAAAAAGGCGATCCGGCTGATCTCCTTGAGGATCACCTGCATGACCCCGAGAACAATTGCTGATTTGCCGCTTCGTTCTTCCGTCGCTGTTACGTACAGATTGTTCGACATGGCAGTAAAACCTCATCGTCCGGATGCATGGATCCGGGTTGCATAAAATGATCTTGTAAGAATAAAACAGTGCCCGCATACCCAATTGGATAACGGGCACTTTTGGAGTCGAAGCGCCGGGCTGAATCGGCGGTTCGCAGTCTTTGCCAACGGTATAATCCTCTTTCAGATTGCATTCAAATCAAATCAGGGCCGGGAACAGCCGTGCACGCCTTCCCCGACGTCGCCAATCGATTTTTTCCTTCAATCCTTCAGCTGATCGGCGAGTAGCTCCGCAGTGTGCTGCACGCGGACAGCAGCCCCGTCCTGATCCATGCCGCCGCGGATCTGCATGACACAGCCAGGACAGTCCATGGCCACCAGCGGCGCACCGGTATCCTTGATGTTTTTCAGTTTGCGCTGCAGAATCGGCGCTGAGATTTCCGGCAGCTTGAGCGAGTACGACCCGCCCATGCCGCAGCACATATCGCACTCAAACATCTCGTCCAGCTCATATCCGGCCTGCTGCAACAGCTCCCGCGGATGCTGCTCGGCCCGCAGGGTTCGCTTCAGATGGCAGGAGTCATGGTAGGTAATCTTGCCCAATTGCTGCCCCTCTTTCAGGCTTATCCGTCCCTCATCCACCAGCTTTTTCACCAGGGTCGAAAAATCGATGGTCTTGGCCGCCAGTTCTCGGGCCTGCGGCAGCCATTTCCGCTGGCCCAGACTTTCAAAGGTGGTGATAAACTCATGATCCAGAGCCACGGTGCAGGTCGGGCAGGCAGAGACCACATATTCCGCCTCATCAGCCAAGAGTGCCTTGATATTATCCACCGCGTTATGCGCGGACACCTCATACGCCCCGTTGTACCGGGCCGGCGCGCCGCAACAGGTCTGACCTTCGGGAAACAGAACCTCGATGCCCGCCTTGTTGAGGATCTTCACCAGGGCTGTTCCCATTTCCGGGTAGGCAAAATCAATCAGACAACCGCCGTAGAAAACGGCCTTTTCCTTCAGTTTCGGCTGCTTGATGGTTTTAAACACATCACGAAACGGACGTGGGGCAATGGCGGGCAAGCTGCGGCCATCGGTAAGCTCGGCAAGAAACAGCGGCAAATGGCGAATAAACTTGCCCTTGGTCAACGGTTTGGCCGCAACCGAGGCAGCGCGCAGGATACCGTGGAACAGCCGGCGGTTATTCACCACGGAAAAGATCGATTTCGCCAGCAGGGGCACGCCCTGCTCCTTGACCAGCCGCCGGCGGATCTCGAGAATCAGGCCGGGGATATCGATCTTGCCGGGGCAGACATCCTTACAGGCGCCGCACTGGATACACAGCCCCTGAATCTCCTCGGAACTTTGCAGCTGATCATACCAGGCGGTGAGGATGGTGCCGATACCGCCGGTATAGACCTTGCCGAAAACATGACCGCCGACCAGACGGAAAATCGGGCAGACGTTGAGACAGGAGGCGCAGCGGATGCACTGCATGGCCTCTTTGAACATCGGGTCGGCTGCCATCTCGGAGCGCTTGTTGTCCATGAGGATGATATGCAGATCCTTCATCGAGCCGTCGTCGTTGGGTGTCTGGCCGGTGACGATGGTCACATAGCTGGTCAGCAGCTGAGCGGTTGCACTTCTTGGCAGGGCCTTGAGGATCGGCTGAATATCGGCAAAATCAGCCACCAGTTTTTCGATGCCGACCAAGGCAACGTGGATCTTGGGCAGAGAGGTCACCAGACGTGCATTGCCCTCGTTGGTGACCAGGACAATGGAACCGGTTTCGGCCACGGCCATGTTGCCGCCGGAGATACCCATATCCGCTTGAAGGAACTTGGGGCGCAGCTTGTCCCGGGCCACCTTGACCAACCGCGGGATGTCCGAGGCCAGCCGCTCCTCCACCTCTTTGGAAAAGAGGTCGGCGACCTCCTCTTTGGTCAGGTGGATGGCGGGCATGACCATGTGCGACGGTGTCTGCCCGGCCAGCTGAATAATCCATTCCCCCAGATCGGTCTCGCCGACCTCAATGCCGGCGGCTTCCAGATAGGGATTGAGGTGAATCTCCTCGGTGGCCATGGATTTGGATTTGACCACGGTTTTCACTCCGTTGTCCTGGGCCACTTTCAATATATATTCCCGAACCTT
>JBFJXW010000008.1:0-45928 GCA_041622895.1 Desulfobulbus sp. | reverse complement strand
TGCGTTGGCTCCCACGGCGGTGAGTCCGCCATACTGGAAGAGGATGCTCTGGAGAAAAAGACCGATGGTTACCGATAAAAAAGAGACCGGCCCCAGGAGAGCGCCGACCATGCCCGGCAACAGCAGGTGCACGCTGGTGGGGCCAAGGGGCAGGTGGATCAGCGAGGCCACAAAAAAAGAGGAGGTGACCACTGCAATTTTGGGTAAATCAGTATTACTGACTTTTTTCAGACTCAGGGTCACCCCGGCCAGGGTCAGGGCATAGGCTGCCACGGATACGCTGGTTGGTAGGACCCCGTCGGCTATATGCATGGCTCAGTCTCCCTGCGCGCGCGTATTCTGTCTGCGCGCGGCAACAAAGGCAGCAATACCGAACAATCCGAGTATATAGCCGATTCCCGCCAAAATTTCCGTCCATCCCGGTTTTTCCAGGTTCTGGTTCAAGAGAGCAAGATCCCGTTTGATCAGGCGTAGCTCGTGCCTGGTTTTTTGATTCTGTTCAGCAAGTTGTGCTGCCAGCGCCCTGCAAACGTCTTCGGGAGCCGTCGCGGCAACCGCCGACGCAAGAGCGGGTGGTTGCGTCTCCTCGGCACGCACGGATGCACCGGCACTATCGGTGAGGGTGCAATAAAGCGTGAGCAGCGCAAGAGTGAGAGCGATTCGAGCCCATCTACGATTCATGACGGCTGATTACATCTCCGATTGTTCAAGAAGAAAACGGTTTTTATGGCCCATGCTCGCATCAATGACAATGGTGAGGGGCTCTTTGGTGCGCAAAGGGAAGGAGAACAGTCCCTGGGCATCGGTCCTGCCCTGCAGGAGCACGGTGCCGTCGGCATCCAGCACTTCGATGGTTTCGTTGGCGATCTTTTTGCCGTCGGCAAAATAACTTTCCGTATAGACCGTATCCCCTTCGACATAGGCAAAGATGTTGACCTTGTGGGCTAAGCCCTGGCCTGCCGAAAGATTAAGGAACAGCAGGAACAGGCCCAGTGTTTTGGTGCACATCCTCATACTGTTCTGCTCCGTTGAGGGGCTGCGGCTGCTGGAGGTGTTATGGCCATGCTGTGATCGCCCCGTTATTTCATATCCGTGGCGTGCACCCAGTACACGGCCCCGATTTCTACGGCTTTCTCCTCGCTGCCCTGCTTCAGCGTCCAGTCAGCCGTACTGAGCGCGGCAAAACCCCACCAGCCGGCTCGCGGCATGGCATAAGAAAACATCCCGTTGGCATCGGTTTTCATTGTCTGGGTTCCATAGGGATCGCTGGGGGGGCGAACGATGTTCGGGTTATCCGGCGATTCGTTCAGGTATTCGATTTCCACGGTGACATCGGCGGCCGGTTTGCCCTTAATCAATACCTGACCGGTAAAGACATTGCCGGTCCAGAAGCCATACGGCCTGGTTTTGGGAATGATTTCGGTTTCCAGGCCAACGGGGGTATCCCAACCCTGCTCCAGGCCCAGGGCGTTGATGCAGACTTTGGTGTAATGGATAATGAAGGCGTCCTCGGCTGGTTCCCAATAGGGGTGCGGCTCTACGTAGAAGGTATAATCGCCGGGACGCTTGATCCGGTATGTGGTTTTCCAGTAGGTGCGGGCTTTCTGCTGGTCAGGGGCTTTGCCGGAGGCGGCTGTCAGGGTAGGAAGCAGATCGATTTTTGTCGCCTCGTACAGTACCCCGAACTGCGTGGGCCGGGCCATGTCCATGTACTGCATTTCGAACGGGTGGAGAAATTTGACGGCAAGCGTCACTTGTTTCGCATCGGATTGGGTCACGATGGCATCGGACGGAATAATGGCGCCGAAATGGGCGAACCCCACAGCGGCAAAACCCAGGATGCCGGACAGGCAGACGCTCAAGGTAAGGACTGTCAAACCCTTCATTGCTCGCTCCTCGTGTTTTGTGGTCGTCACGTGGCTGCCGATGTGAGGTGCTGCTGTCTTCTGCGCTCCGCTCCTCAAGAGCATTGTGGAGTGCTCGTTTGGCCGGTGAGATCAGTGAAAAGGGGCAGGCCGGGCACGACGACCGTGTGCACAACTGGCTCACAATAACACCTTTTTTAAAAAAATCACACAAAACGCGCGTGCGTGTTGTTTCCGTGTGCGGCAACGTCGTTGGGTGATGGGCATTCGGACCCTGCAATTCTGAAAATACGAAAGGAGCGGCAGCCACAGGAAGATATGTTTGCCCCGCAGCTAGGGAGCAGGGAGGTGCGAGCAATGCCGGGCTGTGGTGCGCAACGCTGCGGCATAGCGGGAAGGAGAATGATAACCGGAGAGACGGTTCAGGTGAGGAGCACCAGCAACCAGATGACACCGGCATGGATAAGCGACATCGAAACCGCTGTCGAGCCCAGATCCTTGGCCAGACCGGAAAGCGCATGACGGTCGGAGCTGATGCGATTGACCACCACCTCGACCGCTGTATTGAGGAGCTCGACAATCAGGACAAGGATCAGGCTGCCGACCAGGAGGGCGCGTTCCAGGCCACTGTCACCGAGCCAGCAGGCCAGGGGGATGAGGATCAGGCAAAGCAACAGCTCTTGGCGAAATGCCTCTTCATTTTTCCAGGCTGCCGAAAATCCGGCAGCGGAGCAGGCGATTGCTCGCTTCAGTCGTGCCACACCGGTGCCGTTCACTTTCTGCTGTTCGGTCATGCTGTTGTCTGTCTCCGTAGGATGAGCGCGTTGCCAGGCGACTCAAGGTGAAAAGGGATGCAATGCCGATGCGCACCGAAACGACAGGGGGCACCGACGTGTGTAAAATACTCTATTTCCCCCACCATTTCCATGGACTTTTCGAGGTTCGCTTTTCTCTCGGCGGCCCTCGCTGCCGTCATCGCTGGAGGGAAATGAATTGCTGACCTCGTCACCTTGTGGTATCTGTTATGTACGTGTTAATATATTCCGGGCATAATTATGAATCGTGAAACATTTTCCAACCTGCGGGCAAAACTAGGGAAAACACAGAAAACACTTGCCGCACTTCTAGGGGTTTCTTTAAAAGCGGTGCAAAGTTACGAACAGGGCTGGCGGTCGATTCCCATTCATGTCGAGCGGCAGCTCTATTTTTTGGCCGTGAGCCAGAGAAGCGATGGTAACATCAAGCGCAAAGAGTGCTGGATTTTAAAAAAGTGCGAACGAAAAAAAGAATGCCCGGCCTGGGAGTTTCAGGCAGGACACCTGTGCTGGTTTCTCAGCGGTACTCTTTGTGAATGCACGGCGGATAAGAACTGGAAGGATAAAATGGATATTTGTCGCAAGTGTGAGGTTCTGAACGCCCTGCTGTGATTGCTTCTCGGTTGCTCTTTTCTGCATGCATACCCTCCTGTCGGCTTGGTACCGTTTTGTTTGGTACAGCCGCAACTGTCTGATGGACAGCTGTTCATGTCCGCATTAAAAATTGGCATTGCCATGAGCGGCGGGGTGGACTCCACCGTAGCCGCATCCTTGCTTCTGGCCGACGGCCATGAGGTGCACGGTTTTTTTATGCTGTTGCCCCTTCCGCATCTCTCTGCCCAGATACAACGGGTGCAGGAGGTGGCGGATCGGCTCTCGATACCGCTCCACTGTATCGATCTGCGCCAACGGTTCAGCGATGAAGTGGTGCGGTATTTTATCGATGCCTATCGAGCAGGGCAAACTCCAAATCCCTGTGTGCACTGTAACCGGACAATCAAGTTCGGAACACTTGCCGATACCATTCTGCATCATGGGATGGACAAGGTGGCCACCGGGCATTACGCCCGTGTTCGGCCAGTGGGTACACACTTTTCCGTTTTTCGTGGTGTCGACCGTCTGAAGGATCAATCGTACTTTCTTGCCAGACTCTCGTCGATGCAACTGCAGCATATCGTTTTCCCTCTCGGAGACTGGACCAAAACAGCCGTCTACGAGCATGCACACACCCTTGGGTTTCAATTTCGCGGTGAAGAAAGCCAGGATGTCTGTTTTCTTCCCCAAGGGCTGGGCGCCTTTCTTGCCGAACAGGGCGTGACAGACAAAATCGGTCCTGTTGTCACCTTGGACGGCACCCTGCTGGGCGAGCATCGCGGTGTATGGAACTATACCATCGGCCAGCGGCGGGGTCTGGGGCTGCCCGACGCCACACCCTGGTATGTGGTGGACATTGATGGCAAAGACAACCGGCTTGTAGTCGGTAAAAATATCGATCTGCAGCAGTCAGTCTGCACGGTACATTCCCTGAAATGGACGCACACCGCCCCTGTCTTGCCCTGGCGCGGCCTGGTCCAGCTGCGTTCCCGACACACCCCCGGGCTGGGCGAGGTGAGCTGCACGGGAGCCGACAGCTGGCAGATCACTTTTGAAACCCCGCAGCGCGCCATCACCCCGGGCCAGTTTGCCGTATTCTACCACGACGACCAGGTGCTGGGCAGTGCGGTGATTGGCATGCCCGGGCCGGTTGTCGGAGTGAGGACCCCATGAAGCGCATTGCCATTACCACCTTGGGCTGTAAGGTCAACCAGTTTGAATCGGCCGCCTTTGCCAGCAGTTTCGAGGAGCTGGGGTGTCAGCTGGTCCCCTTTCACGGGGATGCGGATGTCTATGTGATCAACACCTGCACGGTCACTGCCAAGGCGGGGCAACAGTCCAGGCAGCTGATTCGTCGCGTCCTGCACCAGCATCCCCACGCACGTATCGTGGTCACCGGCTGCTATGCCCAGATGGCCCCGGAAACGGTACTCCAACTCGCCGACAAACCGGTGGCTATCATCGGCAATGGCAATAAGCATCTGCTGGTGGCAACCGCTCTGGCTGAAAATCCACCGGATCTGGTGATGCTTATGGGCGATATTCGCAATAACAAAGAGATCTGCACCCTGCCGGTCAAGCGTTTCCGGGGACGCACCAGGGCGTATCTGAAGATACAGGACGGTTGTGATAATTTTTGTTCCTACTGCATCGTCCCCTACACCCGAGGGCGCAGCCGCAGTCTGCCGCTGGCTGATGTCCTCCGGCAGACCGCCGTGTTTGCCGAACAGCACTACAAGGAGCTGGTGATCACCGGTATCAATGTCGGTAAGTATGGCCTGGATCTGGCGGAACAGCAGACGATCTACAGCCTGCTGGAACGCATCTGCCGCGAATTCCCTCATCTGCGTATCCGTTTGAGTTCCATTGAGCCGACCGAAGTCAATGACCAGCTGCTTGCATTGATGACCACCTGCACCAATTTTATGCCCCACCTCCATATCCCCCTGCAGAGCGGCGACGACGGGGTTCTGGCCCGGATGAACCGCCGGTATACCCGTGCCGAATTTGCGGCGGTGATCGAGCAGGTGCATCAGACCGTACCTTCGGCAGCCATCGGCTGCGACGTTCTGGGCGGATTTCCCGGCGAATCGGACGAGGCTGCGGCCAACACCTATGCCCTCTTGGCAGACCTGCCGGTGAGTTATCTTCACGTTTTCCCCTATTCCCGGCGGCCCGGCACCCTGGCTGCCTCGTTTGCACAGCAGTTGCCCGGACCGGTGAAAGATGCCCGCGTACAGCGGTTGCGCACCCTGGATGGTGAAAAACGAATCCAATTCTACCCGCGCCATATCGGCCAGGTGCATCAGGTTCTGGTCGAGCGGCGGCACACTAAAACCAGGCTCTTGCAAGGCTTTTCAGAAAATTACATTCCGATTCTCTTTCCGGGTGCCTCGGCCCTGGTGCGCCGGGTTGTCCCTGTCCGGCTTACCGGCATACACGATGGTCAGCCCCATGGCTGTATTGTTGAGGAGTTTCTTGAGGAAAAAAGTGGAAACAGGTAAGCTGCTGTTTTGTTAAATCGGAGAGGACAACGGAATGGTAGGAGAAATAATTGCAATAGGTGATGAGCTGACCTCCGGCCGCGTCCCCAACACCACCAGCGGCTATGTGGCCAGAGAACTGTTTTTACTGGGACATCGGATTCAGGCCATGCACACCATCGGCGATGAGCCGGAACGCATCGGCCGCATTCTTGTCGCCGCCCTTGATCGTTCCGATTTCGTTATTGTCACCGGCGGATTGGGTGCAACCACTGATGATATGACCAACCAGGCGGTAATCGAAGCGCTTCAGCTCAAAACAACGATACATCCCGGCGTACAGGCCAACATCGAAGGGCGTTTTTCTTCCGGTCAGCGTAATGAGGCCGTCTCGCTCGCCAAGCTGGCCCGTCTTCCCGAAGGCGCCGAAGTACTGGACAGCGACTGCCGTATGGCCGGTTACCTCCTGCGCTATAACAGCAAACCCATCTATTTCCTTCCCGGTGTACCGCCGCAGTTGGAGATACTGTTGCACAGCAAGGTGCTGCCGGGCCTGCAGGCATTTTCTCCGGTACCGACCATTCCCGTCTGCCAGCAGGTGTACCGCACCTGCGGCTTGGCGGAGATTGAAATCAATAAACGGCTGCAGCCCCTGGAGCAGGACGACCAGGTCGAGGTCGGGTATTACCCCGTCTGTTCCGAGGTGCATGTCAGCCTTACCGCTCGCAACCTTGAAAAGGGGGTTGACGATCCGCTGTTTGTTGCGGCCGACGCCTTTATCCGGCAGTCCTTGGGAACCTATATATATGGCGTCGGTGAGGCTACCCTGGCTTCGGTGATCGGTGATCTGCTCAAGGCCAAGGGGCAGACGCTGTGTGTTGCCGAATCCTGTACCGGCGGGCTCATAGCCAGCAAAATAACCGAGACTCCGGGCAGCTCCCAGTGGTTCAAGGGCGGGGTCGTGGTGTATTCCAACGAACTGAAACAGATTCTGCTGGGCATTGATCCCATGGTGCTGGCCAATAACGGGGCGGTGAGTGCGGAAACGGCGCGAGCCATGGCCGCCGGAGCGGCAGCACGGCTCGAATGCAACATGGCGCTGTCGATAACCGGTATAGCCGGACCTGACGGCGGCAGCAAAGAGAAACCGGTCGGTACGGTGTACCTCGGCCTTTCGTATCAGAACAGCGTCATTGACCGGTTGTGCCATTTTATCGGTTCCCGCCGGCAGATTCAGGAAAAAACTGCGCAAACAGCACTGGATCTGGTGCGCCGAGCACTCTTAGCAAGTTAATACAGGTCAGAAAGGAGAATTTCATGACAGTGTCCAAAGAAGTAAGTGAAGGGCGCCTCAAAAGCGTTGATAATGCCATCACCCAGATTCACCGGCAGTTCGGCAAAGGCTCAATCATGCGATTGGGAACAACGGAACGGGAAAATATTCCGGTCATTTCCACTGGTATTCTCTCGGTCGACCTGGCCTTGGGGGTTGGCGGACTGCCCCGCGGCCGGGTGACGGAAATATATGGTCCCGAGTCCTCGGGAAAGACCACCCTGGCCCTGCATGTCATTGCCGAAGCCCAGCGCCTTGGCGGTAATGCCGCTTTTATTGACGCGGAGCATGCCCTGGATACCAGTTATGCCGAGCGGCTGGGCGTGGACACGGATAATCTTTTGATCTCACAGCCGGACTTTGGCGAACAGGCCCTGGAAATCGCCGAGATCCTGATCCGCAGCGGCGGCATCGATGTTGTGGTTATCGATTCGGTGGCGGCCCTGGTGCCCCGGGCTGAGATCGACGGTAATGTCGGCGACCAGCATGTCGGCCTGCAGGCCCGGCTGATGTCCCATGCCATGCGCAAATTCACCGGTGTCCTCAGCCGTACCAACACCGTGCTGATTTTCATCAATCAGATCCGCATGAAAATCGGGGTCATGTTCGGCAGCCCCGAGACGACGACCGGTGGCAATGCGCTCAAATTTTACAGCTCGATCCGCATTGATATCCGTAAGACCACCCAGATCAAGGAAGGGCAGGATGTTATCGGGAACCTGACCAAGGTTAAAATCGTCAAAAATAAGGTGGCGCCGCCCTTTAAACTGGCGGAATTTGACATTGTCTATGGTGAAGGGGTTTCTAAAACCGGCGATCTGCTCGACCTGGGCGTAACCCAAGGGATCGTGGACAAGAGCGGCTCCTGGTACAGCTATCAGGACGAGCGCATTGGTCAGGGCCGGGAAAATGCCAAACGCTTTCTCAAGGAGCATCCGGAGCTTATGGACAGTCTCGAACGTAAACTCAGGCTTTCCTATGGGATGCCGGTTGCAGCTGAAGGTGAACAGCCCACCAACCCCGAGCAGCAACCCGCCTGATGCAGCCTCGCGCTTCCGCTATCGTCCCGATCCGTTGAAGGATCGGGGCGGCATCGGCAACGCAACCGCCTCGTATGCCTCTCCCGGTAGTCCCGTTTCGATCATTCGCCGCATCCAGCTTCGCTTGCATACCCTCTTTCACTACCGCCGCCGTGTTTTCCGCTTGCCGGTCGTGTACGAGTAGCATACGTTGTTGTCACTATCTATCTACCCGCACGATAAGGGAGAAAAACGGTGCGTATCCATGCATTGCAACACGTTTCTTTTGAAGGACTCGGTTCCATCGAACAGTGGATAACGGGTAACGGGCATCACCTGTCCCGAACCCGTCTTTTTGCCGGTGATGCGCTGCCCCGGCCTGAGGCGTTTGATCGGCTGATCATCATGGGCGGGCCCATGAATATCTACCAAGAGGCGCAGTATCCCTGGTTGAAAGCGGAAAAGGGGTTGATCCGGGAGGCCATTGCTGTTGGGAAATCGGTTGTCGGGATCTGTCTGGGGGCGCAGTTGCTGGCCGATGCCTTGGGGGCACCGGTTTTTGCCGGGCCGCAGAAAGAGATCGGCTGGTTGCCGATCACCCTGACCCAGGCCGGAAAGCATTCCGACGTACTGCGCGGCATGCCCGAGTATATGACGGTTTTTCATTGGCACGGCGATACCTTCGATATCCCTCCGGGAGCCGTTCATCTGGCTGAAAGCGAAGGCTGCCGCAGCCAGGCCTTTCTCTACGACAAACGCATTCTCGGCCTGCAATTCCATCTGGAATCGACTCCGGAAACGGTAGCGCAGATAGTGGCCCATTGCCGGAGTGAACTCGTGCCGGGCGCCTATATCCAGAGCGAGGCGGACATTGTTTCCGCTGCTCCGCAGTACGTTGCGCAAAACAATATCCTGCTTGAAACCCTGCTCAGCCGTCTGCCATAACGGCCTCTGCAGCGCCGCTTCGGAAAACTTCCGGCATCGGGCAGTGTTATCTGTTGCGTGCGCTCTGTTCCTTGAACCGTACCAGTGCCGCCAGAAATGCACAGCAGGGTGTCGGCACCTGATAGCGCAGCCCCTGGGCCGTTACATAGCCGACCATGGAGTCCACTTCAGTGGGTTTGTTGTTTTCAAGATCCTGCAGCATGGAGGAGCGGTGATCAAAGGTTGCCGGTACCAGTTGCTCGTAAAAGACCCGACGATAGTGCTGCACATCCTGCCAGGGAGTGGTTCCGCCCATGGCCGCGATGACAGCAAAGGTCTCTTCCATCACCCGGTCCATGATGGCGCGGGTCTCGACGCTCTCTGCAAGTGCTCCGTAATGAACGCCGAGGATTGCCCCCAGGGGATTTAAAGCGCAGTTATACAGCAGTTTGGCAAAGAGTGACTGGTAGACGTCGGCAACGGCAATGCTGGGCATCCCGGCATGGGCCAAGGCCGCAGCGAAGTCCGTGGCTGCTGCAGGGATTTCTCCCCGCGTGCAACCGCCCACATGGATGGCATCTGCCGAAACCGTAATCTTCACCACCCCCTGCTCTTCTATGGCAAAGCCGGTGATCACCCGGGCCGCCAAGCTGCGTACCGGCCCGAAATGCTGTTCGAGTTTTTCCAGATTACCGCAGCCGTTCTGCAGGGAAACCACCGGGCAGGAGCAGTTGGCCAGGGCCTCAATCTCCTGAAGGGCGATATCTGAGCCGTAGGTTTTGGTGGTGAGCAAAATATAATCGTAGTTCCTGCCGTCTTGCCCCTGCAGATTGGGCAATAGGCCCAATTTGCCAGGAGCAACCCGATACTCGCCAAAGATGCCGGTGACGCGGAGTCCTTCGCTTTCAATGTGCGCCATGTAACGTGGGCGGAGTACCAGGTCCACCTGATGGCCGTCGGCCGCCAGCATACAGCCGATGGCCTGGCCCAGGGCACCGGCGCCGTAAATCAAAAAATGCATGTCTACCTCCTTCCGGGCGTTGCATCAGTGTTGCCGGAATAGTGAAAAAAACGTACGGTTCTATTGTGATTATTCATTTCTCGGGTCTGTCGGCCCGGAATTTTCCATTACCCTGAAGGATATTCTTTTGGAACTGATCATTATCGCCGCCATGGCCGCCAATCGGGTAATCGGTTGCCACAATACCATTCCGTGGCATATTCCGGAAGACATGGCGCATTTTCAACGCACCACCATGGGGCACACCCTGATCATGGGCCGGAAAACCTATGAATCCCTGCCAGGACCGCTTGCCGGCCGCCGTAATATTGTGCTTTCCGCCAATCCGGGATTCAGACCGCATCCGGACTGCGAAAAGGCGGCTTCCCTGGGTGAAGCCCTCGCGCTCTGCCAGGGGACGGAGAAAGTCTTTATCATCGGCGGTGTGCAACTCTATCGCGACACCCTGCCAATAGCCCACACCCTGATCCTTACGGTGATCGGCAAAGCATTTCCAGGCGACATCTTTTTCCCTGATTTTTCCGACCTGCCGTGGCGATTGATCGACAGCCGGAAGATAGCCGCGGACCTCCCTTTGACGGTGATGACCTACATGCGTACTGCCGCCCCTGCCGTTTTCCAGGGTACCCGTTCGACCTGAGTCGATTTTTTCCTGCGTCCCACCGTGGAGAAGGGGTATACATCAGGCCCTTTTTTATGCTACATAGAGGGCATGCGACGCTTTTATCTGCAACACGGCACTGTTTCCGCCGATCTTATTACCGTGACCGGTCCTGAAGCCCGGCATATTACCTCGGTTCTTCGTTTGAAGCCAGGGCAGGCGGTTGAATTTTTCGATGGCAAGGGGGGTATTTTTTCTGCGGTCCTGGCGACAACGGAAAAACAGCTGGTGACCGCAACCATCACCGCTATGCGGCAAGAGACAGACACCACAGCTGCCCCCCTGACACTGGCACAGTGCCTGCTCAAAGGGAAAAAAATGGACCTGCTTATCCAGAAGGCCACGGAACTGGGCGTGCACACCTTTCTGCCCCTCATTTCCCGGTACTGCGAGAACCACGGTGACCGCAGGCACCAGGAAGACCGGTGGCAGCGGATCATGATCGAGGCCTGTAAGCAATGCCATCGACTCACGCCCATGCACATCCATTCCGTTGTGGCCCTGGATGCAACCGATTTTTCCTCTTTTACTCACCGCCTGGCAGCCTGGGAGCAGGAAAAGCATGCAGCCATGCCCACTGCTTTTGTCGATAATCCCGGCTCGATCTGTCTGTTCCTGGGTCCGGAAGGCGGACTCCATGACGAAGATCTTACCGTGCTTCGGCAGGAAGGATTTACAACCTTTTCCCTGGGCTCCAGAATTCTCCGTGGCGAAACCGCTGCCCTCGCTGCAATGGCTATCATCCAATATCACACCGGCGCCCTGCAACCCGGTCACGATACTGCCGGGCAGACCGAAACCTCAGCTGCATAGAGCAACCGCCCATGACCACATCTTTCTATTCCCCGTTTCCCCCTAGGTCATGTCGCGAGGTCGTATGAGGGCGGTTATTCAACGCGTCAGTCACGCCCGGGTGGAGGTGGAAGGCAAAGAGACCGGCACCATTGCCCAGGGGATTCTCGTGCTCTTGGGCGTGCATCGCGACGACACCGACAAAGACCTCGCCTGGATGGTGGAGAAAATAGTCCATTTGCGCATTTTCGATGATGCCGAAGGGGTGATGAATCGCTCGCTCCTCGATATCCACGGCGAACTGCTGGTGGTGAGCCAGTTCACGCTGCACGGCGATTGCCGCAAGGGCCGCCGTCCTTCCTGGAACACAGCAGCAAACCCGGAACAAGCACGGCAGCTGTATGATCAGTTCATCGAGACCTGCCTACAGCGCGGTATTCCCACCCGATCCGGCGTTTTCCAAGCCATGATGGACGTCACCTTGACCAATTCCGGGCCGGTAACAATTCTTCTCGATTCCCATAAAACTTTCTAATAACGGAACAATATGACTTCTTTCACCATAGGCTCTACCTATCACGGGTTTCTGCTTGAGCGTCAGGAATACATTCCTGAAATACATTCAACGGTTTTTCTTTTCACGCACACCACCCTCGGTTGTCAGGCTGTGGGGATAAAAAATCAGGATCCCAACAAGACCTTTTGTGTCTCGTTTATGACCGTTCCCGAAGATTCGACCGGCGTGGCGCACATTCTGGAACACTCCGTGCTCATGGGGTCTCACAAGTATCCGGTCAAGGATGTGTTCGGCGAGATCAACAAGGGCGGGCTGATGACCTTTCTCAACGCCATGACTGGCTCGGATACAACCTGGTATCCCTTTGCCACGCGCAATCTCAAAGAATATTTCAACATCATGGATGTGTATTGCGATGTGGTGTTCCATCCGTTACTGCTTAAATCAACGTTTGAGCAGGAAGGCTGGCACTATCATCTCGAAAACCTGGATGACCCGATCAACTACATGGGGGTGGTCTTTAATGAGATGAAAGGAGCCTTTTCCGATCCCATCCGCTCCTTGTTCCATCACACCTTTGGCGGCCTGATGCCCGAGTCGACCTACGCCCATGAATCGGGCGGTGATCCTCGGCGTATTCCCGATCTCAGCTACGAGCAGTTTGTCGATTTCCACCGATCGCACTATCATCCTTCCAACAGTACCTTTTTCTTTTACGGTGACGCCGATCTCGATGAGGAATTGGCCTTTGTCCAGGATAATTTCCTGGCATCCTTCGCAACTCCGGTGCCCAAGGCGCGTATCAAAGAAGGACGCGACATCACCGAACGCGTGTTTATCGACGAGACCTATCCGATACAACCCGGCGCCCCTACCGAACAGAAGACTTTTATCGCCATCAGTTCCGCAGTGGGAACGGTGCAGGATCGCAAGCTCAATGCCGCTTTTCAGATTATCGCCAATATTCTCTTCAATTCCGATGGCTCGCCTCTGAAAAAGGCGATACTCAATGCGTATTTATGTAAGGATTTCGGAGGATTGTTTCTCTCCAGCACCAGTTTGAAAACCCTGATGATCACCTATCTGATAGGATCCGATGCGGAGAAGCGGGACCACTTTCTGGCGCTGTATCAGGCTACCCTGACCCGGATGGTTGATTCCACGTTAGATCGGGACCTGGTTTTGTCGGAATTGAATAAGTATGAGTTTTCCGTCCGGGAAGAAATGAATAAGTCCCAGCGTGGGCTGAATCTGATCAGCAAGGCGCTGCCAGCGATGAAGCATCAGCTGGAGCCTTTTGATGCATTGCAAATAGAGGCCCTGCTGGCCGAGATTCGCAAGGATGCCCTGGAGAATGGCTATTTTGAGCAGTTGATTCGCACCTATCTGCTGGACAACCCGGCCACGGTCACGGTAACCCTTGCTCCTGATCCGGAAAAGATGATTCAGAATCAAAATGAAGAACAACAGCGTCTGGATGCGTTTGCCCAATCGCTGGATACGACCGGCCGCCAGCAGCTGGTTGATCGCACTCGCGAACTGATGGATTTGCAGGCCGTTGCCAATTCCGCCGAGGACCTGCGGCGCTTGCCCCGTCTATCCGTTAGTGATTTGGACGCACACCCCTCTCTGCATGCCGTTCAGCCGTCGGATCTTGCCGGCACGCCGCTGTTAATCAGCAACCTGGAGACCAACGGTATCTGTTATCTTGATTTTGGCCTGGACTGCTCTGCTCTGCCGGCGGAATTGCTCCCGTATCTTGATCTGTTTGCCACGGTGCTCACTGAAATCGGCACAGCCGACAAGGATTACATGCAGTTCGCCAAGGCGATCAATCTGTGTACCGGAGATTTCTCACATTCGTTTCAGACGTATACAACAGCCGAAGCGCGCGATAGCGTCCGTCCGGTGCTGTGGCTGCACATCAAAGCCCTGTCAGCCTTCCTGGAACCGGCAATCAATCTATTGACCGAAGTACTGACCTCGGTGGACTTTAGCGATGTGCACCGGATTGAGGAAATTCTCCACCGCGAATATGCCTGGACCGAACATTCGGTGCAAAGCGAGGGCTATTCTCTGGCTGCAACCAGTGCCTTTTCTCATTTGAGTACGGCCGGCCGATACAATGAATACGTGCAAGGCGTGCATGCCTACCAGCACCTCAAAAATCTGGCCGCCCAGTACACCGATCGAGAAGAAAAACTGCTGTCTGCCCTGCAACAGATCCGCGATCTGCTCTTCCGTCGCAAGGGACTGATTATTTCCATTACCGCTGACGAACAGGACATCAGCCAGTTTCAAAAGGTCGGCCTTGCTGTTATCAACAGCCTGCCCGATCTGCCGCTGCAACCAGCGTCTCCGGACTTGACCGTTGGACCTGCGGCGCAAGCTTTCACCACTTCGGCCGAAATTGTCTACAACGTCCAGGCCTGCACTTTATTTCCGCAACCGGGCCAGTATAACGGTTCCTTCGAAGTGTTGCGGACCTGGCTTTCCCGCGATTATCTGTGGAATACGGTGCGACAGATGGGAGGAGCCTATGGCTGCTTCATCCAGTTCAATCATGTGACCGGCAATTTTGGTATGGTGAGCTACAGGGATCCCCAAGTGAAAAAAACCTATGACTCCTATGGCGCCTTGCCTGAAGCCATCGGCGCTCTTGAGTTGTCGGAGGAGTCTTTGCACCAACTCATTATCGGCGCCTACGGAACAGCCACCCCGCACCAGGGGCCAGCCACCAAAGGAGCCGCTGCCCGCAACAACTATCTCTCCGGCATCACGCCGGCGTTCCGTCAGCAGCGCATTGAAGAAATTTTGGCGACAACCACCCGGGATCTGCAGCAGTTTGCCCCCTACTTTCAGCAGTTGCAGACCACACACTACCGGGCTACCATTGGCAATCGGGACAAAATCGAACAGCATAAAACGCTGTTCAGCGAACTTGTTGCCTTGTAGTAAAAGGCGCTGTCTTCATCCAGCTTTGGGTGTTGACAGCTTGTCGATCACTTTGTTGTAGTAAGGCCCTTCTTCCCCAAGCTGGAGCGATCTGCCCATGCGGCACTCCAGCTTGGTTTTCAGGAAGCCGATTTTTTTGAGCTGCCTGAGCTTTTCTTTTTCGTCCGTGCAGGCTGCCAACAGCTCTTCGACGCGGGTGATTTCTTTTTGTAATGCCACCTCTTCCGGCACATATCCTGCGTTTTTCAATATCCTGTAGGCCATTCGCAGGTCCGGCGGCACATTGGGCATATCATCCGGCGGCAACGGTTTGTTTTTCCAGTGACTGAGATCGGCCAGGGTCCCCTCCGTCATGGCCTGTTGAATTTTCCGTTCTGCGATGGTCTGTATTATTGAAAGCATGGTTGGCTCACTCTTTTTGTTGTACTGCTTGCGTTTGTCGGTAACATAGTACGATTATCACATGCGGGCTGCAGCGGTCTGCGCATTGTATTGTTCATAGGAGATTCTAATGAATAAAAATCTTATGTTGTCCGTACCTTTTCTGGGTTTCTTTTTCGCTTCTTTTGCCTTGGGCAGTGATCTTCCCTGGGAAAAGCAACTGCCCTTCCAACAAGCCACCATCCAGTATGACCTCAAGGGCAATCAGCAGGGCAGGGAAACCCTGTATATCAAGGATTCCGGCAAACTACAGGCCAAGCATCACCGTTCTTCGATGACGATTATGGGAATGACCACGAAGAAGGAAACCATCGAACTCACGGATCCCGATTGGGTACGCAGCTATGACCTGGTGGAACATACCGGTTATAAAACCACCAATCCCAACAAACTGTATCGGGCGGAGTATAACAAATTAAACGAAGCCGAGAAAAAATATTTCGAGAAAAACGCCAAAGAACTCGGCTCTTCAATGCAGGCTCAATTCGGCGGCTCGGTGCAAGAAAAAGGAGCTACCGTAGCTGGGTATGTGTGTGATGTCGTCACGGTCGGCGGTCTGTCGACGGTGTATCTGCTCCACGACAGCGACATCGTGCTGGGCTCAGAAACCTCTGTCATGGGGATAAACAACACACTGACAGCCACCGCCGTCGATACCAGCACCGCCATTCCCGCAACAGCATTTATGCCGCCTGCAGGCATTTCCGCTGCCATTGATCAGGAACAGGAAACTATCTTAGCAGAAACCATCACCCGTGTGGTGGCTACCTTAAAACGACCTGATGGTGTCGAGGCAATGAAAAAAATGGGTCCGTTATCCATGCCGAACAACGGCATGCGCGTGCCGGCCATGGAAAACATACTCCCCGGAAAAGAGGGAACGCAACAGGATATGATACAAGAGATGCACAAAGGAATGGACCTGCTCAAACAGATGATGCCGCAGCAATAGGCGGCAGTTGAACCGCCCCTGGAAGCAATGTACGGCTTCCAGGGGTTTTTTTTTCAAGAGCGTTGCAGGATCGTGTCGTTCAGGTACTCGCGATCGTTTTTTTCCGGATATTCGAGAATGTAGTGTAAGCCTCTTGATTCCTTGCGCCGACTGGCGCTCTGCACAATCAGGTCAGCCACCACCGCCAGGTTGCGTAATTCCACCAGATCCGGTGTCAACAAATAATCGTAAAAATGCTCTTTGATTTCTTTGAGCATCCACCCGAGTCGCGTTTGCATCAACTCCAACCGTTTCGTTCTTCTGACGATTCCGACATAATCCCACATCAGTTGTCGAACCTGGTCCCAGTTGTGCTTGATCAGAATTGATTCATCCAGGATGGCTGCCCCGCCGGTGCGCCAACCCTCTACGGAAACCTTTTCCTGGTTTCTGATCTCGGTGATGTGGTCTTTTAGCCAATGGGCGCCACGATGGGCAAACACCACCGCCTCCAGCAGTGAATTGCTCGCCAGACGATTAGCTCCGTGTAAACCGGTACATGCCGTTTCCCCAAAGGCCATTAAATTACCAATGGAGGTCTGGCCCCATGCATCGACAAGCACGCCACCGCACATGTAGTGGGCCGCTGGGACCACCGGGATGGGCTTCGTGGTTAAATCCACGCCGTATTGTTTACAGGTCTTGTAGATGTTCGGGAATCGTTCCATAAGAAAAGCCGCCGGCTTATGGGTGATATCGAGGAACACGCAATCCGCTCCGGTGATTTTCATCTCCGCATCGATGCCCCGTGCCACCGCATCACGGGTTGCCAGGTCGCCGCGCTCGTCATATTTTTTCATGAACGCTTCGCCCTGCTGATTAATCAACACCCCGCCTTCACCCCGCACGGCCTCGGAAATAAGAAAATTTTTCGCCTCCCGATTAAAGAAACAGGTAGGGTGGAACTGTATAAATTCCAGATTGGCCACCTTTGCCCCGGCACGATAAGCCATCGCCACGCCATCACCGGTAGCAATGTCCGGGTTGGTCGTATACAGGTAAACCTTGCCGCAGCCACCGGTGCACAACACCGTGACTCCGGCTCTTCGGGTCTCGACGGTGCCGGTTATCCGATTGAGTACATAGGCGCCCAGGCATTTGTCACCATTGGTCCGCTCCTTCCCGCGAGCTTTGGATGCAATCAACAGATCGATGGCCAGATGGTTTTCAAGGACCTCGATATTAGGGTTGGCCGCTATTTGATCGAGCAGGGCTCTTTCGATTTCTTTCCCTGTCAGGTCTGCGGCATGGGCAACCCGGCGGGCCGAATGGCCGCCTTCCATGCCTAAGTCAAACCCCTCTCCGTTTGCTCCTTTTTGAAATCGGACCCCCAGGTCCATCAGTTCCCGGACGCGGTCCGGGCCTTCGGAGGTAACGATCCGCACTATGTTTTCATTGCACAGTCCGTCACCCGACACCAGCGTGTCGCTAATATGCGCATCAATGGAGTCTTCCACCGACAAGACCGCTGCCACACCTCCCTGTGCTAAGTTGGTTGCCGTGTCGGTCTTGTTTTTTTTGGTAATCAGCGTGACCTTGGAGAACTGGGCGACTTTTAACGCAAAAGAGAGTCCTGACACACCACTTCCGATAATGAGTACATCACTATAATCCGTCATAAAAGGATCCTGCGCCAGCAATGTTTCACGTGAAACATGGGCAAAGTTGTTTGAGATGCAAGAGAACTGTTCACTGAAAAGCGAGAGTATAGTATACTCGTCCAATGTTTCACCAACAAAGAGACAGCAGGAGAGAAATTACATTGGAAACCAAAATTGTAGCGCTGGCCAACCAGAAGGGTGGGGTGGGGAAGACCACCACCGCATTAAACCTGGCCGCTGTTCTTGCAGCGAAAGGGAAGAAAGTCCTCTTGGTTGATTCCGATCCCCAAGGAAATGCTTCCAGCGGTGTGGGCGTTTTTAAAACGAACGAAGATAAAAATATCTACAGTTGTTACACGGGAAAAAAAGAGACGGATGAATGCATCCTGCCTACCGGACAGAAAAATCTCTCTATTCTGCCCGCTTCCATTGACCTTGTCGGCGTCGAGATCGAATTGATCAGTCAGGAAAACCGAGAGAAACGATTGCGAACCGTCCTGCGGCCCGTTAAGGATCGTTTTCATTACGTCTTTATAGACTGCCCGCCTTCCTTAGGCATCCTCACTATCAATGGCCTCACCGCTGCCGATTCGGTGCTGATTCCGCTGCAGTGTGAATATTTTGCCATGGAGGGACTGGCCCAGCTGATTCAAACCATCCGCAAGGTTAAGAAAACGCTTAACAGGGGGTTGTTCATCGAAGGCTTGCTCTTGACGATGTATGACCGAAGAAATCGCTTGACCCATTCCGTGGCCAACGAGATTCAGAAACATTTTGGCGAGCAGGTGTACCGCACAGTGATACCGCGAAATGTCAGGCTCAGTGAAAGTCCGAGTCACGGGCAGACCATCATCGAATACGATGCCAACTGTAGTGGTGCCAAAGCCTACAAGCAATTGGGAACCGAATTCCTTAAACGAACAACGGCAGGGACGTGATTATGGCGAAAAGTGTACTTGGCCGCGGCGTCGGCGCCTTGCTTCCAGAGGAAATTCTGGAAGATGGCGACAAGTTTTTTATGTGTGATATCGATAAGATATCGCCAAACCCACAGCAGCCGCGCAGCTATTTCGATGCGGAAAAGCTCGAGCAGCTTGCCGATTCTATTCGTGAGAAAGGGGTAATTCAACCCTTGCTGGTCACCAGGGGCAAGGGCAATCGCTACATCCTGATTGCCGGTGAGCGCCGACTTCGTGCCGCCAAGATTGCGGACTGCGACGAGGTCCCGGTGGTGGTCATGGAGCAAGGCGATGCGAACGAAAGCCTCGAACTCGCGCTTATCGAAAATATACAGCGTCATGACCTGAACCCTATCGAAGAGGCCATGGCCTATGCGCGACTGATGAATGAATTCCAACTCACCCAGGAAGAGGTGGCTAAAAAAGTGGGGCGGCAGCGGTCAACCATCACCAATGTGCTGCGATTGCTCACACTGCCACCTGCGCTCCAGGACGATGTTGCCCAGGGGGTGATCAGCGAGGGGCACGGCAGGGCCCTGTTGCGCATCAAGGACCAGCCGGAGCAATTACAGGAGGTGCGCGACAAGATTGTTGCTGAGGAGTTGTCGGTACGGGCGACGGAGCGGCTGTGCAATAAAAAACCGCAGCCTGCACCGCCGCAACAACATGAAACGACCAAAGGCGCCCCGCTGGAAGAATTACCGAAATCCTACTGCACCGCCGTGGTTACGCAGCTGACCAACCAGCTCAACAGCAAGGTCCGTCTGGTGCAGCAGGGCAAACGCGGCAAGCTGGAGATCGAATACTATTCCAGCGATGATCTTGACCGATTGATCAGCCTGCTGTCTCGATAACGTGAGCCATCAGATCGCATCGGGAAGGGGTACCTTGCGTCCAAACCTGGGGAAAAGGGTGCCACCTGCCCCGGATCGCCAGACTGCGCCGGCACTACAGAGGCTGCCGCACATCATGTACTTACGGGAGGATGTGCTATGAGCGAGGGGGTGAGCCGGAAGAGACGGAAAATCACTCTGCTGCTCTTGGCGTTTTTTCTCGTACTGTTTCTTGTCGGAATTCTGCTTGATGAACCTGCGCGCGTTCTTGAGCAAGCCCGCTCCATTTGTCTTGAATGCATAGGAATCGGCTGAGCATGGAATCCATTCGAAAATGGATCCAGGTTCTCTGGATTTTCCTGACCAACGGTTTCTGGGGGTTTCCGCTTACCGGTACGCTCTATCAGGGGCCGCTGAAAGTCATCTGTTCGCCCGGTCTTAACTGTTATTCCTGCCCAGCCGCCACTACGTTCTGCCCTATCGGCAGTCTGCAGCAACTCCTTGTCGGCATACGTCTCTCGCTGCAAGCCGGCCAGGTGTATGTGGGGAGCTATGTGCTGGGATGTATAGGCCTGCTCGGAACGCTGTTTGGGCGCATGATCTGCGGCTGGGCTTGCCCTTTTGGCCTGTTTCAGGAGGTGCTGTACATGATTCCCTCACCGAAATATGGCATTCCACACGTCCTGAGGTGGGGGAAATATCTGTTCCTGGTGCTCTTTGTTGTCATTTTGCCGCTGACCGTTCTCGACAGTTTCGGTATGGGCAAACCCTGGTTCTGCAAATATATCTGCCCGGCAGGAACGCTGGAGGCCGGTATTCCGATGTTGCTGCTGGTTCCGGATCTGCGTTCGGTACCGGGTTTTTTGTACCTGCAGAAAATCACACTGCTGCTCGCCTTTGTCTTCTGGAGTATTGCCTCCTCTCGCCCCTTCTGCCGCACGGTTTGTCCGCTTGGTGCCTTTTATGGGCTGTTTAACGGGATCAGCCTGATTAGGTTGAAATTTAATGCGGATAACTGTACAAAGTGTGGGGCCTGCCACACGGTTTGTCCGGTTGGCATTCGTTTTAATGAGACACCAAGCAGCGGGGAATGTATACGTTGTTTGAAATGCAGCACCCAAGCCTGTCATTTCAATGCGATTTCCCTCGAGATTGGGGGATATGCATTGGCTTCGAAGCCTTCCCTCTCTAAACAATCATAAAATCCTTCTCCTCGCCATGAACTTTCGACGAATGATCTTTTTCGCAACCGTTACGCTTTTTTTGTGCATTCAGGGAACGGCGTTGGCCGAAATGGTTTCCATTGCCGGTGAGGACATCAATATGCGTTCCGGGCCGGGAACGCAGAATGAGGTCGTATGGAAAGTCGGCTCCGGATTTCCTCTGGAAATACTCAAACGATCCGGTGAGTGGCTGCAGGTGCAGGATTTTGAAGGGAGCACGGGCTGGGTACATAAAAAAGTGACTCAAAAGGCCCCCCACATGATCGTTAAAGCGAACAAAGGGACCGATAATAAAATCAACGTCCGCAGTGAGCCGACCACCAAAAGCAAAATCGTGGCTAAAGCGAATTACGGGGTTGTGTTCAAGACGCTTGATAAGAAGAACGGGTGGGTCAAGGTGGAACACGGGCAGGGCGTGACCGGATGGGTGGAAGGCAGTCTACTCTGGGGGTTTTAGTGTAACCCGTACGATGTACCTTTTTCGGTCCAAGGTCTTCGTAACAACCACTCCTCGAGTGTTGTACGCTCAACTGAATAATTGCACTGTTTCGCTATCAGGTTGTGAGGTGCCACGGCCTCGGCAGTGAGGCCGGTATATATGCACGGGATACCCTGATCACAAGACCCATGATTCCTGACAAAAAGCTGATTAAGCTTCGATTCGAGCAGGCTGCGGCCACCTATGAACAGCAGGCTACGGTGCAGATGCAGGTGGCGAACCGATTACTGGACCTGTTGGCAACCACGGTTCCCGAAATAAATCCCGCCAGTGTTCTTGAGATCGGTTGCTGCACCGGACTGCTCACCGAGAAAATACTGACCCGGTTTCCCCGCTTGTCCCGTCTGACGGTCAGCGACCTGGTTCCGGCCTTTGAACAGTGCGTGGGACGAAAGGTGGCCCACCTGGCATCGAACGTCAGCTTTCTTGCTGGCGATATTGAATCTGTCGCACTCCCCGAACGCTACGATCTGATCATCTCTTCGTCTACGCTCCACTGGGTGTATGACCTACCTGCACTCTGTCGAAAATTGCGTGCTCATCTCACCCCCGATGGAGTACTGGCAGTCTCTCTCTATGGAGTGGATAACCTGCGGGAAATCCGAACGGTCACCGGTGTGGGCTTGGAGTACAAGGATTTGAAGCAGTTGGAGTCAATCATGCAAGAGGAATTCCATATTTTAGGTGCCGACCAGGTATGGGAAACGTTGTGGTTTCCCGACCCGCTTTCCGTGCTGCACCATCTTCGGGCAACCGGTGTCAATTCCATCGGCCAGAAGACCTGGACCAGAAAACAGGTCAGCGGGTTTGTTGCGGAGTATTGCCAACATTTTTCCGGCAGCCAGGGCGTCTGCCTGACGTATCATCCCATGTTTATCATAGCTCGTCCCCAGGAGCGCAACCGTACTGATGCAGTGCCTGTGGGCACGCGGATGCTGCAGTAACACAAGATGATTATGAGCACACCACAATACACCATCGCCATCGGCGGCATTGACACCGATGTCGGCAAATCCTATGTCACCGGACTGCTTGCCCGGTACCTGTTGCAACAGGGGCAGGCGGTAACGACCCTGAAATTGGTGCAGACCGGTTGCCGTGAGACGTCCGACGATATTCGGTTGCACCGCCAACTCATGGGCCAGCCGCTGACTTCATTTGATCTCGACGGTACCACCTGTCCCTATCTGTTTCCGTATCCGGCTTCTCCCTTGCTGTCGGCAAAAATGGTCGGCAAAGTCATTGAAGCAGCGGTGCTCGACCGAGCGATGACCACCTTGCAGGACAACTACCAGTGGCTGCTGGTCGAAGGGGCGGGAGGACTGCTGGTTCCGTTGAACGATAACTTGCTGCTGCTTGATTACCTGGCGGCAAAAGCCTTGCCCCTGGTTCTGGTGGGCTCACCCCGTCTGGGATCGATCAACCATATCCGGCTTAGCCTGGAGGCGATCAAGTCCCGCAATATCCCGTTGCTCGGTCTCGTGTACAACCTCTATGGCGATCATCCCCGGGAAATTGTGCAGGATACCCTGCATGAATGCCGCAAGGCTTTGGCGGATTACGGGTTTGCCGCCAATCTGGTTATCGTCCCGGACATTAAAGAAAGCGCTTCTGCTCCCTGGCAGCCCGTGGTAACCGCCGCCAAGCAACTGTACCGTTCGTAGTTGGCTTCACCGCAAAACTCGCTCAGGCGCTCCTGTATCAGGTCGACCGAAGGGGACCGTATGTTCTTTTCCCTCTGATGTGGAGCAAAAAGGGATGTGCAGCCGCATCGTGCGGCATCGGAACCTTTGACGGCAGTGTGCGAGATGTGCACTGCGGCCCCTTGTGCTGAGGGGGTGTGAACCAACCAGGGTTCGCCTCCTTTTTGGGTACTACAACAGGATGCCATGAACAGCAAATGTGTAGTTGTCGGCATCGGCAACCCCTATCTTCAAGACGACCGAGCCGGAGTGGTGGTGGTCGAGATGCTGGAACAGGAACATCTGGCCTGTCAGACCGAAGTTGTCTCTACGGTCGGTTTCGAGGTGCTAGATACCATCCGTGGCTACGAAAATGCTATCATTGTCGACGCCTGTATGCTGGGCAACAAGCCGGGAACCATCCTTGACGTGACCGTCGACGATATTTGTTCCACCCATGCGTCCGTACATTTACACGCCCTCACCCTTGGCACGACCCTGAAAACCGGGTATGTCTGCTTTCCGGAAGAGATGCCCGCCGATATCCAGATTCTGCTCATCGAGGTCAAGGAAATCAAACAGTTCACCCAGCAGCTGTCGCCCGAGGTGGAGCAGGCAGTGGTCGAGGTGGTAGGGCGGATCAAAAAGCGAATTGCGACCCTGGTGTAACCGGCCTGCACAGTTGCTGGCAAATGGGCAAGGGGCTGTGCTCCTACCCCGGCGGAGAAAAGCATACCATACGTGAGGAGCCTGCCCATGGCGGAAGAAGATACACGCTATCACTGTACCAGTTTGGAAGAACTCGCCCTGGAGTTGCGCCGGTTCGCCGGCGAGCGCCATTGGGATGCGTATCACACCCCGAAAAATCTGGCTTCAGCCCTGATCGTCGAGGCGGCCGAGTTGTTGGAACATTTCCAGTGGCTCACCCAGGAGCAGAGCTATGAGCTTTCGCCTGAAACCAAACAGGAAGTCGCCTCTGAAATCGCCGATGTGCTCCTGTATCTCACCCGGCTGGCCGATCGGTTGGGGATCGACATGCTGGCCGCCGCATCAGAAAAAATGGGCATGAACGCCATAAAATATCCGCCTCTTGCTCCTCCTTCCTGATGGACGCTATCACAGCGCTTGATTTTTTTCTGCCGGACAGCCCCGTTCACCGCCTGAAGCCCCTTGGGCAGGGGAATATCAACGACACCTGGCGTGTTGAACTGGAGAACGGGTCGAGTGTGGTGCTGCAGCGCTTGCACCCTTCAGTGTTTCGTGATCCCGCTGCGGTCATGCACAATATGCGTGTGGTAACCGGCCATCTCAGCCGGAATGCGGGGCCGGGGATGCCGGTATTTTTCCGGTTGCTCGCCAACCCCCAGGGACAAGATTATTTCCTTGATGCGGCCGGTCACTGCTGGCGCCTGCTGAGCTATATTGCTCATACCCGGACGCTTGACAGTCTTGAAAATCGGCATCAGGCACAAGAAATTGGTGTCCTGCTGGGTCGTTTTCATCTGCTGGTCGCCGGCATTGACCCTGATACGCTTGCAGATCCATTGCCGGATTTTCATATTACTCCTCGCTACCTGCAGCATTTTGACGCCATCAGCGGGACACGCCGCTGTGAAAACGCCCAGGAAACCTGGTGCTACAGCGTTATCGAGGCACAGCGCAATACCGTCGACCTTCTTGAGCAGGCAAGAAATGATGTAACCCGGCAGGTCATTCACGGTGACCCCAAAACAGCAAATTTCCTTTTCGCGGCAGACAAGGACCGAGCTGTCAGTCTGATCGATTTCGACACGGTCAAGCCGGGGCTGCTGCTCCACGACCTGGCCGACTGCCTTCGCTCCTGCTGCAACCTTCAAGGCGAGGCGCACCAGGACCCTGCCGGTACGGTTTTTGATCCGGACTATTTTCAGGCGCTGCTCAGCGGCTACCTGCGGCAGGGAGGGCATCTGCTCACGCCAACCGACCGGGGCTTGCTGGTGCAGGCGGTCGGCTTAATCAGTTTTGAGCTGGGACTGCGGTTTTTTACGGATCATCTGGTGGGCGACCGTTACTTCAAGGTCAGTCGGGCGGGGCAGAATTTGCAACGGGCCCTGGTCCAGTTTCACCTTAACCGTTCTATCCGCACCCAGCAGTTGGATCTGGAGCAACGGTTGAAGTCCCTTGTACAGAAGGGATAACAGCAGGTCCTCCTGTACAGCGCTCACACGCACTGCGCTGGTTTGAGCACGATTGGCCGCCAAGCAGCCTTGCAATTGTAGGTGAGGCAGTTTATAGCTGTGCGCACGTACTTTCCGCCGCTGGAGATATTTTGGCAATCAGGGCGAAGTAATTGAATGAAGATACTCAACAGACGAGGAACAATATGACGATCAGCGAAGGCAAAGTCGTTTCCATCACCTACACATTAACCCTGGACAACGGCGATACCGTGGACAGCAATGTGGATGCGGAACCGCTTACGTATACGCAGGGATCCGATCAGCTCATTCCTGGATTGGAAAAAGCGTTGGAGGGTAAAAAGGCCGGTGAAAAGGTCCAGATAAGCGTGCAGGCCGAAGACGGTTATGGCGCGGTGTCCGAGGATGCCTTCATAGAAGTGCCCAAGGATCACCTTCCCGAAGATGCCCATGAAATCGGGGCACAGATAACCGCCGTTGGACCCCAGGGCCAGGAGATACAGGGCATTGTTACCGAATTGGAGGAGCAGACCGCACTTATCGATTTCAATCATCCGCTGGCCGGGGAAGTGCTCCATTTCGACATTACCATTCTGAGCGTTGAATAAGCTCGTCCGTTTACCTTTGCAGTACAATTTATGACCGCAACTCCCTACACCCTTACCTGCCGATCCACGGAATGTAACGCCCGTTGCGGCGAACTCGCCACCCTGCACGGCACCATCCAGACACCGGTATTCATGCCGGTGGGTACCCAAGGCACGGTCAAGGCGATGACCCCGGAAAATCTTCTGGAGATCGGGGCGCAGATCATCCTTGGCAACACCTACCACCTGTATCTTCGTCCCGGCCATGAGCTCATCCGCAGCTTTGGCGGCCTGCACGGCTTCATGCACTGGGATCGACCGATCCTCACCGACTCCGGTGGCTTTCAGATTTTCAGCCTGCAGGATCTGGCCAAGATTACCGAAGAAGGCGCGGCGTTCCGCTCGCATATCGACGGTTCTCGCCTGTTTCTCAGTCCGGAAGATGCCATTCATGTGCAGGAGGCGCTGGGTTCGGATATCATGATGGCTCTGGACACCTGCATTCCCTATCCGGCCGATCGCGAACAGGCTGTTAAGGCCACCGCGCTGACGGCGCGCTGGGCCAAACGCTGCCGCGAGGCGCAGGCAGGAACCGGACAGCACCTCTTTGGCATTGTCCAGGGGGGCATGTACCCGGATCTGCGGCTGGAGGCGATTCAGCAGTTGGTAGAGATCGGTTTTGACGGCTACGCTCTGGGCGGGTTATCAGTGGGTGAACCCAAGGAGTTGATGTACGAAATGCTTGCCGCAACCGCCGATCACCTGCCGGCAGATCATGCCAGATACCTCATGGGCGTTGGTACGCCGGAAGACTTGGTTGAAGGCGTCTTCCATGGTGTGGATATGTTCGATTGCGTTATGCCCACCCGCAATGCCCGCAACGGAATGCTCTTTACTTCACAGGGCAGACTTGTTATAAAAAATGCCTGTTTTCAGCAGGACCAGCGTCCGTTGGACGAAACCTGCGGCTGTTACACCTGCCGGCATTATTCGCGGGCCTATCTGCGGCATCTCTTCCAAAGCCGTGAAATACTTGCCTATCAGTTGAACAGCATCCACAATCTGTACTACTATTGCACGTTGATGGCCGGAATGCGCAGTGCTATCAGGGAAGACCGCTTCCTGGCCTTTCGTCGCAATTTTTATGAACGACGGATTGAACCGATTAACGAACATTAATGAACGACTGGAGGATTTTTTCATGACTGGAATTGCATGGGCGGCAGACGCTGGCGGGGCAGCCGGCGGAATGGCCAATATTGCCCAATTTGTACCGCTCATCCTTATTTTCGTGGTTTTTTATTTTTTGCTGATTCGGCCGCAACAGAAAAAGGCCAAGGAACATCAGCAGTATCTGGCCAATCTGAAAAGAGGCGATAGAGTCGTAACCGGCGGCGGTATTCATGGCCAGATCACCGGACTGACCGATAGTGTTGTCACTCTGGAAATCGCCGAAAATGTTAAAATCAAGGTGAATCGCGGTGCTATCGCCGGTTCCGCTGCCGACGCTGATAAACAGCAAACCCCGGCCAAGAGCGCCGGCTGAGGCATCGGTGGCTGCAGCTGATTTTCATCGTGTATGAAATAAAGAAAGCGCGCGTCGTCCAGAGGGGTGTGTATGGCGAACGTTGTAAACAACGATAGCCCGTAACCGTTGCTCGGTCACCATCTGAGGAAGCGGTACAACGCAGAGCACCTTGGCCGCAAAGCTGTTCATTCAGCCTTGCGGCCTTTTTTTTTGAGGAGCCGTCGATGCAACAGCTTGTGTTCAGCGGAGATACCGGCCAGCATCCGATACTGGTTACCGACGAGAATAACCTGCGCAGTCTCCGCTTCGGCACGGAAGAGCGGCAGAGCTGCATCGATCTCCAGACTCCCTGGACGCTGCAGCTGGAGTATACCCGATGGATGGCGACCGCACTGCTGCTCCATCCGCATCCCGAAAAATTCCTGCTCTTCGGCTTGGGAGGCGGTGCCCTGGCCCATTTTCTGCTGCATCATCATCCTGAGGCCCGGATTGATGTGGTGGAGAAGGAAGCACTGGTCATTCAACTGGCCCACACCTATTTCAAACTCCCCATCCGCGATAATCTGCGTATCATCAACCAGGACGCCCTTGATTTTCTCGCGACCAGCGATGCCTCGGGCTACCACCTCATCCTGCTGGACATTTTTGGTGCGGGAGCTATGGCTCCGGCTCTTTTCATGCCCGAGTTGTACCAATCCATTCGTGACAGGTTGAGCTCGAAAGGAATTCTGGCAATCAACCTGTGGAGCGGTGATAAACCCCTCTATCAGCAGGCGTTGCAGGCGGTCCGGGAAGGAAGCCAAGGGCAGGTGCTGCAGATGCAGGTCAAAAAACGAAGCAATGTCATACTGCTGGTCTTTCCCCACGATATTCCACACAAAAGTATCAAGAAGGCACAAAAGAACGTCGTCCTTTATCAGCAGCGGTATAGTCTTGATTTCAGCCAGTACCTCAAACGATTACGTCGGACCAACCGTCCCTCTGTGCTTCATGCCCTTTTTAACTGAGCCGGCAGTCGCACCGGCCAGCTGCCCCTGCCAAATGCCTCGTTCCATCATGTGTCGCAGCAGATGTTTACTCAATTCGCCGGAAATCAGCTGCCAGCGCGGAGCCACCAGGAGATCGGGATGCGCTGTGGCCCAGAGCCGGTGCATGGTGACTTCTGCAGGAATATGGGGCAGCAGGGAGAGGAGCAGCTCCAGGTAGTCCGTCAAGTTGAATACCGGCACCTGTCCACGAAGAAACAGGACTTCCAGTGCCGTCCCCCGAATCACCTGGAGGTGGTGTAATTTGATCGCCTGTACTCCAAGCTCGCAGACCCTGCGTACCGTGGCAAGCATGTCCGCCGCCGATTCGCCAGGGATACCAAGGATAAGATGGACTCCGAGTTGCAGGTTTTCCTGAGCCTTAATGCTGCGGACCGCGGCTGCAAAGTCTGCATAACTGTGATTTCGATTGAGCAACCGAAGGCTTGCCGGGTGGATCGATTGCAGCCCCAGCTCGATCAGGCATTCCTTGCCGCTACGATGCATGAGTTCCGCGAGGGCGGGCAGCAGGTCATCGGCAAGGGTATCGGGACGGGTGGAGAGGATCAGACCGACACAGTCGGGGTCGGTTAGTATCTCGGCAAGCAGAGGGATGAGGCGGGAGGTGGCCATTGCTGTGGCGGTTTCCTGTTGAAAGTACCCGAAATAACGCGTGAACCTGTTGCGGAGTAAATATTTTTTCCCTCGCCGAATCTGTTCGTTGAGGGCATCGCTGGTACGGAGAGAAAAAGGGGTAAAGCTGGCAGGGCGGCAAAAAAGGCAGCCGCCATTGCTGCGGTTGGGGCAGGGGATGCCCAGGTCAAGGGGGATTTTGCCAAGGGTCTGACCGAAGTGTTCCCGGCAATGCACGCTGAAGGTACGAATGCGTGGCGTGTCCATGGTGCCTCCCGGAGAGGTACGTTGCTGTTCTCAGAGGTGCAGGAGGCTGTACAGCAGGAGAGACGTTACCTGGTTTCCAGAGAGGAGGCTGAAGCCTGGTTTGTATCGTCTACGATCTGATAATACCGGTCACCTGCGCAGGAGCGGCACAAGAGTTTGCCGGCCTGTTCCACCTCGCGGCAGTCCTGGACCCAGTCGCCGCACTGCTCGCATTGTATCCTGCGTATGGGCCGCCCCGGCATATCGCAATCATTGAGCTGCACGGTGACCTCCTGGAAAGTGAACAACTCGTCCAAGGGCATGACCTTGTAGGCTTCCAGCTGGCGCTGGTATTTATCGGCAATGGCCGGACAGTAGGAAGCGGAAAGTGTCCGTGCTTCTTCGCGGGCAGTCGCCCGAACAGCCCTGCCGGTTTCCAGATTGACGAAGGTTGCGGCCATGACGCCGAAATCGAGCCAGCGCAGGGATCGTTTTCCCAGGCTGCAGCCGGTTACCGATTGGATGGCATCGGTGGCACAGCGATCAATTTCGACCAGGATGTAGAGTTTTTTTCGGTCCGCTCCCTTGGGATCTCGGATCCCGATGCGTTCCAGCGCCGCCATGGACATCCTGACGCCAATCACCTGGCCGGCGCAGATGTGTCCGTGAATTTTGGTTGATTCTTCAAGTAACTGGTCAAATGATTTCATAGCCCTGCCGCAAGCATTCATGCGCCTCGCCCAACATGCTTCATCTTTTTTACCCGGCTCCCGTCGTCCACCCGGTACAATAATTCGGAAAGCTTACCCGCAGTGGCCAGGCCTGTCAATGAGCAGTCGTCCTGCGATCCTTGATCACCAGCGGCTGGGTATGGGTGATGGAATCAAACAGTTCCTTGCAGAAACCGCAGGATTCGCAGCGATTGTCGCATTGAGAAAGCACATTGGCAAAATCAAACGACAGCAGTTTGTTGTCTACATACAATCGGTCTGCCAGCCAGGACATGGCATCCAGCAGGTCCAGCAGATTGCCGTCATAGCGTCGTGCCCGGTAGGCATTGATGGTATTGATCAGGAAATCCGTTCCCAAGGTACGGCCGCACAGTTTGATCGTATCGACATGGTAGAGATAGAGGTCGATATCTTCCGGGCGGATAAAGGGTGAGTGCAGCAACCGGTGGGGCTGTTGATCCAGCAGCCGCATGCAACCGATGTCGCAATTGATAACGTGGGTCTGATCCTGTCCGACCATGTTGGCCAACGCAATATAGGAATCGTGGGACAGCTTGAACGGACAATAAGGTAGGCAGCCCTCATTGGCCAACACCTCTATTTTCAAGGCCGGGAAATGCCGGTGCAATCTCAGGGCAATCGTGGCCATCTCGTCCAGGTTGCGATTGAGCGAACGATCGAGCACAATTTTTCCCGGTGTCTTAAAAGCGGTATCACCGATATAAGCGAGCTGCGCCTCGATTTTGATCAAGGAATCAAGCATGGTATTGACGCCGGGTACCGCCTCGAGTCGGCTGGCGATATCTGGCGCCTCATCTGAGAGCCGCTGCAGCAGGTAGTGATCGCAGTAGACTATTCCGTCGAGCACGCCCCGGTTCAGACAGTGCTCCAGCATGCGGATAACCGGCATCAAGCTTTGGGTATCGGTGAGCAGGTCCGGGTTGTAAAACCGGCTGTTGAGCAGGAGGTATTTTCCAGGACCCTGCAATCGTTCCAGGCCGCGAGTGATATGTTTCTGCGTACCGGGGGACTCTATCTGCACTCGGCTGTCGAGGGCCCGGCTGTTGAGCAGGCTGAAATGAACGCTGTCCAGATCAGCGGCGCATTGAACAAGAAATTCGACGTACCTTTCCTCGGGGAGAAAAGGCACATTGAGAAAGGGTTTCATGAATACTCTATAAGTGTTTTCGAAAAATGGACTGTGTCTCAACAGATGCCAAAGGAGGATCGGTCTGCAGAATGACCCGATTGCCGGGATTGGCCCGGGTCAAGGGGGTACCGTCTTCCATCTGCATCCCGATGATGGTCACCGTGGAGGGTTCAATGGAACGGCCGAGATATTCTACACGATCACCGCACGTCACTACATACCGGGTTTCGATCAGTAAGGGTGCAACGGCACGGACAATGCCTACCGGAACAAAATGTTGTTCAATCCGCATTCTATCATAAAGCATGTCCTCAGATGAAGGCCTTGCGGTGAAAAAGTTTTCTGTCTGACCACGGGTCCCGATCTTCTTCATTTCCTTATGAAAAACATCAGGCACGATAAGGCTATCTGCATTATGGCCCAAAAAAAGTTGTTCCTGGATCCAGTCAAGCGCCAACCGATATACCCGCACCACCGCTCCGACATAGCCGGGCGATTTCATTCTGCCTTCGATTTTGATGGAATCGACACCGGCATCGACCAGCATGGGGAGTTGCCTGAGCAGGCAGAGATCGCGGGCATTAAAGATATAGGTACCGCGTTCATCCTCTTCCACGGGAAAATACTGGCCGGGTCGCTTTTCCTCAACCAGGGCGTAAGAATAGCGGCAGGGATGGGCGCAATCGCCTTGATTGGCATTGCGACCGGTGAAATAGTTGCTCAGCATACAGCGGCCGGAATAGGATATACACAGGGCGCCATGCACAAACACCTCGAGTTCGATGCCGGTAGCCGCCCGAATGGATTGGATCTCGGATAGGCCCAGCTCACGGGCCAGATTCAACCTGCGAACTCCTTGTTCCGCCCAAAAAAGGGCACTGGCGGTGTTGGTCACGTTGGCCTGGGTGGACAGATGCAAGGGGAGGGCGGGGACGATCTGCCGGGCAATACGGAGAATACCGGGGTCGGCAACGATCAGGCCGTCAACACCGCTGTCTCGCAGCATGGTCAGGTACGCCTCCAAGCCGTCCAGGTCACGATCATGGGCAAAAATGTTGACCGTTACATAGGCTTTCACTCCCTGGCTATGGGCATAGGCAATGGCCTGAACGAGTCCTTCCTCCTTGAAATTACCGGCTCTGGCGCGCAGGCTGAACTCCTTGCCGCCCAGGTACACGGCATCCGCGCCGTAATGGATGGCGGTTACCAGTTTTTCATAATTACCGGCCGGGGCCAGGAGTTCAGGAATGCGCGGGACAGGTTTTTCTTCGTGTTGGGCGTTGGTCATGGAGATATCGCTGAGAAAGAGGTGGAGGTTCGGAGGCGGCATTGGTTTCGGGGCTACTATACCAATGTTGTGGTAAAAATTCATATTCGCCCGCTGTTTGCTGCGGCAGGTCGAACTCCTTGATGCACGGAATGGCCTCAATTGACAGATTTTCGGAAGGGGATACCAGATATTCGGCCGTGTAGCGAGAAGCCGGGTGCGCGCGAAGTACTCAGGACGCCGGTGCAGCAAGGGCTCTTTAAGCACCTGAATAATAATGAGATACCTTAGGTATTTACTTGATAGACGGTTCCGGCTACTTTACACTCTTCTCAGTGATTGCGTTGCCCGTCATCCGTCACTCAGTTCATGTATGATCAGCCCTCAAGCAGGTAAGGAGAATGTTATGCTGAAGAAAGCCTATTCGAAAACCGGCACGGTCTGCCGTGTCACCTTTAAATACAATAATGAGGAAAAAGCCCTCTCTGCCGTGCTTGCGGGAGAATTCAATGGCTGGTCACTGCAGGATAATCCCATGAAACAACTGAAAGACGGCAGTTTTTCCGTTACCGTGTCCCTGCCGGTCGGACAGTCCTTCCGTTTTCGCTATGTGCTCGATGGAGGGGTTTGGGTCAACGATCCCGATGCCGACAGCTATGCCCCCAATGAGTATGGCGAGGAAAACTCGGTGGTTACCGTCTGATCAGCCGCCGTCCCATGATGCCGTCCGGAGAGCACTGTCTCGATGGGGAGCGGCAGTTAAAAGCAGTCGCCCAGTTTGGCCTGATGGTACTCGTTTTTCAGCGCCACATAGCGCCGCCATGAGGCCTGCATCTCCTGTAGCTGTGCTTCACTGACTTCGCGAACCACTTTGGCGGGCGTCCCCATGATCAGGGATCGAGGCGGGAACTGTTTCCCCGGAGTGACCACGGAACCGGCACCGACGATCGATTCACGGCCGATGACAGCGCCATCAAGGATGATGGCCCCCATTCCGATCAGGCAGAGGTCGCCGACCGTGCAGCCATGAAGAATAACGCGGTGGCCCACGGTGACGTCACAACCGATGATCGTGGGGTGTCCGTCCTGATCGTCCCGTTCCGTGCCGGTATGCTGGGTGATGTGCAGGAGCGAGAGATCCTGAATATTGGTGCGCGCGCCAATGCGGATACGATGCACGTCGCCTCGTACGACGGTACCGAACCAGAGGGAAACGTCCTCCCCCAGCACCGCGTCACCGATCAGGGTGGCATTGGGGGCAACCCATCCGCCCTTGCCGACCACCGGTTGATAATCTTTGTATGGCAGTATCATCGCTTCTCCTGTTGTTGAAATAAGAGGTGTTGCTCCCGGCGGTTATACACCGGCCATCATTTGCGGGATGTGTTCAATCCCGTCTGCATCATCCCGATCAATAATGCCGACCAAGGTGCCGTTGAACATCACACCGATGCGGTCCGACAGGGCCAGTGCTTCAGCAAGGTCGCCGGTTACCAGGAGAATGCCCGCCTGCTCCCGGGCCTGCAGCAGCAGTTGCCATACATCCTCGGCAGCGGCGATGTCCAGCCCCTGAGTGGGTTGTTCGGCCACAATCAGCCGTGGTTTGCGGAAAAATTCACGGGCGAGGACCAATTTCTGTAAATTGCCGCCGGACAACTGCCAGGCAAGGGCCTGAAGGTCCGGGGGCCGGATGTCGAAATCGACCACCAGTTTTTCCGCTTTGCCGCGAGCCAATGCTTTCTGCAGCCAGGGACCCTTGAGGAAGCAGCCCCGGGTGGTCAGCAGAAAATTATCCAGCAGGTCCAGTCCCTGGCAGGTGGCCAGCCCCTGGCGATCCTCCGGAATATAACTCAGGGTCTTTTCCCAGCTTTGCCGGGCAAAGAATTTTTTCCACTCCTCTCCCAAAATACGAATCGTACCAGCAGGTGGTATCCGCAGGCCACAAATGGTTTCCACCAAAGGTTTCTGGCCGTTGCCGGCAACCCCTACGAGGCCCAGGACCTCGCCCTGTCGCAATTCAAAATGGATGTCGTTCAGGCCGTTTCCCTGCAGACCCAATACATGCAGCACGATCTGCCGGGGTTCTATCGGTTCCCGTTGCACCTGCAGGAGGACCGGGCGTCCCACCATACGCCGGGCTAGCTCGGCCACCGATCCAATGGAGGCGGCCGGCATGCGATCAATCACCTGGCCGCGCTTGAGAATAGCAATGGTATCGGCAATGGACATGACCTCGTCCAGCTTATGGCTGATGAAGACGATGGCCTTGCCCATGCCGGCCATCTGCCGCATCGTGGCGAAAAGATTGGCGGCTTCGGGCGGGGTGAGCACCGCTGTGGGTTCATCAAAGATAAGAATGGTACTCTGCCGATACAAGAGCTTGAGGATCTCAACCTGTTGTTTTTCGCCCATGGAGAGGTCGGCAACCAGCGTATCCGGAGCGACACTCATGCCAAAGGTCGCGGCCAGTTCACGAACCTGGCGGTTGATCGCCTTTTTTCCCAGCCAGAATCCGCCCGGCTGACCAAGAACAATGTTTTCGCCAACGGTCATGGCTTCAACCAGCTTGAAATGCTGATAGACCATACCGATACCGCTTTGAATTGCCTTTTCGGTTGAGGAAAAGACAACCGGCGAGCCGTTGCGAAAAATCACGCCGCTGTCGGGCTGCAGCTGACCGGCCAGTATGGACATCAGGGTCGATTTTCCGGCGCCGTTTTCACCCAGGAGAGCGAGAACTTTTCCCGGATGGATTGCCAGCGAGATGTCCCTGTTGGCCTGGACCGAACCAAAGGCTTTGCTGATCCGTTCAAGCCGGATAAGGGGTTCTGAGGTGCTCACCCTGTCTTACTGCCCTGATGCCAGCGGTTGGACAAACTGGGATTCCGTATCCCAGGGGAACAGTATCCAGGTGTCCTGGCTGACTTCTGTCATGAAGGTGTCCACCTGCTCCAGGCCGGCCGGTTTGGCATACACCGTGGCAAAATGGGCCTTGGGAATCATCTGTCGGACAATGTGAGCGGTTCTGCCGGTATCGACCAGATCGTCAATGAGCAGCCAGCCCTCGCCGTCACCTTTAAACCCCTTGAGGATTTCGGCTTCTCCCTTTTTGTCTTTCCAGTCGTAGCTGGAGATACAGATGGTATCGACCAGATGAATGTCGAGCTCACGGGCGATAATCGCCGCCGGTACCAGACCGCCGCGGGTAATAGCGATGATGCCTTTGAAATAGTCCATATTGAGCAGCCGCCAAGCCAGGGCTTTGGAATCGCGGTGCAGCTGCTCCCAGGAGATAGGATAGGTTTTTTTGTAAGTAGCGTTTTTTGCCATGCAAGGGACTCCGTTCAAACAAGGATGGGTATAAATAAACCGGTGATCAGCTGTGGGGCTCGATATTAACCCCGAGTGCCGCCGGTGCTTGCGTCTTTTTTCGTCCTAAGGAGGAGAGCACCAGGACGGCAACGGTCAGACCATAGGGCAGCATGAGCAGCAGGGAAGAAGGCAGGGTGGTTCCGGCTGCCTGTAATCTGAGCTGCAGTGCCATGATGCCGCCGAAGAGATAGGCGCCGAATACCGCCCGACCGGGCCGCCAGAAGGCAAAGATAACCAGAGCCACGGCGATCCAGCCCCTGCCGGCGGTGAGATTGTTGGTCCAGAGATGCGTATAGGCCAGCGACAGATACGCTCCGCCCAGGCCCATGAAAAAGCCGCCGATCAGGATGCCGGCCCAGCGGTAGGCTACGGTATCAAGACCGGCCGCGGTGGCGGCTCCGGGAAATTCTCCAGCCGCCCGCAGGTTGAGCCCGTAGCGGGTATGGTTGAAGAACAGCCAGAACAGCGGTGGCAGGATATAGGTGCAGTAGACCAGAGGATCGTGGTTGAAAAACACAGGGCCGAGTACCGGAATGTCAGCGAGCAGGGGCAGGGGCAGGGGCGAGAATCCCGGTGCCGCCTGGCCGACGAAACCGGTGCCGAAATAGTTGGCCAGTCCGGTGCCCAGCAGGGTCAGGGCCAGCCCGGAAACGACCTGGTTGCCCTGGAAAAGGAGACAGACTACGCCATGGAGCGAGGCGGCCAGGGTTCCGGCCAGACCGGCTGCGAAAAAGGCCAGCGAAGGGTTGCCGGTGGTTTTGGCAACCAGGAATCCCGCCAGGCAGCCGAGCAGCATGACCCCTTCGACGCCCAAATTGAGCACCCCGGATTTTTCGGTGAACATTTCTCCCAGGGTGGCATAGAGAATGGGAGTTCCGGAGACCACCGCGGCCGCCAGCAAGGGAACAATCAGATCCGCGGTCATGGTTTCTTCATCGGGACGATGCGGTAAAAAATAAAAAATCCACCGGCCAGCACCGTCATCAGAATCATCCCTTCGATGATGGCGCCAAAGGCCGCAGGAACCTGGAGGTCGAGCTGCAGGTTTTCCACCCCGACCCGTAGACCGGCAAGGAGAAAAGAGCTGATGGCGATATTGAGCGGATTGAGGCGGGCCAGCCAGGCAACGACAATGGCCGTGTAGCCGTATCCGGCCATGATCGACGGCTGCAGCCGGTTCAGCGAAGCCGAAGTCTCAAGAAACCCGGCCCATCCGGCCAATGCGCCGCTCATGACCATGACCAGGACAACCAGACGGTCATAGGGCAGGCCGGCGTAACGCGCTGCCCGGACACTGTCCCCGCAGGCCTTGAGTTCATAGCCCCAGCGGGTGTACCGGAAAAAGATCCAGACCAGCACACCGAGTACCAGGCAGTGACTCAGACCCCAATTGACGCCAGTGTCGCCAATCTTGCCGACAATCGCCTGAGGGACAAACTGGGCGGTCATCGGAAAGCCCGAGCTGTCTTTCCACACGCCGTAGACCAGATATTCCAGGAAGAGAATGGCGATGTAGTTCATCATCAGGGTGACGATGATTTCGTTGGTGCCCAGACGCTGGCGCAGCATCGCGGGGATCATGCCCCAGAAGCCGCCTGCCAGGCAGGCCATGCTGATCATCAGGGGCAGGAGCGCCCATTTCGGCAGTCCAGGAAAACTCAGGGCGATCCAGGTGGCACCGACAGCACCCAGGGCAAACTGCCCTTCGGCACCGATGTTCCATATCTGAAGACGGAAGGCGATGGCCACGCCCAGCGAACAGAGAAACAAGGGAATCCCCTTGATCAGGCAGTCTTCGAGGGCCCAGCGGGAGCCAAAGGCGCCCTCCACCAGCACGGAAAAACCGGCAAGCGGTGATACGCCCTGAAGGGAGAGCAGGAGCATGCTGATCAGCAGCGATACCCCCACCGCGGCCAGTACAACCAAACCTGAGCGCCATCCCAGGCGCTCCTGCCTTCTGGTAACCCTGAATCGTTGCATGGAATTACAACACGAGTATGCCGTGTGGGCAACCGTTCAGCATCCCGATCATTCGGTGGTGCCGACCACGCCCTGGACAAACCAGTTCATGCCGAGAAGATCCGAATCCGGAGCGACCGCCCCTTTGGCAATCTTCACGACGCCCTGCTGATCGCTGATCGGTCCGACAAAGATTTTTTCCTTGCCGCTGATAATCTCGGCTTTTTTGGCCATGACCTGGTCCTGAACCGCTTGCGGCACCATGGGACCGAAGGGTGCCAGATCAACGACGCCCTCGGCAAGGCCCGGCCAGTCAGACGTAGCCTTCCAGGTGCCGTTTTTGACCTGCTCCACGACCTTGGTGTAATAGGGAACCCAATTCCACACAGGAGCTGTCAGGTGCGATTTCGGCGCAAATTTAGACATATCGGTGTTGTAGCCGACGGAATAGACCCCTTTTTCCTGAGCCGCTTCCTGCGGACCGGGAGAATCCTGGTGCTGGGCGATAACATCGGCGCCCACGTCAAGCAACGATTTCGCCGCTTCTTTTTCCTTGGCCGGATCGTACCAGGTTTTGGTCCAGACCACCCGGACGGTTATGTCGGGATTAACCGATTGGGCACCCAGGGTAAAGGCGTTGATGCCGCGGATTACTTCGGGAATGGGAAAGGCGGCGACATAGCCGAGGACCTTCGATTGGGTCATGGCTCCGGCAACCATGCCGGAAAGATAGCGAGCCTGATAGATGCGGCCGAAATAGTTGCCCATATTGGGAGCGGTTTTAAAACCGGAGCAATGCATGAAGGTGGTCTTGGGAAACTGCTGGGCCACCTTGAGCATCGAGTCCATGTAGCCAAAGCTGGTGGCAAAGATGAGATCGTATTTTTTGCGGGCCATGGTTTGAATAACGCGCTCGGAATCCGGACCTTCAGCGACCGCTTCGACAAAAGAGGCGGTAACGCCGGGTAGTTTCGCAACGGCCATGCGCGCCTGATCGTGCGCATAGGACCAGCCGGCATCGCCTACCGGCGAGACGTAGACAAAACCCACCTTCAATTCTTTATCCGCCGCATGGGCTGCACCCATACCAAAGGTGCACAGCAGCACTGCCAGCAATGTGACGATCCTCATAACGCCCTCCTGATTTTTCGATAGTGATTGACGAGCTCTAACCGGGGTTGTGGAAGGACCGGTTGCAAAGCCCCCTTTGTATACGGAATCGCCAAGCGGGTGTCAAACGAAAAGCTCGACACCGTGGTATACCCGTGCTGATAGCAAATGATCCCGCATACCGTATCCGTCGCTGTCCTGGCTTCAGGCGAATCGGACCTGTTGCGTGAAAAAATCGCGGTATTCATCCTGGCGATGACTGACATAGATGATGGTGCAGAGGCCTTCTTCGGCGATTTCGGCGAGAAAATCAAGCAAGGCCATACGGTTAGCCTGGTCAAGTCCCTGGGTGGGTTCGTCGAGAATGAGCAGGCGCGGTACCTTGATCAGGGCTCGGGCGAGAAGAATCAGCCGCTGTTCGCCGTAGCTCAATCGACGGAACGCGGTTCCTGCTTTGTCGGCCAAAGAAAGTCGCTGCAGCCAGATACGGGCGAGATGTTTTTGTTCCTCGGTGGGACGGACGTACAAACCGATGGAGTCAAACAGTCCGGACGTCACAATTGCCAGCGCACTGCCGGCGATGCGGTGGTTGCGGTGCAGGTCGGCGCTGACGATCCCCATCTGCTTTTTCAGATCCCAGATCGACTCGCCACTGCCCCGTTGTCTGCCGAAGAGGCGCAGATCGTTGACGTAGCACAGGGGATGGTCGCCGGTGAGGATCTGCAGCAAGGTTGATTTACCGCAGCCATTGGGACCGGTGATCAGGGTGTGATCGCCTTCATTGATGACAAGATCAAGATCCTTGAACACCTCCACCTCGCCGTAGCGGGCAAAGCCCCTGGTCAGGGTCACAAGATTGGCGCCCGTGTGGCCGGCACGATCTGATTGCCGTTCATGTCGCATTTCCGCAACCGATACGCGGAACAGACCGGAACGTCCGGCAAGCAATGTGTGCACCTCGGGCAGGACTGCCGCCATCGGTCCCTGCACAACGAGGGCACCCTCCTGGATCGCGGCGAGGTGGGTGCACCAGGGAGGGATATCGTTGGTATTGCTGACCAGGATCAGGAGTTCCAGCCCCTGGTTGTGCAGGTGAGCCAGAATCCGGTCCAGTTCCACGCAACTGGTTTGATCAAGCCCTTCATAGGGGTTTTCAAGCACTACAGCGGAGACACCCCTGGTGAGTTGCTGCAACAGCAGGAGTTTTCGTGCCTGCCCGGAGCTCAACTGGCGATATCCCCGGTCCAGGATTGCCTCCAGCTGGAACAGCTCAATCAGCTCCCGATGGCCCTGGACATCGGTGATAAAGGAGCGCGCCGGAGTTCCGGGATCGATATGATCAAGAAAATTGGTGTCATCCTTGCGCACTTCTTCCTCAAAAATGGCTTGTTGCCGTTTAAAAGAGAGCACGCCGAGATCAGGCGGTAGCTGCAGGCTGTCAGCCTCAAAAGGCACCTGCTCGCCGGCGATCACATCGCACAGCAGTGCCAGCCCGGAGGTGTTGGCACCAATGATGCACCAGGCCTCCTCCGGCCGAGTGACAAAGCGTTCAATGTAGAGGCCTTGGGCTGTAAGGCGTTGCATGGCAATCATACGTGGCGTTGCGGTACGGAAGGGATAAAGACGCCGCCCGGCCAGGACGGAGTGGCGATGGGTTCACCCAGATTGGCGCGTACCAGCCGGTTGCGCAGCTCAATAAGCTGCGCCACCAGCGGACCTTCAACCCGGGCGTAGGCACTGTCGTCGGCAACGCGTTTGACCACAATGCCGAGCAGCTCGGTTATGGCGTTTCCTACAGAATTCTGACTGATGGTGACGATAAGCTGCCCTGCGTCATCACGATAGAGCAGTTGCTTGTAGGCGGGCCGCCAGCGTATCTCATTGGCGGCCAGAGGATCTTCCAGCACCATCAGGCGAAGAATGCGGGCGGCGCGGTGGAATTCATCATTGTACAACAGCACATCTTCAACCTGGTCGGGATAGCGGCACTCTTCCGGTATTCTGGTTTCGTTGGTGGCGACCAGAGAGAAAAAGGTGCGATAGAAATCAAGAAACCCTTCCAGCACCATGTCGTACTCTTTCCAGAACCTGCCGCTTTTCAGGGCCGCCGCACCACCCTTCACCCGCCAGCTGGGCAATCCCTGAGGATATCCCGTGACCTTGATCTTCGCCTCCTCGGCCGGGATCGGTTCCAGAATTTCCAGGTCGAGAATATCCAGAAAACGCAGGTAGACCGTGGAAAGGTACTGCAGAAAGAGCCCGTTGTTGCCGCTGTCGGTGAGATTCGGATCGTCCTCCGCAGCCGCAGCTGCCGACTGGAGCGTTGCCATGTCAAAAACCATGAAGTGGTTGTGCATCATGCGGACACTCGGCACTCCGGGTTTGCCCAGCGGCCAGGTGGCGTCCAGGCTTGCCTCGCCGCAAAAGAGGAGAAATTCTTGGGGATCGGGATAGCGCTCCAGCATATAGTCAACAACCACCTGGGTCATCCGGCTGAAGACAATTTTTTGCTGCGGGTTCAATTGATCACGGCGCACCGGCCGACCGAGCGGATCGAGAATCGTCTGCGAACTGTCGAGGATGATGGAGGTGTCAAAAAGGTTGGAGTGACCGATCGCCTTGCGGTAGAGGAGAAAATTTTCCGCTGTCCGCAACAGACCGTTTTCCCGAGCGAGATGCCGCAGGTTGCAGGGGCTGTTGAAAAACTCCGTCGGCGTTACCCCTTTGGGGATATCGATGGGAATACGTCGATGGGGCGTTACTACTTCTCGCGGCACACCTTGCATATCGTCCACCCTCTTTGCCGTTGATCCCCCCGTTGCTGCCGGCTGCAGCAACGGGGATTTCCAGCTCCATTGTCGCGTTCTCCATCGTATCCGGCGGTGCGCCGGCAGGAGGTCTTACTCGTCCCACAGATCCTTGAGCGTGTACGGAGATCCCGGACCGGTAAAAAAGGAGCCGTCGACAAAGCGGTAGCCGCGATCCAACGCTGCGATATCGGCCATGTCCTGCGTGTCGAGGACGAGGTCTGCGGCGGCAAGATTCTGCCGTAACCGTTCCGGATTCACTGATTTCGGTATGACCACGGTATCACGACCTATCCCCCAGGCAAGCAGCACCTGGCCCGGCGATGCCCCGTGTTTTGCCGCCACCCGCCCAATAACCGGATTGTCGAGCAGGGTCGGTTCATCACTTTTTTTCATACCCGCTGGTCGGTCTCCCGAGCCGAGCGGGGAATAGGCGGTGAGCTGGATGGCGTTTTGTTGGCAGTAGTCGAGCATGGGCCGCTGCTGCAGGTAGGGGTGCAGCTCGATCTGGTTCATGGCCGGACGGATGGTGGCCTGTTGACACAGCGCATCCAGCTTTTTGATGCTGAAATTGCAGACCCCGATGTTGCGGACCAGCCCCTTGGCGACACAGTCTTCCAGTGCCTTCCACGTCTCGATGATCGGGAGGCTGTCCAGGGCAATGTATTCCTCACCGCGCTGGGCGAACATCACCCCGGGCTTGAACAGCACCGGCCAGTGGATGAGGTAGAGATCGAGGTAGCTCGTCTGCAGATCCTCCAGCGTTTGCTCCAGGGCAGGTTGCACCTGCTCCGCTCCATGAGCGTTATTCCACAGTTTGGAGGTCAGCCAGAGGTCGTGCCGGGAGACCGCACCGGAAGCGATCGATTCCGCCACTGCTTTGCCGACTTCGGGCTCATTCTGGTAGGCAGGAGCGCAGTCGATGTGGCGGTATCCAACGCTCAGCGCCTCCTTGACCGCTGTATACACCGCACCACGCGCTGATTTCCAGGTGCCGAGACCGAGAGCGGGGATGTGATGCGCACCGGGTAAGGTATACTGTTTCATGGCAATCTCCTTTATTGAATAGTGACAATATCATGCGATGCCGGGCTGTTTCAGGTCGAGACTTTGGTTTCGCTGCATACAAAGAGAACAAAGTATAAAAAATTACTGTAGAAAGTGAGGCTGTATCCGTCAAACAAATAACAAAAAAAGAGTGGGGTGGCCGTACCGTGCAAACGAGGGGAAGAAAAGGATGGCCCTCCTTGCGAAAACGGCAGTCACAGGATCAAGCCCAGAACACTCGTCATTTACCGGCGGCACGGTTCACTGTGCGCGATAAATCTTGATAAAATCGATCCAGGCCTTTGCCGACTCACCGGTATCGTCAGAATCATTCATCACCGCCAGCGTGGCTGTTTTCGGAGGATTCCTGCCGAATGCCAGTCGATAATCCCTGACAATATCCATGGTGTACTCCTGCCAGGTGTTCACTTTGCTCGCCCCCGCGCTGACCGGGATCATTCTCGCCTGATCGGTATAGGCATTGACGATGACGCTGGCCGTGGAGCTACGGTTATCCCAGATATAATTAATGGAACTGTCTGGTGGATACTGGCCGTAAATGGTCTTGGCCAGCTGATACTTGATTCGCTTCCCCAGAGAAGCCTGTTCTGGGTTGTAGGCAAACATGACGTACAAACGGGCAGGGTAGTCGTCGCCGTCCTTGCGGCTGCTGTCGCCCTTGCGAAAGACAGTGCTGACCTTCCATCGCCACGAGATTTTGGGATATTCATACACATTGAACGGTTGCTTGAAAATCAGGGCTGATGCTGAATTGTCGCTTTCCATGAGCAGGCAGGGCCGTCCGTCCTCAGTCACCACACTGTAGCGGGAATGGCGATCGATCTTGGCAAAGGGCTGGGGCTGCCAGCTCCCCAGCGATGTAAACTGTTCGTCAACAAAAACCACCTCACCGGCATAGATGCTTGCGGCACCCCCCAGCAACACCGCGACGCAGAAAAACGAGGTGACCCGCCACCCCTTCTGCATCACTCCGCTCACAAAAGATCGCACTGTGTTCATAAGTTCCACCCGTTAAAGCGAAGATAGGCAGCAAAATCGTTCATATCGGAGGCTCTCCTGTTCCAGGGTTTCAGGCTGGTGTAAAAGGGATTGGCGCGCAACTGACTCCCCGGACTGGGGTCATATTCCTTGTCCATGCCCACAAAAAAATCCAGGCTCACCAAACTGAGGAAAAGGGATTCCCAGGGCTTGATGGCTCCTTTGACATGGCCGGTCAGGGGCCACTGTTGATAATACAGACTGGTGAAGGTTCCATCGGCAAGCGGCAGCCTTTTCAGGGAGTCAATACCGTTGCATTCCACCTCGTTCGCTGTCCCGGGAGCCGGTTCCTTTTTGGGTACCATACGAAGGTCTCTCACCCGGTGGACATCGGCGCGGACAACAACCTGGAGCTGCTGCTGTTCCTGCATCAGGGGCAGGCGGGCCGGCAGTCTCTCCCCGTAGACCGCAAGGGATGTGTCCGGCCAATGGTCAGGGTACGAGTCGGCAGACAGGTGTTCAGTGGGGATGGTGGCCGCATAGCAGCCGCAGGTGTTGGCGGTGGTCACAAGGAGAAGGCGATGCTGCGCATCAAGGGTAAGAATGACGAGCAGGCCGACATTGTCTCCGGCACCGAGATGAAAAGGAATCAGACTGTAGGGGATTTCGGGAAAATGAATCCGGTACACCAGATTGATGTAGCGGTCTTTGGATGTTGAAAAAGGGAACACGCCGGCATAAACCACCGGATGATCGGTATTGATGATCACCTCTCCGCGGCCATCTCTTCCAACCGCATCAACCCGTCCTATCCGGTTGTGAGGGGCTGCAGCCCCTTGGAGAACAAAAGAGGGGGAAAACGTTTCCGCCAGAGAGGGCTCGGGGGTGGTTCGGGCGAGCAATACCTGCGTTTCCTGAACCGATCTGGCGGAACGGCCGGCACATCCCGAAACCAGCACAAGCACACAGAGTACCAGGAACAGCGTCCCTGTAAACCGAGCCCTGCCGAAACTGTTCCGCTGGCTGTACCCCATTGCATCCCTCCTTTATCGGTTAGACCCTCTCCTTCACCGGATGATAGTGGACATAGACGCGTCGTAAAAATTCAATCCGTGCCAGAAGGGTTTTCTCGACCTCGGTGGCGATCCTGTCCCCCTGCTTGACGCTGAGCGAACCGTTCACGCCGATGGTGATATTAACCATGAGATATGGTCCGAAACGGTGCGCATGCACATCCTCGATCGCCTCTATGCCGGCGACATCCTGCAGTGCGGCGGTGATCTCAGCGGCCAGTTCCCTGCCGGGCAGAGTGTCCATGAGATCCGCGGTGGCTGATCGCAGGATCTCCACCCCGGTGTGGAGGATGATCAGTGAGACCACGGCACCGGCCAGGGGGTCGATCCAGGGATGGCCGAGTCGGCCGAAAAAAATACCTACTGCGGCGGCGGACGAGGCGAAGATATCGTTGCGGTGATCGTGAGCCAGGGCGAGAACCGCACTGTTGTGAACAGAGCGGTTGACACCATAGGTCCAGAGGGTCAGAAAAATTTTAAGCGCCACGGCGAACAGTGCCACCCACAAGGCGGTGACGCTGGCTCCGCCGTTACCCGGGGGTACCGTCAGCAGTTCATAGACCGTATCGATGGTATGCCAGAAGATGGCGATGGCGGTCGTGATGACGAAGGCGCCCACCACCACCGCGGCCACGCTTTCCAGTTGATCGTGGCCATACGGGTGCTCACGATCGGCCGGTTTTGCCGACAGGCGGACAAAAATGGAAACCACGACCCCATAGGCTACATCCGAGGTGGAGTTGATGCCGTCGGCCAGCAGCGCCGGGCTGTTGCCAATCACCCCCACCGTGGCTTTGAGCACGGCCAGAAAAACATTGGCCCATAACCCCACCTGGACGGCCAGCATGCTTTTCCGCCTGCGCTTGAGGAGATCGACGGTATCGGGCTGTTGTTCCATGAGCACTCTCCAATGGAAGATTCGGGGGTCAAGTGAGCAGCATGGAATCCAGGGACAGTTCCTCGCCCTGCACTGCGTAGAAGCGCTGCAAAAGGTCGTTGACCGTAAGCG
>JBFJXW010000007.1:0-48298 GCA_041622895.1 Desulfobulbus sp. | reverse complement strand
TTTCTGTGTTGTCATGGGGAATGTTTTCAATGAAGAGTTGCGGTACGGATACGTGTGTTGCTGATCCGAACAAAAAGTATGGTGAGATTTAATAGCACGGAGTACCGGAAGTCGCAACAGGCAAAGATGTTACCCAAGCTTTGTGCTACAATGTGGTTCCTTGGTGGTGTGTATCAACAGGGAACTGTTGCGTATCACTGCGATACTGGAATACGTGCTGTTCAGCAAGCGTTCGGTCTGCTGCATGCTGGTAATCCGGGCGATGCCCATCTGCTCACATACTGGTCGATCCAGGGTCGTCATCATCAAAATAGTAATCCGACTGGTTTTTGCCATCATGGCCAAGGCCGTGCCGCCGTTGCCGCTGTAATTGCCCAACAGGTTGTCAAAGGCAGCATCCCATCCTCCCATGGCGAAATAGGGGAGAAAGGTAGTCGAGCCGATGCCATCCGGACATTCGGCCAGCATGATCAAGGTCCCTCCGTCGCGAACAAAGGCAGCAGCGTTATCAATAGCTTTATGGGTTTGAATCATGTTGATATCTTTAGGATATCCTCCAGCGGAAGCCAAAACCAAATCATAGCGTTTGTCTGAGCAGCATCGGTAGACGCGGTCATGTTGCCGGCAAGCCTGAAGAAAATCGTTGTAGCAGCGACCGAAATGGAAAGCGGCGATTGTACCGTGGCTGTCAAGCAGTCCATGGATGGAAAGATATCGGGGCAGCAGTTGATCGATTTCCGCAAGATCCTCGGCAATGGGGTTCCCCTCCATCTGGCCGGGTCGGCAACCATGAGCCAGGGTGCGCTTCTGTCTATCGAGTAACAGCCGATGATTGTGGTAGATGGCTTGTTGCTCACCTAATCCTGGGAAAAGAAGTTTGCGACCACCACCGAATCCCGCGAAATAGTGGTGGGAGATGGCGCCCACAGTGATAATCATGCCGGCTTGCACCATATCTTTACGTATTCGCACCGGGGTGCCTCTGCTGGTTTCGCCCAGTTGGACAAAAAGGTGCGGAGCCGTACTGCAATGGTGGATAAAAGGATAGTCCTGAAACACCGGGCCATAAGCGTTCAGTGATTCAGTTTCGCTTTGCGGGGCATGCGTACCGTAGGCAATATAAAAAACGATCCGATCCTTCGCGATGCCACGTTCGTGCAGGACTTGCAGTAGCCAGGGGAGAATGATCGGGTAGCCGCACAACCTGGTCTTGTCGGCCACCACAATGGCGATTTTTCCATCCGGAATACGCTGCGGCAACAGGCCATGGATCCCGTGGCTAAACGATGCGGCATTGACTGTTGCGCGCGGCTCTTGCATTGTCAAGATATCGGCCGAAGCGGCAATCTCGAATTCCCGGTTGCCGCGGCCGTAAGGCAGCGTGATGGTCAGCTGTGCCATTACCGGGGAGGCGCGGTCATCGCTTGCAGAATCAGATCCAGAGGATGGACTGCCTTGATCTGCAGGCCGGCCCGGTTGATACTGTCCTGTAACTGCATGATGCAACCGGGGCAACCACTGGCAATAGCCGTGGCGCCGCTTTTTTGTAAACCGCCAAGTTTACGGTCGCCGATTGCCCGGCTCAGGTCGGGATGGGCAGCGGTAAACGTACCACCCAGGCCGCAACAAAGGCCTGCATCTTCCATTTCGACAAAGTCGACTTGTGGCAGTGCCTGCAGCAACTGCCGCGGCTCTTTGGTGATGCCTTGAGTGCGCAGATGGCAGGGATCATGATACGTGACGCGAACTTGTTTCTGCCATCGAGGTAAGGCCGCCAAGTGTTCCACCAATCCGTGCTGCGCAAGAAAAAGGTGGATATCGATGACCTCGGCCCCGAAAGGGTTGCCGTTTTTTTCCGCATAATGGCCGGCCAGGGCGCCATGACATGAGGCGCAGGCGGTGACAATGGCATCGACCTCGTGACCTTCAAAGGCATTAACGTTAGCGGTTGCCAGTTTATTCAGGAGGGGTTCGTTGCCGGAAGAAAGCGCCGGCATGCCGCAACATCCCTGGCTTTTGGGAAAAACAACCGAATAGCCCAGGGTGTGCAGCAGCGTAACCAGGGCCTCGCCGATCTCGGGGTAAAGATAGGTGATGGCGCAGCCAGCAAAGAAACCGAGCACCGGTTTGTCTGCCTTGCCCTCCAAATATTCAGGCACACGGGCGGAAAGAGTACGCTCCGGGATAGGCGGCAGGGTCCGTCCTTCGAGGCCGGCGGGGGAGAAGCGCAGTTGCAGTCCACTTGTTTTCGGGATCTTTTTAAAGAGCAGCGGGGAGAGCAGTTCCGCGCCGCGGATCAGCCCTTTCATCAGCGATTGGGATCCGGTGAGGGTCGCCACCTTTTTCCCGATGGGTGATAATCCCTGCTCGTGGGTAATGCGCCGTCGAAGTGCGGCCACAATGGCATCGGTGGGCACCTGATTGGGACATTTTGCCACGCAGGAGCCGCATAGCAGGCAGAGGCCGATTTCTTGCTGCAGCCGATCTTCCAGGCCGACCTCTCCGTTCAGCAGTGCTGCAGCCAGAACAATCTTGCCACGGGCCACTGAACCTTCGCGGCAGGTTTCCAGGTAGACCGGACAATGGGCCTGACAAGCGCCGCAGCGAACACACTGGGCCAGCTGTGGTCCGTATTGCTCAAGTGTTTTTAATACATCCATAATCGTTCAGGTAGAGATTTCTGCTGGTTTTTCGGGGGGTTCCGGTACGCTTTCATCCAAGAAAATTTTTCCGGGATTCATGATATTATTGGGATCCAAGGCTTTTTTGATGGCCTGCATGGCAGCAAGGGTAGCTTGGTCCAGTTCCATGCCAATATAAGGAGCCTTAGCGGTGCCTATGCCGTGCTCGCCACTCACCGAACCTCCCAGTTTCACGGCGGCCTGGAAAATGTCGTTCAGAGCCAGCTGGACCGTTTTCCGCATACCGCTTTGAGCGAGATCCACCATGACATTCACATGGATATTGCCGTCACCGGCATGACCGAAGTTAACGATCGGCACGTCGTAGCGTTCCGAGATCGTTTCCAGAGCCCGAATCATATCCGGCACCTTGGAACGTGGCACCACGATATCCTCGTTGAATTTATCGGGATTGAGCTTGCGCAGACTGGGACTGACACTGCGGCGGACCTTCCAAATGGCTTCCGACTCAGCGGTGGTCTCGGCGATTCGGGTTTCAAGCACCCCCAGAGGTTGGATAATTTCCAGAATTCTTTGGATCTGTCCATCGAGCAGGGCGCTGTCGCCATCAACTTCGATGATCAGCACGGCCCGGCAATCAAGCGGCAGGTCGAGATTGCCTGTCTTGCGCACGCAGTCAAGGGCCGATGCATCCATGAACTCCAGGGTGGTGGGAATGATCTTGCCGCGAATAATGTCGGAAACAGCCTGGGCCGCACTGTCGATGTCCGCAAAGGCTACCAGCATGGTTTTTCGTCCCTCGGGCTTAGGGAGCAGGCGGAGAATAATCTGCGTAGCGATGCCCAGTGTACCCTCTGAGCCGACGAAGAGGCGGGTAAGATCATAGCCGACCACGTTTTTCATGGTTCGACCGCCGGTGTGGATGATGTCGCCGGTAGGGGTCACCACCTCAAGGCCGAGGACGTAATCCCGGGTTACACCGTACTTGACACATCTGGGACCACCGGCACATTCGGCGATATTGCCGCCCAATGTGCTGAAATCCTTCGATGCTGGGTCGGGAGGATAAAAAAGGCCAAGTCGTTCCACTTCTTTCTGCAGGCGTCCGGTGATCACGCCGGGTTCCACAATGGCGACCAGGTTGTCGGTATCGATGCTCAGTATCCGATTCATTCGGGTAAGCACCAGAACAATACCTCCTCGAATCGGCAGGCTGCCGCCGGTAAAGCCGCTGCCTGCTCCCCGGGGCAGGATAGGGATTTTTTCGCTGTTGGCCAGGCGGACAATCCGGCTGACCTGTTCGCTGGTTTCGGCATGGACCACCACATCAGGCAAGAACTGCTGTTGGGTGGCATCAAAAGAATGTGTGATGCGGTCGGTGGAACTGCTCGAGACATTTTCCGCACCGACGATGGCCTCCAGGGCCAGCCGTATCTGATCGCTCAACATGGATATCCGTATTATTTTATACTTATCAGTTCTTATCCGCCGAGGGCAAGTGGACCGTCATTTGCGGGAAGGGGATTTCCCAGTTGTTGGCATTGCAACATTCGACGCACCATTTGCCTATAGCCCGTTGCACCCGTCCGTAAGCGGGAGCCTGCTCTCCTTTAAAAGTAGCATAGACAATCAAATCCAATGAAGAAGCGCCGGCTTGCAGAAAATCGACCGATAGATTCAAGCAGTCTTTCCCGTAGCCGTTTTCGTCCAGCTTTTGACTGATATAGGTCTCGAGTGTTTTCGGAATCGTGGTGGTTATTTCTGCCTGTAGGTTATAGGAAAGGCCAAAAGAAACGCCTACGTTGAAATCACGAGAGAGGTTAGCCGGAGATTGGGAGAGAAAATCACTGGTCTGGTAGAGAACTCGCCGACCGCCGATTTCGACAAGCTCCACCTGCTCGGGGGAAAGGCTGGTCACCTTGGCAAAAGAATTGCCTCCAATCATCACCCAGTCTCCTCTTTTGCAGGGGAACCAAGGCTCATCGGGATGATAGGACCTCGAGATGAGTCCGATCATATTTTCGATCGGGATGCGCAGGGTCATACCCAGAGCAGGATTATGGAGCTTACAGAAGACATTAAGCGAAACTACTCTCCAGGGAATACCATTATAAATAACTCGCTCTCCTTCGCGGATTGACCCCATGTTGAGCATCAAGCGGACTTGATGCACAAGCCGGGGCAGCGCTTGTCGAACCGTCCACGCCAGGCCGAGAAAAAGGATGATGGTCATACTGAGCAGGAACCAGTCCTCAGCGGTGTAGAGGACAAAAACAAGGCCGCATATAGCCAAAAAAACAGATAAGATTTTAAACAAGAGTTCAAGGATGCGTACATGAAAAGGCCGCTGATCCTTTTTGGAACCGGGAAGCACAAAGATAATCAGGCGGAAGAGCAGTTTGCAGATCAGAAGGATGACAGCGAAGGCGGCGAAGGCAATCAACAGGTACCAACCGCGATCACGGAAAAAATTCTTCATCGAGTTACTCGAGCTTTCAAGCAGCGAGACGTCCTTGTCTTCCAATTTGTTGAGTTCCATCTGCGCTAGATCCAGTTTGCTGCGGATCCGATTTTCCATGTTCTGCCAAGCGGGCAGCAACTCTCCCAGATACGTTTTTATTTTAGGATCTTTCGCATCGGCAATGAGTTTGGTGAGATGATTCACTGCCTGATGGGCGGTGGCAGCCTGGTCACTGTAGTTATCGATGGTATCTCTGAGTTCGGATTTCTGCCGGGCACGGGCCGTCAACTGCTTGAGTTCTTTAATACTTGGTTCGAGCAGGGTCGCGAGTTCGTCTTTCCAGCTGAAGGATGTCGGTTTTTGTTCGCCGAAAGATTTGGGTTCCACCCCTGTGGCGATACGCTCAAAATCGGTGACGCTTTCGGAAAGCTGTTTGTCCAGTTTGGTCAGTTCCTCCTGAAGACTCACTTTTTCAGCATCCGAGGTGCTTTCCTGCAGTTTTTTGGTGGTGATAGAAATCTGCAATTTAATGTTCTTCTGCAACTCCACCAGGGAAGCAAGCATATTCAAGCTATCGCTTGCCATTTTTCTGCCGTTTTCTTCTGGTGTCAGTTTTTTGGTGAGGATGGATTCGAATTTAATTAAGGGCTCGGAATCATTGGCAGTAGAAGATGCGGATACGGGGTAAATACCAGCGAGCAGTGGAGGGGTGGCGGTGACCTGACGGGCCGGTTTCTCCCACGGAAAAATGTGGGACCAGGGGGACGGGTGCGGTTGCGAGACGACCACGGCTGCAGCGAGCAGAGGGGGAACATTATTGAGACGGCCGACAGCCTTAATCGAAGATGCCTTTTTGTTACGCTTGGTTGATTTGATACGGGTCGTCTTTTTTTCCGGGGCAGATGTTTTGCCCGGCGTGCTGGAAAGTGCGGCCTTTGTGGCAGGCGTTGTTGGCTCGGCGGCGGTAATTAATGTGGTTTTAAGCGGCACGGGGGCTGCCGGTTTTGATTCGACCTGTCCCGCTGCAGGCACCGGAAGCCAGTCCGGTTTATTGACCGGTGCGGTGGTTTGTTGCGGCATCGCAAGCAGCGAAGGCGTCGCCAGTGGGGCGGGAATCGTGCGTTCTTCGGCAAAAGCTGCAAGGGCGAAGGCAAGGAGCAATGAACAATAAAAAGGAATACGCATGATGAGCTCTATCAGGATAAGGTGAAGTGCTTAAAAGACCTACGGTGTATTGCAAAGCAGGGGTTGTCAACCGGTTCCGGCAGATACGGCTATGGTCGAAGTGGCCTGGTGTCCCAGCTTGTGTTCAAAAAAATGCCGGGGTGTTGTCTCTTGGCGAATTAGTCAAGGCGCCAATCGTTCAATGGTCCAACTGCCATCGTCCTGATGACTGTAGAGAAAGCGGTCGTGCAGGCGACTGGTCTGCCCTTGCCAAAATTCAATACCTGCAGGACGTACCCGGTAGCCCCCCCAGAAGTCGGGCAGGGGGATTTCTCCTTTGAGGAATTTATTTTTGATTTTATCGAGTTCCATCATCAGCAACTGTCGGGAGGAAAGTATCGAGCTCTGCTTGGATATCCATGCCCCCAGCTGACTATCACGTGGCCGGCTGGCAAAATATCTGGCCGATTCGGCAGCGCTGATCTTTTCGGCAATCCCGGTGATGCTCACCTGGCGCGCCATCGGTATCCACGGGAAGAGCAGGGCAACCTTATGGTTTTCCTCAATTTGTCTCGATTTTTTACTGCTGTAATTGGTGAAAAAGACAAACCCGTCTTGATCGAACAGCTTGAGCAGGACGGTGCGCAGGGTCGGCTGTCCGTCCGCTCCAACAGTGGCCAGCGTCATAGCGTTAGGTTCGCGCAGTTCAGCCTTGCAGGCCGCATTGAACCATTGCTCAAACTGGCGGAACGGATCGGGATCAAGCAACTCCCGGCTGAGAACCGGATTTGTATATTCTTTGCGTAATCCTTTGATATCCATTGCCCGTTTCCTTCTCTCCTGTTGGGTATACCGTTATGCTCTGACAAGTCGACATCCAGTCAAGATAAGCCGAACTGTGGAGCTGGTCAATACTGTCTTGTCGCGCAGCCGCTTTACCTTACTATTTTTTATTGATATGGGTGTGCTGCAGATAGGGTGGAGGTATAGTATCAACTCAATAAGGTATCCTACCTTGCAGGAGCGCTGTTCGTGCACGCATATTTTCATTCCTTCCTGCAGTACCTAGCTGTATTCGTTTATTTTTCTTGAGTTTGTACTGGTGCCCTGTTAAAAAATCGACCTGAGTCGAATTTTTAACAGGCGGAATCGTATGTCCGGAAAACGGGAACAGAAGAAACGACGAACCAAGATGGCCATTCTCGAAGCGGCAGTGCAGCTTTTTTCGGAAAAGGGCTACGAGCGAACCAGCATCACCGATCTGGCAGAGGCTGCAGGAATCGGCAAAGGCACGGTCTATTCCTATTTTCGCAAAAAGAGCGATATCTTTCTCGCTTTTTGCGAAGAACAACTGGAAACAATCAGCACGACGATACTTGAAACGGATACGGCGGGCATGTCGCTGCTCGATCGATTGGTGGTTCTTTATCGGGAAGATTTTCGTTTCATTTTTCATCATCCGGAGTTCGGCAGGATTCTGATGCGGGAGACTTTTTTTCCAAAGGATCTTGATGTCGAGGTCTCGCGCAGGCTTGATGATCGCTATATCGACCTGCTGGTGCCTTTGCTGCAAAAGGCTCAGGCAAGGAACGAGTTGCGGCGCGATCTCGAACTGACCCTGGTGCTCGGCCATTTTTACGGACTCTACTGCATGGCGGTGTCGGCCTGGTTCACCGGGCGACTGCACACCGAGGAAGATGTTGTCATGGCTTTTACCAGCCTGTTTGAACAGGCTTTGCAGGGCTTGGCTCCCTCGTTTACTTGAGGCTGTTACATGGAAACAAACAAAAACACTGTGGTGCCACCTTCTTCGCTTAAGGGACGACTCATCTATTTGGTGTGGAAGCATCTGCCCCGGTTTGTCCTGGCGGGGATGATTGTGCTTGTTATTGCGCTGATGGGTGTCATCACCGATAAAAAGGAGGCATTGGAAAGGGCAAAGAAGGCTGCTCATGTCGAGCAGAAGACGCTGGTGAATGCGGTCCTGCTGGAATTGAAACCTCGGTCCATTGAAGATGCGATGAACCTGCCGGGCACCATCGAGCCGTGGATCAGGCTGGAGCTGATGGCCAAGCTCAGCGGATCGATCACTGAAGTGCGGGTGAAAGAGGGGGATATGGTCAAGGCCGGTCAGGTATTGGCCCTGATGGAACAGGACGATTACCGTATCGCCCTTGATGCTGCTCGGGCTGCCTATACCTTAGCAAAGGCCGATTACGAGCGCAGCCAGGCCATGCATAAGACCAAGGTTATTCCGATGGCTAACCTGGAAACCACCCTGGCCCAACTGCAGACCACACGGGCTGAACTGGAAAAGGCCGAGCTGCAGTTGGCGCGGTGCACCATAACCGCCCCAATGGATGCGGTGATCAAGCGGCTGGATGCCAAGGTGGGGTTATTTCTCAGTGTTGGTGACCCGCTGGCCGAATTGCTGCAGATTGATCGGGTCAAGGCCGTGGTCGGCATTCCTGAGTCGGATGTCGATGCCGTCCGTCGCATTGAACAGGTGGGGATCTCCATCCAGGCCTTGAATAATCGTGAGGTCGTCGGCGTTACATCGTATCTCGCATCAGCTCCGGACAGCGGTGCCTATCTGTACCGGCTTGAACTGTCCCTGGAAAATAGTGACCATGCCATTCTCCCCGGCATGTTCTTCCGAGCGCATATCGTCAAAAGGCGCATCGATCAGGCACTGGCCGTACCGATCTACAGTATTGTCAGCCGTAACAATGAACAGTTTGTCTTTGTTGCCGAAGGCGAGACGGTTCGCAAGCAGCCAGTGCGGCTGGGGGTGATCGAGCAATGGCAAGTGCAGATTGTCGAAGGCCTCGAGGCCGGCGACCGGGTGCTTGTCGAAGGACATCGCGAGGTTGAAAACGGTCAGCAGATCAAGGTGATTAAGGTCGTGACTGATTTACAAGAGCGTCTTTTATGATCATCTCTGATACCGCTGTTAAAAGCAGCATCACCGTGGTGGTGCTCGCCGCTCTTATCCTCATTTTTGGGGTCTACTGCTACCTGGATCTTCCCCGGGAAAGCGATCCGGATATCACCATTCCCAATGTTTTTATTTCCACCAATTACCGGGGGGTTTCCTCATCAGATATGGAAACCGCGGTGACTGTGGAGATCGAGAAAAAACTCAAAGGGTTGGACGGACTGAAGAAGATCCAGTCAGTCAGTTCCGAGGGCAATTCATCCATCAATGTGGAGTTTGTCACCGGGACCGATATTGACCAGGCGCTGCAGGATGTCAAGGATAAGGTCGATGAGGCCATGGGCGAGTTGCCAACCGATCTGGACGAAGACCCTTCGGTGTTTGAAGTGAATTTTTCCGAAATGCCGATTGTTGTTTTTTCTCTGTCCGGGACCTGTGGGCTGCCCTGCTTAAAAAAGATCGCCGATGACCTGGAAGACGATATCGAGGCAATTGCCGGAGTGTTGGAGGTCGATGTCACCGGCGGCGTCGAACGCGAAATACGGGTAGAAGTGTCCCCCGAAAAGCTGGGCTACTACGGCCTGACCTTCAATGCTCTGGAGAAGGTGGTACAGAGTGAAAACAAGAATACCTCTGGTGGTGCCATCCGCTTGGGTTCCGGCCGTTTTCTCCTGCGGGTTCCGGGGGAATTTTCCACCCCGGAGGAGATCTTCTGGCTGGTGGTCGGCACGCACCAGGGCCAATCCGTGTACCTTAAAGATGTTGCCCAGGTGGTGGACAGTTTTAAAGAAGAGACCAGCCGGGCCCGCCTGGACGGCCGCGAGGCCGTCAATATAACGGTCAAGAAACGTTCAGGCGAGAATATCATTGCCATCAGCAAAGAAATAGATCGATTGATCGAGCAGCGGAAAGCCACCTGGCCGAGGGGTACAGAAATAACCAAGGTGATGGATAAGGCCAAGGATATCGATATAATGGTGGCGGATCTGGAAAATAATATTCTCTCGGGTCTGGTGCTGGTGCTGGTGGTCATCTTTTTTGCTATGGGGTTGCGCAACGCCATTCTGGTCAGTCTGGCCATCCCTTTTTCCATGCTCCTGTCTTTCACCGTGCTCTATGTTATGGGAATCACCTTGAATATGGTGGTTTTGTTCAGTCTTACCCTGGCCCTCGGCATGCTGGTGGACAATGCCATTGTTATTGTGGAAAATATCCACCGTTTTATGGAGCAGGGGGCTTCAAGGGTCGAGGCGGCGATGAAGGCTACCTCGGAGGTGGCCTATCCGGTCATCGCATCCACGCTTACCACTGTAGCGGCATTTGCCCCCATGCTTTTCTGGCCAGGCATTATGGGAGAGTTCATGAGCTATCTGCCGCTGACACTGATCGTCACTCTCAGTGCCAGCCTCTTTGTCGCCCTGGTAATCAATCCAGCCCTCGCTTCATTGTTCATGAAGGAAAAGGTGCACTCCGCCATTGACCGCAAGGTTCTGGATGCGGCCCTGGCCGTGGAAAATCCGGTAGCTATCGACACCTTTGTGCTGAAGCGTTATGCAGGGCTGTTGCGCTTTTCTTTAGAAAAGCCCTTGGTCATCATTGGCGGTTCCTTTGTTGTGCTCATGCTCATGGTGCAGGGTTGGCTGCTGGTGATTGGTTTGGAGAAACCCGTAGAATTTTTTCCTGATATCGAACCCAAGGGGATGTATGTCAATGTCGAGACGCCGGAAGGTGCGGATCTGGATTATATCGATCGGGTGATGCAGCGGCTGGAGATGGTTGTAGCCGGTGCCGAACGGGCCCTCGTGGGTACTGATACCTTCAGTCAAGCAGAGTATATCAGCACACTTAAGGCAAAGAACTTTATTGATAATTCCGGAGTAGCCTATCAAGGACCCAGTGACCTGGAAAATATAAAGAATCTCTATATGAAGGGCGTGGTTACTGCCGGACCGGGATCCGCCTTTGACTCCAATGCCCCCAATCACATCGGTATCCGTTTTCTCGATCTCCAGGATCGCAAGGAGTCATCGCACGCAACCGTGGACGCCATCCGTGAGCGGATTGCTGATGTTCCCGGTGGCAAGGTGACCATTGCCATGGAAGAGCAGGGGCCGCCCACCGGTGCGCCGATCAATATTGAAATCGCCGGTGACGATTTCGCGGTGCTGGGCGGTATTGCCAAGAAGATCAAGGGTATTCTCGCTGATCTTCCGTATGTAAAAGACATTCGCGATGATTTTAACGAGGGGACGCCTTCGGTTCAGGTGCGGGTTGATCGACAGAAGGCGGCGATGTTCGGTCTGTCCACCGATACCATCGGCTTTGCCCTGAAAACCGCCTATAATGGCCTGGATGTCTCCTCCTACCGGGAGGGCAACGATGATTATGACATTACCGTGCAGTTGGCTGAAGGCGACCGCAGGGTGGTGGACGTCCTCAACGAACTGATCATTCCGGCGCCGAGCGGTCAACTAGTGCCCCTTTCCACCCTGGCCACGGTGCAATTTGCCGGTTCCATGGGCGATATCACCCGTATCAACAACGAACGGGTGGTTACGGTCAAGGCGAATGTCGACGAAACCCGAACCACCGGGCCGGTGGCCAGAGTCCAGGCAGAGGAGATGCTCGCTTCCGTGCCCCTGCCTCCAGGCTACCGGGTAAAATTTACCGGAGAGTTTGAATTTCAACAGGAATCGGAGGCTTTTTTGTCCAAGGCCTTTGCCATTGCCCTGTTGCTGATATTTCTGGTTCTGGTGGCTCAGTTCAATTCAATCAGCCAACCCTTCCTTATCATGACCTCGGTTATTCTTTCCCTGGGCGGCGCTTTTCTAGGCCTGATGGTCTATCGCCAGCCTTTCGGTATCATTATGACCGGGGTCGGAGTAATTTCATTGGCCGGAGTGGTGGTGAATAACGCCATTGTACTCATTGATTATACCAACAAACTCTGCAGCCGCGGGATTCCGCTGCGAGAGGCTGTGGTCAGTGCCGGAGCAACACGCCTGCGGCCGGTGGTTCTCACTGCCGTGACCACCATCCTCGGTTTGATACCGATGATCACCGGTGTCTCCTTTGATTTTCACGATCTGTCGATTGCCTGGGTCAGCGAGTCGAGCCAGTGGTGGCGCTCCATGGCTGTTGTGGTCGCGTTCGGCCTGATCATCGCCACGTTCCTCACCCTGGTAGTCGTGCCATCGATGTATTATCTGCAGCAGCGCGCCAGGGAACAATCTGTCCGATGGTACGGATGGCTGCACGGGTGGTATTGGCGCCTGTATGGCCGCCTGTTCGGTGAGGGGGGCGATCCTCGCCGCTAACGCTAGCGGGAAGGGGGTGCTGATCAGGTAGCGATCATGGCTTCGAGGATGGCTGGCAGGGCCGAGGCACTTGACTCTTTGACAAAGAACCCCCTACTGCTGTTTTCAGCCAGTTGGGCAAATGGGTTGGTTTCGATATTGACGTCAATAATGCAGCCGTCGCGGCGATAGACCTCGCGGGCAACCTGGTTAGGCAGGTTGGTGGCGCCGGCCGTGCCGACCACAATCAGCAGTGCGGTTTCCTGAGCAGCCTTCAGTGCGCTGTAGAAGTGGTAATGGTGTTCATTGTAACTTTCGTCAAACAGGAGGATATGAGGTCGGGTTCGCGCACCACAGAGCGGGCAACGCAGCTGCTCCCGGTCACTGTCAGTGAGGCTTTCTGTGGCTGACTTGGGGCGGACCGTTTCCGGAATCGGGTAGACTGCTTCGTTACACTCCAGGGCACAGCGCATGGAAAAAACATTGCCATGAATTTGGTAGGTTCGGGCCAGGGTGTTACCGGCGCGCAGATGCAACCCGTCGATATTCTGGGTGATCAGGGTGAACCGGTCGCTGAATTGCTGCTCCATGGCAACCAGAGCCAAGTGGCCTGGGTTCGGCTCGGCCTGTCGACAGACTCCCATACGGTACAGGTACCATTTCCAGACTTCATCCGGTTGCAGGGAAAACATGTGAAAGGTGGCCATCTCCTGAGGGTGATAGACCTTGGAGCCCACGGTCCAGTATCCCTCCGGGCCGCGAAAGGTGGGAATGCCGCTTTCCGCTGAAATTCCGGCTCCGGTGAGTATCGTGATCCGACCGGATCCGACGGCGATTTCTCGAAGCACGTCACGTAGTTCCGCACGCATGGCATATTTCCTCAAAGGAAGGGTGGTCGCCCTGCAGCGACGACACCGTTTCGGGAAAAGGTCGTTCCTCTGAACCGAGAACTACCTCGTTTAAAGTAGAGAACAGCAACTTTTTCAAGCGAATTTTCTCCATGCATGGTGTTTGTTGAAAAAAAATTCGCCCCGCGATTTGGTACCGGCACGAGACTTTCGCAGTCATCGGCCGAATACAAGCGGTCGATTGATAGGCGAGGCTGATCCTTGCCGTACACGTTGACTGTGTCTGAAAATTTCAAACCTTTTCACCCGCACCCATGGTATACTGTCACCCTCGTCGACAACTGACAAGGGAGGTGGATAATGAAACAACGTTTGCTTATCGCGGCAGCCCTGATCCTGACCTGCAGTGGTTGCGTGGCGTATCCTTATTATTACGATACCCCCTATTACTACTCCACGCCGTACGATTATTATCGGCCGTACTACCCGTATTCGTATCGGCCACCGGCTGTATACACCGATCCCGGCTGGTTCTATTTTTACCCGAATCTATACCTGGATTTCAGCTTCCGCGGCGGTCGTCATTCACATCATGGCGGACGCAGGCATTGACAAACGACAAGTTCCAGGCCAGGATTTGCTGGGCAAGACGCAATGGGTGCCTGCATCCTATGCTGCTGACCTTGGTAGCGGAAACGTTATTGCTGGATACTCCGACTTTCTGACCTGGTAACCCGGTATGATCGACCCTGAATCGTCCCTGCGGCTCAAACTTCTCCGCTTTCCCCCGATTGTCGGCGTTATCTACATTCATGCCTATGAATCGACCATCTCCTACGCGAATGGCACCCTCGGCAGAGCAGACACCAACGGACTGACCGATTTCATCCGCACCCTTATTTCCCAAGGCCTTGCCCGGATTGCAGTGCCGCTTTTTTTCCTGATGTCGGGGTACCTCTTTTTTGCCAGCTTCCGATGGTCGGAGCAGACCTATACAAAAAAGGTGCTAAACAGAACCCGCAGTCTGCTGGTTCCCTTTTTGATCTGGAATGGTATTGGATTGGCTGTCGTCGCCCTGGCCCAGGCGATCCCGGCGACTCGTCCCTATTTTAGCGGTTTCGGTTCATTGATTGCCGATTACTCCGCTTTTCAGTATCTCAATGCCCTTTTGGGACTCAAGGGCTATCCCATTGCCTATCATTTCTGGTTCATCCGCGACCTCATACTCCTGGTGCTCTTGGCCCCGGTGATTGCCGTGATCCTGCGTTTCGCCTTTCTGCCGTTTTTAGTGACGCTCTACATCTGTTGGGTAGCGGACATGTGGCCGATTATGGCCCCTGGTGTCGTGGGGCTCTTTTTTTTCTCCGCCGGAGCCTTCTTGGCCATCAAGGGTACCAGTCTGTTCGCATTGGACCGATACGGTAGGGTCGCACTTGTAGCCTTTGTACCGATTCTGCTTGTCGATACACTCTGGCATGATGCCTGGTACAATGTGTTTTTTCATCGGACTGGAATGATAGTCGGTGTAGTGGCGGCTCTTTATTCCACCCGATTGATCACGCACAGTACGTGGTTGACGAATGGCATTGTCCGTCTTGGTGGCGCCAGCTTTTTTGTCTACGCGGCCCACGAACCGTTCCTGCGTATAATGCGCATGCTCTCCTTTCATTTTCTTCCATTGGATGGACCCTATACCATCCTGCTCATCTATCTTTTGCTCCCCCTGCTGGTTATCGCTGTCTTACTTGGCTGCCATACAGTATTGACCTCCCTGTGCCCACGATTGCTGAGTGTGATGACCGGCGGGAGATGAAGGGGTTTGCCGCTCGGTTCATTTCCTCTCCAGCAAACATGCGTCCCTCTCATGACAGGCGTGTATGTGCCGGCTACCGCAGGTTGCCCTTATTCTGCTGAAAAACCTTGCGATGTGAGGAATGTTGGATTTCGGGATTGTCCGCACGAAGAGAAGGGTGGGGCGGGGAGACTGGATTTGGAATCAAACCAAACAGCTCCCCTTTTACAGGCAGCGCAACGGGGTTGAAGCCCGCGGCCGGCACCAGCCAGCTCAACCAGTCGTATTGGTTTTATGTAAAGCATGGAGAGCATTTGTCGCTGAAAAAAGCGGCAACATTCCTGCTGCGGCTGTGTACTGAATCCCGGCCTAGAATTGCGTTGAATCCGATTTGTTCCTGTCGGCTATTACCAGGAGGGGGGCTCCTTGCCGCTCCATTTCTTCGTACATTTGGTGCAGATGTACCGGCGCGACTTTGCGGCGCAGACGAAGGTTGAGCATCTCTACTATAAAGGAGAATGCCATGGCAAAATAGAGATACCCTTTGGGCATTTCATGCCCGGTCCCTTCGGCCACCAATGCCACGCCCACCAGGACGAGAAAAGACAGAGCCAGCATCTTAACGGTTGGATGTTCTTCGACAAAATCACCGATGGGCCGGGCCGCGAACATCATCACACTGATAGCTATGACGATAGCCGCCACCATCACCCACAGATGGTCGGCCAGCCCCACAGCAGTGATCACCGAGTCCAGTGAGAAGATAATATCGATTATTGCGATCTGGGCGATAATGAGCGGCAGCGCGGAAGCCATGTGTTTAGGGCCGTGAATTTCCTCACCGCCCTCCAGGCTGTTGTGGATTTCTGTCACCGCTTTATAGATGAGGAACAGACCGCCGGAGAACAGCACCAGGTCGCGTCCGGAAACCGGATGGCTCATGACTTCAAACAATGGCGCCACCAGCCGTGCCAGCCAGGCCACTGACATCAGCAGGAGAATGCGCGTCCCCATGGCTGCCAGAAGGCCGAATTGACGAGCAAATTTTCGTTTTTCCGGCGGCACTTTACTCACCAGCAGGGTGAGGAAGACGATATTGTCAATGCCAAGAACAATTTCCAGTACTGTCAAGGTCAGGAGTGAGCTCCAGACGTGTACATCCCATAACCATTCCATAATACAAATTTTTTTCTCTTGCAGTTGGGTGTTGCTTCAATAGACCTTGTCAAGGTTCGTTATACAGTGCTTTGCCATCGAAAGGGCAGGGCGTTTGCTGATCTGCCATGTTCGAATTGTTATCTATTTTTCACTCAGTAAAATGGTGTTTTTCCGATCCGCTTCGTTTTTCTTGAAACGGATGGCATAGCCGAAGATATAGGTGCAAACCGGCACTCCAAGGAGTAAACCCCAGAAACTGAACAACTTACCGCCGATAGTGAGAATAATGAGGATGATGACCGAATTAATTCGCATATAGGAGCCGTAGATCCGAGGATTGAGGATATAGCCCTCAATGAGGTGGATCACGGTGATAAGCAAAATAGCCAGAAACATCGTCTGCAATCCTGTCGCCTGCAGGGCAACCAGACAGATGGGTACGGAACTGATGAATACGCCGATGACCGGCAGAAAGCTGCAGAAAAAGACAATCATCGACAGAAAGGCCACCTGCTGCCCAAGGCCAAGCAGGTGAATACCGATGGCTGTCAGGCAGCTGTTGATAAGGGCGATCACCAGTTGGGCTTCAAGGGCTTTGCCCAGCACATGGGAAAATTCTCGGATATTTTCGGCTACGCTCTGGTAGATGAACCGTAGTTTAGTGTCTTCCAGTCCCCGGACACTGGCCTTGAGGTGGGGGAGATCCAGTACGATCAGGAAGGAAAAAAGGAGAGCGAGCAGAAAGGCCGAGGTCACCGCGGCTATTTTACCGCCGATATTACCCAAGGTATCGAGCACTTGATTGACATTCTGCAAACCGTTGGCTGCTTCGCCAAAACCAAGAAACTGCTGCAGCAGTGCGGCGGAGGGCGAGTTTTTTAGTCCTTTTTTTTCGGGTTGATCGGCAATGGTACTGTCTTTAGGTTGTAACTCGGGGATAATTTCACCCAGCAACGGGTAATCCCGTCCCAGTTTGAACAGTTCTGTATCAACACTGCCAAGATATATGGTAAATTGGCTGACAAAAATTTCGGTCTGGTTTTTAACCTTGGGAACAAGAAAGATGCCGGCTGAGGTAAGAATACCGAGGATAACCAAGGCCACCAAAACAACCCGCAGGGTTCTATTTGTAATGAATCGGGCCAGCTGTGTCACACCTCGCGCCTGAATATAGGAAAAGACAAAGGTCAGGAAAAGAAGCAGGAAAAAAGAACGGAGCAGGTAGATAACACCAAACAGGACGCTCCAGACTGCAAGCGTGGCCAAGTGGGGCAGTATCAGGTTCCAGGGTTGGGGAAGCGAGCGAAAAATCGTATTATTTGCGTTCATGTACAGAATGCGAAAGGCTGTCGGCCGGTTGGACGGGTGAGGGAATAACGTTGCCGAAAATCCTCTGGGAAAGCTGCTGCCATCAAATGACGTACAATTTGTAATCCTTACCGGAACCCCTGTCAATCGGGGCAAGTACAGCGCGGTGCGAATGAGTGCGGGAGCATGCTCGCCGGTATTCAGATTCGTTCAAGAATCCTTCTTCGTTTATGGTGCGGCTGTGTTTTGCCGAATTTATGCAGCATTCTGAAATGGACCGATTCGGGTACATACTCGCGGACGATTTGTTCCCAGCCCTCTGATCCGACCAACCCTTTGACCAGGCTGGAGCTGACCTCCACCAGTTGTCGGGGGGACATCATGAACAGGGTCTGGATGGAGTTGTTCATATTGCTGTTGACGTAGCGCATGCCGCGTTCGTAGGTATAATCTTTCTCGTTTCTGATACCGCGAAGAATATAATCGACCCCGACTGATTCAGCGTATTTTACCAGGAATTTATTTTCGAACTGAACTATCTCGATGTTACTGAATTCGGTGCACATCTCCTGAAGCATCACCACTCGTTCATCCAGGCTGAATGTGTACTCTTTTTGCGAATTTTGGCCCACGGCGATGAAAAATTTAGTGAACAGCCGGGCTCCCTGTTCGATCATCCACAGGTGGCCATTGGTCGGCGGGTCAAAACTTCCAGCGTAGATTCCTTTCATAGAAAATCCTGCAGCACACGTTGTGGATAACCTTGTACCGCCTTGCCGAACTCTCGACAGTGCGATCGGTAGCCGATTGTTTTCCAGGTGATGTGTTTCTTTCATGTTATTTTGTCCCAGAAGAGCATCCGGTGGTATCGACCGCCAGGGTAATCGTTGCACGGCACCTTTCTTTACCGGTCCCGGCAGCTGTTGGGAGTCTTTTCAACCAAGGGGCAGCAATTAAGCTTTCTGATTGCTGGTAAGCTATAGCAAACCCGCATGTTGCACGTCAATATTATATTCTGATGAGGAAATATGAGGGCATTGTTAAACAACAAAAAATTGGGCGGAATTGTTGGCAATCTGTGGTGATTCGTTCCAGAGATACATTCGCAATGAGTAACCAATCAAAAACTCTATATGCTGGAGAGAATACAACGTCCGTTCGATAACCGGTTCGGGTCAAGAAACCCAATACTGCTCTATGATCAAGTCTATAAAGAGGTATTTTACTATTTTAAAGGGTTCTTCTGTGGACAGAGGAGGAGGAGAGCGTTAACGTGTTTAATTATAAAGACAAAGGAGATATACAGTATACACTCGGGCGCTTTGTGCCGGAAAAGGGGGACAGCATAAACGCAGAAACCGATGGTATTGCAATACTCTGTTACTAGTGGGTTTCAAAAAGCTTGAATTTTACCATGAGATTTTAAGACCATGGTATGGTTTCAACAGGGTGCGATAACCTGTTGCCGGAGGAATATTTTCGTGTATGTTGGATGAGGAGTATCGATTTTTACTGTTACGTATCAGAGAAAGAGAAAATTCAATTTGTTTGTATCATGCGTTGCCGTCCGCGCCTTAAAGGCGAGGGTTTAAACTATTCTAACAAAATGGTGAATTATGATTGAAACAATTTACGCTCTGCTGCAGAAAGTAGGTTTCACCCATCCGCTTCATCCGGCTCTGACTCACATCCCGATGGGAATGGTCATGGGGTGTTTTTTCTTTGGACTGATAGCTTGGAAAGGGAAAAAAACGGAACTAGGGCGAACCGCCTTGCATTGTTCGATTTTGGCTCTCGTCTTCATCGTTCCCACTATTATTGCCGGTATTTTCGATTGGCAGTATTTGTATGCCGGCAGATTCACCCCAATCTTCATCATTAAAATGGTCCTGGCCGTTATTCTGCCATGCCTTTTGGGCTATGCCATCTGGTTGCACCGGCAGGGCGGAGAACCCAAGAAACTGTTCATCATCTATACCCTGTGCCTGGTTTGTGCCGTTGGACTTGGTTTTTCCGGCGGTGAACTGGTCTATGGTGGCTAATACAAAAAAACTCGACATAGTAGTCATATAAAATAGTTCAACCACTGAAAGGAGAAATCATGTCTTTTACTCAATCCGTATATCGTATGGTATGTGCTCTTTCCCTGTCCTTGTTTCTTACGGGTACTCTCTGGGCTGCCGATTATCAGCACTCGCTTACGGTCGACCAAATGACATTTAACTGGAGCGTAGAGGGAGAGCACCTTGTGATTAAGCTTTCTGCCCCGACCAAGGGCTGGGTGGGGATTGGTTTCCATCCCACGGAGGGCATGAAGGGCGCCAATATCATCCTTGGCTACGTCAAAGATGGTAAGGTGGAACTGTCTGATGATTACGGGCATCAGTACACCAAGCATGAACCGGACGTCAAACGAGACGGTACGGATAACGTCACGCTTATTAGCGGCAACGAAACCGGCAACACCACGACGCTGGAGTTTTCCATCCCGTTGCAGAGTGGAGACGCCAGTGACGGTAATATTGATCCCAAAGCCGATACCGTTGTCATCCTTGCCTACGGACCAGACAGGGATTCCTTTAGAATGAAACATCAATACCATAAAACCATAACCGTCAATCTTGGTGACGGCACCATGAAATGAAACCCGAAAGCTCAATGCGTTACGCCTTGTGGCTGGTAGTATTGATCCTGCTGCTGTCTGTACCCATGACCGCAGCAGGGCATGAGGCGCACCACGACGCGGAGGTGACTCAGGAGAATAAGGATGCTGCTCGAGGAATCCAGGCTACAACTGCGCAACAACCAGAGGTTGTTGATCCCGGAGAATGGGTCCAGGAAAAATCCGGTGCCTATATTCCTCTTGATGCGGTTTTTAAAAATGAACGGGGAGAAACCGTCACCCTGCAACACCTGATAGATCGGCCGACCCTGTTGCTGCCGGTCTATTACAGCTGCCCGAAATCCTGTTCTTTTGACCTCGCCAACCTGGCCGATGCCGTTCGCAAGACCAGTCATACCCCCGGCAGTTTTCGTGTGATCAGCATGAGCTTTAATGCGGAAGAAACCCACCAATTAGCGGCCAGGGTAAGGCCCAACTATACCCAGCTCCTCTCTAAGGATTTCCCGGAGAATGGTTGGGCTTTTCTCACTGGCGACAACGACAATATTCGTAAAGTAACCCAGGCCATCGGCTATTCCTTCAAAAGGAAAGACGACGCCACTTATATACACCCTTCGGCAATGGCAGTCCTGGACCAAGATGGCCGGATCATCAAATACGTGTATGGCTCCTTCATCCCGGGAGATGTTGACCTTGCCCTCTCTGAGGCGGCAAAGGGGACGCCGGCGACCTCCATTCGTCGTTTTCTAGCTTTTTGTTTTTCCTCTGATCCCCGGCAAAATCAGCAGGTTTTCACCATCCTCAAACTGGGGACAGTAGCTCTCCTAGCCATCGGGGCTGTTTTCTTTCTTTTCTTTCTTCGAAAGAAAAAAACGAAGCCACCGAATACTTAACCGAAGATCATGAACACAACACCTTCGTTTTTTGACACACCTTCACCTCCGGGGCTCGTCGGTATCAAGGCCTGGTTGTTGACCCATGACCATAAACGACTCGGCTTGATGTATCTCTGGGCTGTTCTTTTTTGGTTTGTGGTCGCCATGACCATTGGTTTTCTCCTCCGCGTTGAATTGATGACCATAGGGCGAACCATCATGTCGGCCGGAGTGTATAACTCCGCATTCACCCTCCATGGGGTGATCATGATCTTTCTTTTTGTCATCCCCGGCATCCCCGCTATCTTCGGTAATTTTTTTCTACCGATCCAGTTAGGTACCGATGATGTGTTTTTCCCCCGGCTCAATCTGCTGTCGTGGTACCTGTATATGTTCGGCGGACTGCTGGCGATCGTCTCTCTTTTCACCGCCGGCGGTTTTCCCGATACCGGCTGGACTTTTTACGTTCCCTTCAGCCTCGGCACCAAACACAGCGTTTCCCTGACGGTTTTTGCGGCCTTCATCCTCGGCATGTCCTCCATGTTGACCGGGTTGAACTTTATCACCACGGTGCACCGAAAACGTTCCTCAGCCATGGGCTGGATGCAGATTCCGTTGTTTACCTGGTCACTGTATGCTACGGCATGGGTACAACTGCTGGCCACTCCGGTTATCTCTATCACCCTGGTGCTGGTCATTGTGGAGCGGCTCTTCAGTATTGGCCTCTTCGACCCGGACAAAGGGGGCGATCCCATTTTGTACCAGCATCTTTTCTGGATGTACTCGCATCCCGCGGTCTATGTGATGATCCTGCCCGGCATGGGCGTTATTTCCGAAATCATCCCCACCTTTTCCCGAAAAGCCATCTTCGGGTATAAGGCTATTGTCTATTCATCCCTGGGGATCGCCATTGCCGGCTCCTTGGTCTGGGCGCACCATATGTATACCAGTGGAATGAGCGATACCGCTGTCTTTGTCTTCTCCCTGCTCACCTTCCTGGTTGCCATTCCGACCGCAGTCAAGGTTTTCTCATGGGTTTCGACCCTGTACAAGGGTTCGATTGAAATGACCCCGCCCCTGCTTTACGCCCTGATTTTTATCTACCTGTTCTCGGTCGGTGGATTAACCGGTCTGGTTCTGGGCGCAGCCGGAACGGACATTCATGTTCATGACACCTATTTTGTGGTCGCGCATTTTCATTTCACCATGTTCGGCGGTACCGGCTTTGCTTTTTTTGGAGCCCTCCATTTCTGGTGGCCGAAAATGTTTGGTATCATGTATAATTTCCGTCGGGCGTATATTGCCGCCATCCTGACCACCGTGGGTTTCATGTTTCATTATGTGCCGATGTTCATTCTCGGCCTGCAGGGTATGCCCCGCCGGTACTACGATTATTTACCCCAATTCGCTCAAGGAAATTTTTTGGCTGGTTTCGGCGGAATACTGATTTTCTGCGGTATCCTCCTGATGCTGGTTAACCTGCTGCTCAGCTTCCGCACAAAAGTTGTTGCCCCAGCCGACCCCTGGGGCGGGGCCACTCTAGAATGGAAGGTTCCTTCTCCGCCGCCTCTGCATAACTTTGTCGATGAGCCGCACGTCAAGGATTACCCGTATGATTTTTCAGATATTCAGTCGAAACCTCCCCAGACTTGAGAAGGGAGCGTGGAATTGATGACCGATCAGTATGCGACCACTACCGCAGGAGAGAATGTACATGGATAGTCGGAACGATCACACCGGAATACGGATCGGCATGTGGCTGTTCCTCTACACGGAGATTATCCTTTTCGGGGGGCTTTTTGTACTGTATGCCGTCTACTTTCACAACTATCCTGTCGATTTCGTTGAAGGCGGCAAAGAGTTGAGTCGGTTTTTCGGCTCTCTGAATACCATTATTCTTCTGGTTTCCAGTTTTACGGTCGCTTCTTCAATCACAGCAATCAGACAGGAGGCGAAACGGCTCTGTCTCGGCCTGCTGGCGACTTCCTTTCTGTGCGGCGTTATCTTTCTGATCAACAAATACTTTGAATGGAGCCATAAATTTGCTCATGGCATCTATCCCAATTCCCCTGATCTCACGGGCGGCCCCCACGGGAGGAACATTTTTTTCGGTCTATACTACGTAATTACCGGTCTCCACGGGTTGCATGTTATCATTGGCATGACGCTTCTTGCCCTCAGTTTTGTGCTCGTTTACAAAAACAAAATCACCGCGAAGAAATTTGCATTGCTCGAAAATTCAGGTTTATACTGGCATTTGGTTGACCTCATCTGGATTTTCGTCTTCCCGCTTTTTTATCTGGTCCTGTAACGAGACCAAGGAGCCCGCAATGGATTCTTCTGAACAGCACCTCATGTCCTACAAAACTCTGGCCCTGGTCCTTGCAGTCCTTCTCCTGCTCACCGGAGTAACCATCGGGGTGAGCTATATTCATTTAGGCGTTTTCAATGTGCCGCTCGCCCTCGGGATTGCCTGCGCCAAGGTCTCCCTGGTATTGCTCTTTTTTATGCATCTTAAATACGAAAGCAAAGCTATCACGGTATCGTTTATCAGCACGGTGATCTTTCTGGCCATAATGATCAGCTTTACCTTCTGGGATATCGCATTTCGTCAATAGTCAAGGGAAGAATCAATGAATCCTGTTGTCGGTGTAGACCAGGCGTTCTGGTACATTTTTATAATTTCGGTATTCTTTTTGACCGGCATAACGTTGGCCATGGTCTATTTTGTCATCCGTTACCGGCGCAGCCGTCATCCCCAGGCCGCCGATATCAGGGACAATTGGAAGCTCGAACTGCTGTGGACAGTAATCCCGACCCTCATCGCTCTCTCCATGTTCGTGGTCGGCTGGAAATCCTATACCGGTCTTCGTACCGTTCCCGCAGGATCGGTTCAGATTGAAGTCCTCGCGCAGATGTTCTCCTGGATTTTCATCTACGACAATGACAAGGAATCTGAAAACCTCCTGGTGGTGCCGGAAAATACACCGATTAAGCTCAATATCGAATCAATCGACGTGATTCACAGCTTCTATTTGCCGGCCTTTCGCGTCAAAGCCGATGCGGTCAAGAATTATCCGACCTATGTCTGGTTCAGAACAGGTGAGCCGGGAGAATATGACATCCTGTGTACGGAATACTGCGGCCTTGATCATTCGCAAATGGTTGCCAAACTGAAGGTTGTACCGCAAAAAGACTATGAAGCCTGGCTCGAGCAGGACGACTACTAGTCGTACTCTCCCCGCGTGCCAATGAAGAACGGATCACGCCATCCGGCTGTTGTCTGTCTTCTGCCTTGGACCCAGTTGTGTAAAGTTCCGCTCTGTTTGCCGATAGCTTTTTCAGCAGGATTCGGATTCATCCTCCATACCCCTGCGCTCACGCCGCATTTTTGGGGTGCCATATACGGTGTTTTTATGCTGGCCTGCGGGGCAGCCGGATTCAACAGTCTTCAGGAAAGAGCAGTGGACGGCCTCTTTGTCCGCACGCGCCGTCGGCCGTTGGTGACCGGTCGCCTGACTGTTCGTGCAGCCCTTGTGCTCAGTTTCCTGCTGGTCACTGCGGGCCTCGGTGTGCTGTTTTATGGTAGTGCTGGCCAACAGCCGTTTCTGTTGGGAATAGCAGCAATTGTTCTGTATAACGGCGCCTACACGTCGCTTAAAGGAGTTTCGGTTTTCGCCCTTTTTCCTGGAGGCCTTGCCGGCGCCATTCCGCCGCTAATCGGCTGGGTATCCGCTGGCGGCATGTTAGGCGACAGCCGGGCCTGGGCGCTCTTTGCCCTGTTTTTTCTCTGGCAGATTCCTCATTTCTGTTTGGTCCTGCTCCATCATCAAGACGATTACCATACGGTGAACCGGCCGGCCTTGATCAGGCTGTTTTCCGAACAAAGCCTTAAAAGAATCGTAGTCGCATGGATGAGTGCTTTCATTGTGGTCGCTCTTTCACTTATTCTCTACCCGGACCTGCTGGCGCCCGGAGGTCGTCTGGTCATCGCCCTGATGGCTGGCGCAGTGGCCCTCCTTGGGGTGCTGCTTGCGGTGCGAAAAAAAGTATTTAATTACAAAATATTGTTTATTTCTTTCAACAGTGTCTTTTTTCTGGGCATGCTACTGGTTGCTATCGTTCAGCTGACAAGCTGATCCCTTCGATCTACTGATCGCCTTCCGTCTACTTGTCTGTGCAATCTTTTGGGAATTCGAACAATTTTGTTCCGAAAAGCGGACGTCCTCTTGGAAAGAGGGCTTAATTGCCACCGGAGAACTTTCCAAGAGGGACGAGCCGTTTAATTACTCCTGTATTGCTGGCATCCGATAGGACGCGGTCATACAGAGATCATAGTGATGTAATGCGATCCTGCAGGTGCTATGCCTGCTGCGTTGATCCTTGTTGTGCCAATCGGACCTTACATCAAAGAGCCGTTGATAAGAAAATGGGTGTAAATACTTCCTATGTATCCCAAGCCTATGACAGGCGACCATTTGAGATGGCCGAAAAAGGTATATTTTCCTCTGGCCTGTCCCATGAGCGCCACGCCGGCGGCGGATCCAATCGACAGCAAGCTCCCTCCAACACCAGCGGTCAGGGTGACAAGCAGCCACTGGCCATGGGACATATCCGGCATCATGGTCAGGACGGCAAACATGACCGGGATATTATCTACGATTGCGGAGAGAAGGCCCACCATGACATTTGCGGTTGTCGGGCCCCAGTCAAGGTACATTACTTTTGATGCGAGTCCGAGATAGCCCATGAAGCCGAGACCGCCGACGCAGAGAATAACACCGTAGAAAAAAAGCAGGGTATCCCATTCTGCCCGGGCAACCTTTTTGAATATATCAAAGGGAATAATCTGGCCAATGCGTTCCTCCGCTTTTTGGGGGTCATAGGTTTTGATGTCCGGGATATGGGTTTTATTGAGGTAGTAGCCAAATATTTTCAGCAGTGACAAGCCTGCCATCATGCCGACTACCGGGGGCAATTGTAAAAAATTGTGAAAACTAACCGCGGTAACGATGGTCCAGAGAAAAAGGCCGATAATGACGAATGCACCACGTTTGAGCTGTATGGTTTCCGCACCTGATTCCGGCTGCTTGTTTGGAATGGCGAAACTCATGATGACGGCCGGTATGAGCCAGTTGACGACCGAGGGTATAAACAATACCAAAAATTCCTGAAACTGGACGATACCCTTCTGCCATACCATCAAGGTGGTAATGTCGCCAAAGGGGCTGAACGCGCCACCTGCATTGGCCGCGACGACAATATTAATGCAGGACAGGCCTATGAATTGCTTATCTTCCTTACCGATTGCCATAACCACGGCGCACATGAGCAGCGCGGTAGTAAGATTATCTGCAATAGGAGAAATGAAAAAAGCAAGAAGGCCGGTAATCCAAAACAGTTTTCTGTAAGAATAGCCGGCATTGACCAGTTTTGCCCGGAGCACCTCAAAAACCAGCCGTTCATCCATGGCATTGATGAAGGTCATGGCAACTAACAGAAAGAGAAACAACTCCGCGTATTCAAGGATATTATGGCGGATGGCGATCTCGGCTGCATGGTCGATGCCGTTCATTGCATATATAAGGCCGATTAAACCCCAGATAACACCGGCTGCCAGCAGGACGGGTTTGGATTTACGCATATGCGTCACTTCTTCCAGCATGACAAACATATAGGCGACAGTGAATATGGCCAGGGCGGCATATCCTCCCCAATGCTGTGTAAGGTTCAGACTTTCCGGGATAACGGCCGAACCCGCCGCAAAGGTTGCTCCGCCAAAACCCAGAAAAACCATCAGGGTGGTGGCGAAACTAAGGAAGCTCAATCTACGCATTACAAAACTCCTGTTGAGGGTGAACGGTTGGCTGCTGACGCTGGTCTGTCGGCAGTTTGTATGCTCTTGTTATATAGCTGATATGTAGTACTAATTTACTTTAAACTGAGGATGCAAGTGAAAAGGGCATTCACTGTTTGAATGAATTGGTTTGAATATATGTAGCACGATATAGTAACCATGGAAACAATTTGATCAATTTGATATATTCATTTTTATCGTTCGATAAAATCGAATATTAAAGGGAGTGGTATGGAATGGCTTAACTATCATCATCTTTTTTATTTCTGGACCGTTGTTCGCGAGGGAGGGATTACAGCGGCCGGAAAGCGACTTCATTTAGTCCCGTCCACCATCAGCGCTCAACTCAGTACCTTTGAAGAAGCGCTCAATGTTAAACTCTTCGATCGGGTTGGCCGCACAGTTGAACCTACGGAAATGGGGAATCTGGTATTTCAGTATGCGGATGAAATATTTTCATTGGGAAGAGAGTTGATCAATACGGTGCAAGGTAACCCCACAGCAGGACGAATCCCGCTACGAGTCGGTGTTGTGGATGCTCTTCCGAAAATGATTGTCCGTCATTTTCTGGAGCCGGTATTAAAACTGCCGGAGCCGATTCGTCTTGTCTGCCGTGAAAATAAAAAGGAGGCTCTGCTCACAAAACTGGCCCTGCATGAATTGGATATTGTCCTCAGCGATTCGACCATTGGCGCTGGATTAAGTGTCAAAGCATACAATCATTTTCTTGGAAAATGCGGAACAACCTTTTTTGCAGAGGAAAACTTGCGCAGAACCCTCCAGCAAAAATTCCCGCATTCCCTCAACAAGGCACCCATGCTGCTGCCGATAGAGACGCTCACCTTACGAGAAGAACTGGATGGATGGTTCGAGTCGCTTGATATTGTGCCGGTAGTTGTTGGTGAGTTTGATGATGCGGCACTCCTCAAGGCTTTCGGCCAGCAAGGTGATGGCATCTTTATGGCACCCACGGTCATTGAAGATGAAGTACAGCGTCAGTATAAAGTTTCCATCTTGGGACGAACAAAAAAGGTAACTTACCGGTTTTATGCCATTTCTGTTGAGAGGGTCTTGACGCATCCCGCTGTGTTGGCCATATCGACTGCTGCACGGCATAGTTTGTTTGCCTGAGGGGCCGGGGGGATGGGTCGTATGCCCTGCATCTGAGACGGGCAAAGAGAATACGAGGGAAAATACGCATCAAGTGTGGAAGAGCATGCTTGGATTCTGCAATGGCAATACCCACACACGTCCTTACCGCGCAGACTTTAGGTCTGGGGAACCTTTGAATCATGCCTCGGCGTGGAATATTTCCGTGCCATACCAAACCCTCAGATAACAGAAGCGGCATGCATCAATAGGAACTGCCAGCTTCAGCCGTACTGCCGCTGCACATTTTGATTGAACCGTCGCGGATAATTTATGATAAACAGGTGGTTGTTGCGAAATCCGGTTGCGCAAAACCAAGATGCGTGGTGGGGACACTCTCGATATGCAGAGGTGCGGCCAAACAGCATATCAGAATCTGAAGGCGTGGCGCCCCTTGTCCCTTTGCCTGCTTATTGTCGATCTCATTGCATTCCATGAGAACGAACGTCGCACAAGAGAAGGGTGCAACCGCTGTATCGACACGCAGTTTCGCAAAACCGCCCCAGTCGTCTACACAACCTTTGCATGGACCAAGAGACAGTTATGGGATCATCGATTTTTTCTGATTTATTCCGTCCTCGCAGTCTGCAGCAACGAACCGCTTTTTTTATCTTAGTGCCGACTTTTTTTCTTCTGGCAGCAATAGGAGTGGCCGGTTTTTTTGCGGTACGAAATCTGCTCCTTGAGCAGTGGGGAGAAGCGTCTGTCGCCAAGCTGCAGCGAGCCGCCCACCATATCGATATGGGGCTCAACCGGCCAAAGCAGCTGTTGCAGTTATTGCAAAATACGGCAGCGTATGATTCTGGGAGAAAAATACACAACTTCGTTATCGCGGAATTGCGACAGATGGACGGCGTGGTGAACGTTAAGGTGGACTGGCTGGGTATGCACACCGCAGCGGCAAGAAAGCGGATGGCCTCGATCAGCAGGCACAATGCGGCTCAGCAAGGGATAAAACCTCACGCGATTACCCCCCCTGTCTACGATTTTATCTTAAAAAATAAAATGATTTCGCTCGTGGCCGAATTTAACGATTCAGAGGGAAATATGATTGGCCGCGTCGAGGTCCTTCTTTCTTTTGATGCTCTTAATGCACACACGATACAGACGTCCTGGTGGAACATTTACAGGGCCTATATCGTCGATATGCAAGGAAATATTCTCTCCAGTACTATCCTGAAAAAGGATGAGGCAGAGAGACAAAACACAGCCGTTTTCGGTAGTTCGGGAGAATTGGAGACCAAAACGTTAGCTGCGTTGCAGCAGCAAAAAGCCGGAACCGTCTTCGGCCCCGGTTTGCCACCAAAGGAGATCAGCGGTTTTTACCGGTTGGAAGAAGTGCCATTGACCCTCATCGTCATTGCCCCGGGCGTAGACGTGCTCCAACCCATGCTCCGTTTTCGTAATGCCTATCTGGCAAGCTATCTTGTCATTATCCTCTCTATTTTATGGTTTATTCGGTCGGTGACCGCAAAAACCACGCTGGCAATCAAGGAGGTATCCCGCGCTGCCGGCAGTCTTGCTCACGGGAATTTTGGCGATCCGCTCAGGGTCACCACACGGGATGAGGTGGGAGAACTCATTGCAAATTTCAATCTGATGACGAGCCAGCTTGAACGCGGAGCCCATCTGCAGAAATCGATGGAAATCGCCCGGGAAGTGCAGCAGAATTTCCTACCCCAGAAGAGCATCAAAAGGTTGGAAATGGAAGTGAGCGGCCTGAGTGTGTACTGCGATGAAACAGGCGGTGATTTCTTTGATGTAATCGAATTTCCGGCTGATTCTTCCCAGGTGGGTGTGGCGGTTGGCGATGTGGTGGGGCATGGTATTGGAGCAGCTTTGTTGATGGCCACGATTCGAGCCCTCTTGCGCTGCCGGCTTGATCAACCGGGAATTCTTGCCGAGAAAATAGCTGATGTCAATCGGCTGCTCTGTTCCGACACCGTCCAATCAGGGAATTTCGCCTCTTTGTTTTACCTGGTCATCGATTCGGCAAAGCGCGAGCTTCAATGGGTTCGAGCCGGGCATGATCCTGCTATCCTGTATTATCCCCGCCGCAACCACTATGGGGAACTGAAAGGGCAAGGACTGGTTCTCGGCTTCGATGCCGACTATCCGTATTGCGCAAATATCCAGCCTGTGGGACCGGAGGAACTGATCATTCTTATCGGCAGTGACGGTGCCTGGGAGGTTGAAAATGTACGCGGCGAACAATTCGGCAAGCAACGGATCAAAGACCTGATTGCGGCGCACCATCAATTGCCGCCAACACAGCTCCTCGAGGTTATCATTGAAGAGATTGAGCAGTTTCGGCAACAGCACCCTCAGGATGATGATATAACGCTTGTAGCGATCAAGATGGAACAGCACCAAACCTGATCGGTGCGGTGACGGTTTCATCACAGCCAGCATGCAGGCAGTCGCACCCGATACCGTCGGCCTCATAAGGATCAATAGGTATCTCAACAGTTATCCATTCTTGATCTCAGGCACAGCGGCAATCCTTCGCTGAGCCGGCAAACTCAAAAGGAAGGGAGACCATGAAACGAGTAAAAAGCCAAATTAAAGAGGCTGCCAGAGCTTCCGGAATTGAAGCGGCAGATCTCATCGCCTTTTTTTCCGAAGGCGAGCGGCACGTCTACAAGCCCAATGAATGGCTTTTTCATGAATCCACACCGAGAAGGTGGGCCGGCATAATCCTGGATGGCGATGTGCAACTGGTCCGCGGCCTGCACGGCTCGTCGCGGCACCTCGCCACCCTCATCGGTGGCGCCCTGCTCAGCGAAGGGGCCTTCATAGAAGGGGATTCCCACAGTTCAGGGGCCTTCACCCGCAAGGGAACCACGGTCTGGCAGGTTTCAACAGAGATCATCGCTCGCTACCGGGAAGACAAACCAGACCTGTTTTACCGGATCATCTCCCAGGTGGCTGTGGGGATCAACAGGCGGCTGCGAATGCTGTCCAATCAATTGTATGAGCAGAAGAATGATGTTCAGATCGTGAGCGGTTTTCGCGTGGAGCATGACTCACTTGGCAATCGTGAAGTTAGTAATAGCGCCTATTACGGCGTGCAGACCACGCGCGCCATCGAAAATTTTTCAATCTCCGGTGTGACGGTCAGCAATTTCAAACATTTGATTGCGGGGCTGGCCCTTGTCAAGAAAGCGGCAGCACTGGCGAATCATGAGCTTGGCGTTTTGGACGAAAGAAAAATGAAGGCCATCTGTGAAGCCTGCGACGAAATCCTTGCGGGCAAGCTGCGGGCACAGTTTGCAGTGGACATGTTTCAAGGAGGGGCGGGTACCTCAACCAACATGAATGCCAACGAGGTCATCGCCAACCGTGGCCTGGAATTGATGGGGTACAACAAAGGGGAATATCAATATCTGCACCCCAACGATCATGTCAATTGTTCGCAATCGACCAATGATGCCTACCCCACGGCCATTAAGCTTGGGGTCATGCTTGCCAATTGCGACCTTGTCACTGCCATGGAGGAACTGAAGGGTGCGCTGGAGGAAAAGGCCGAGGAGTTCAAGGATGTCCTGAAAATGGGGCGTACCGAAAATCAGGATGCCGTTCCCATGACCCTGGGGCAGGAATTCAGTGCCTATGCGGTGATGATTGAAAGCGCGATGAAAGCTATCGAGCGCGCCGCTTACGAATTCCGGGATATCAACATGGGCGCCACCGCCATCGGCACAGGCATCAACAGTCCCCCTGGGTACGCCGATCTGGTAACGCGGAAGCTCGTTGAAGTGAGCGGGTTCGAGTTGTACCGGGCCCGCAACCTGGTGGAAGCAACCCAGAACGCCGGGGCCTTCTGTCAGATGTCAGCGACCATGAAGCGCGCTGCGGTCCAGATCTCCAAGATCTGCAACGACCTGCGCTGGCTGTCCTCCGGTCCCCGCTGCGGCCTCAATGAGATCAACCTGCCGCCCATGCAGCCTGGCTCCTCGATCATGCCGGGCAAAGTGAACCCGGTTATTCCCGAACTGGTCAACCAGATCTGCTACCAGGTCATGGGCTATGATATGGTGGTCTCCATGGCTGCCGAGGCCAGTGAATTGGAACTGTGCATGGCCGAACCGATCATTGCCCTTGATCTGCTGCACGGCATGATGATCCTGAAAAATGCCTGCATCACCCTAGCCAGCCGCTGTATTGTCGGCATCGAGGCGAATCGTGATATCTGCCGCGGCTATGTGGAAAACAGTATTGGCCTGGTTACCGCTCTGGTACCGGTTATAGGCTATGAAGAGGCTGCCGCTATTGCCAAGGAAGCCCTGAAAACGGGGGGTACGGTATATGAACTTGTGCTTGCCAAAGGCCTGCTCACCAAGGAAGCGCTGGACGAGATGTTGCGACCGGAAAGCATGACCGACCCGCGGGAGATTCCTAAAAAATAATCTGCTCGAGTGGTGCCCCCAGGCAATCGTGTTGGTGATCGATTGGGGGCAATCGCGTTTATGATCGTTGGCGGCGCCTGTGTTTTGAGCGGCAAATCCAGAGAAGAAATTCAGCATTGACGTTGCTGATTCACCTCTACGGTGACATGCACCAGTTCTTCGTGGACAAGCAATTGATGTCTGAAGCAATCGGGTTCAACCTTTTCGGCAACAACAAGGGAGAGGATGCAGGCATATTTGCCCTTGCCGACACGCCACACATGCAGATCCGTTATGTCGGCCGTAACAGGACCTTGTTCGATGACTTCCAATATTTCAGCGACCACGGGTGCGTCCATCTCGGCATCAAGCAACACGCGACCGGTGTCGCGAAGGAGCCCATACGCCCAGACGGCCACCACACCAGCGCCAACTATACCCATAACAGGATCAAGCCAGTTTGCACCCCAGTATTTCCCTCCTGTCAGTGCGCAAATGGCAAACACTGAGGTGGCTGCATCTGCCAGAACGTGGAGATAGGCGGACCGGAGGTTGAGGTCATGGTGGTGATCATGTGCACCATGTCCATGATGATGATGGCTGTGTCCCTCTTTGAGCAACCACGCACAGGTAATATTGACCAGCAGGCCGATTCCCGCAATGAGAATAGCCTGATCGTATTGGATAGGTACTGGCGAAATCAGTCGTTCAACGGACTGATACAGCATCAATGCGGCGACGACGACGAGAAAAATAGCACTGGTGTAACCGCCAAGCACTTCGATCTTCCAGGTGCCGAAGGTGAACCGGGTATCCTGGGCAAATCTTCTGGCTGCTCCATACGCAAACACCGAAAGTCCCAGTGCTAGCGCATGCGAACTCATGTGCCACCCGTCCGCCAGCAATGCCATAGAGTTGAACATCCAGCCACCGATAATCTCGGCTGCCATTACCACCACGGTTAACAGCACAGCCCATAACGTATTTCTCTCAGCAAGCGGGTTGCCCTCATCAAAGACATGAGAATGCATCCAATTTGCTGAAATGGCAGGCCGCGCATGCGCAGGTATGCTTTGGTCTTTCATTATTTTTTTACACCGGTTGTTTGAGTTCTTTATACTGCACATGCTGTGATGCAGCGGGCCAGGGTGTCCCGTTACCAGGCATAGGCCAGTCTGGTTATAACCCCATACCCCTCCCCATCGGTACCACCTTCCTCAGCGGAATAATCCTTATCGGTGTAGTATTCGATATTGAGGGTCGTGCCATGGTAAATGGCCATCGCTGCCGAGATGCTGTATCGGTATTCGGGCAGCCCCGGAAGCAGCGATTCCCAGGACTTTTGGTAACCCAGGGCAAAAATGGTTTCCTTGCTCAGCAGCTCCGTAGTGTAGGCGATTTCGTTATTCCAGGCCTTGGGCTGGGCCCCGCCGGACCCGAAGAGGAGTTCTTCTGACATGAAGCTGTCAAGAGCAGACGTATATTCGGTAATAAATGAGAAGGCCTTGTAGCCAATATTGAGATGCATGTTAATACCGGGCACCTTCTCGGCAAGGCTGATTTCATTATCATTCGTTTCCGACAAAACATCATAGATGCCAGCGGCATTGGCTATATTATTGACCCAGGCCATGCCCACACTGATCGACATCTCTTTTTCCTCATATCCATAGCCAAGGGAGACGCCAAATCCGTTACTGGAGTTGCCGGAACCTCTGTCGGTAACGCCGTCGTATCCAGAAAAGCTTCCGGCAAAGCCGTTCTGTTCGAATCCGACAATCAGGCCCTCTGTGTTGATCTCTCCCAGGGTTTGGGTAAAGGGATCCTGGATCATATTGGTGGTAAAATCACCAAAAGGGGCATACACCTTTCCTGCTTTCAGGAAAAAAGGGGATACACCGGTTTTACCGAGCGTGACATGGGCCTCATCCAGGGTGATATCTTCGTCATCACTGTCGTAAGCGAGAACGATTTGACCGGCGGCCCAATCCGTTGGCTTGATATCCACAATAAAGTCAACGGTATCCAGGTTGAACGTAGTGCTGCTGCTTCCTTGGTAATCGTGAGCAAGAGTTGTGGAACCTTCTATTAAACCACTCAGGGTCACCGGACTGATGAGTTGTTGTCCATTGCTTCCCTCCACCTGGCGGGCGCTTTCCTTTTCTATACCGTCCCTGTGTTCAACCGCCTGCAGTTCAGGTGGCTGCTGTTTGTCTTCGGTCGGGATAAAGTAAGCCTGGCTGCCTTTTTCTTGTTCCCCTATGCGTTGGCTGAGGAGCTGGTTTTGCGTCATGAGATATTGGATCTGTTGTTTCAGCTGCTCTATCTCGTCATTTGAGGTGTCCGCGAGGGCAATCGGCGTATAGGCTAGACAGGCAAGTCCTGCTGCGAAGATCGCATGTGTTTTCTTCATTGTTTCTACAACTTTTCTTGTTTCTTGTTTTTTGTGGGAGTTTACCATCGCTGTCTTTTTTAAAGAGACAGGTTGGGAAGCCTTGCCAGAAAGTATTCAGTGCTTTTTAGCCGAAAGTCACCCCCTCCATTCATAGGTCTCAATCGTGGCGGGATCGCATTTGCAGCATCCTTTGCAGGTCCTGGGTGCTCCTGCAAGCTTCTGTACCTTGCCCTTGGCAATCCAGACGTCAAGGAGGGGGCGGACGGTCTCGGTATCCACCATGAAATGCAATGCCATATCCTGCAGCGGAACGATTTTTCGTTCGCGCAGGTAGTTTCTAAGGCGTATCAAATCCATGCTTGTGCCTCCTTAATGCTCACCGGTCAGCCTGGACGGGACAGGCGCCGTGAACAACCCGGTTTTCGCCGATACACCCGGTCGGCTGATTGCTATGAGAATGAGGATCACAAAAGTAAGGGCGCACAACCCCGCTATCATAACCTGGAGTGAGTATCCGGGATGGGCTGAAAAAGTAGCGGTCTGGTAAAAAAGGATTGCCGCCAGGTACGCTAGAAAAGTGGTCCAGAATCCGGCAAAGACTGTCCAGGCGAGATTGGTCTCTCGATAGACAGCGGCAATGGCGGCACTGCAGGGAAAATAGAGCAGGACAAAGAGCAGATAGGCAAAGGCCGCGCTCTGGCTGCCAAAAAGCCTCACCATGGAGCCAAAGGTAGCAACACTGACGGCCTGTTCTTCTGCGGCAGTCTCCGTATCGCTTATATCCCCGATAGATATCCCCAGCGGATCGGTAAGGGTATCCAATACGCCGAGCAGGTTCTCTGGAATAGTGACAAAGGCGCCCCGGAGTCCGCCCCATAGATCAAAAGGTTTCTCACTGAGTTCCTTGCCGTCGACGGCCTGCTGATCAATCCCCTTGTATAGAGCATCCAAGGTGCCGACGACCGCCTCTTTGGCGAATATTCCAGTGAAAATACCGACAGTAGCCGGCCAGTTTTCATCGGTAACGCCCATGGGTTTGAGGAGTGGCGTGATGCCCTTGCTCATCGATGCAAGGGCCGATTTTTCCGTTTCTTCATTGCCAAAGCTGCCGTCCGTTCCCAGCGAATTGAGAAAAGAGAGGATCATGATCACAGGAATCAATATCCGGCCGGCTTTGAACAGAAACGTTTTCAGCCGGTCATAGGTTCTGAGAAGTACTGCTTGAATCGTGGGCAAATGATAGGGCGGCATTTCCATGACAAAGGGAGTGACATTTCCTTTGAGCAGGGTGTTTTTCAATATCAACCCGGTAAACACCGCAAAACCTATGCCTATAAGATAGAGCAGGAACACCAAATTTTGACCGCCTTCAGGAAAAAAGGCCGCAGCAAAGAGGGCGTAGACCGGCAGACGCGCACCGCACGACATGAACGGGGCCATCATGACCGTCAGTGTCCGGTCGCGTTCATTGTCCAGCGTCCTGGTTGCCATGATCGCGGGCACATTGCAACCGAATCCGACCAGCATCGGCACGAAGGCCTTGCCCGGCAGACCGATAAGCCGCATGAACCGGTCCATGACAAAGGCGGCACGAGCCATGTAGCCAGAATCTTCCAGAAAAGAAAGGAAGAGGAACATGAAACCGATAGGCGGGATGAAGGTGGCCATTGTCTGGATGCCGCCGCCAATCCCGGTGGCAAGGACGGCAATCAGCCATTCCGGCGTGTGAAGTGTGTTCAGGATAGCGGCCAGGCCCTCGACAAAAATTGTACCGGCAAACTGGTCGAAGAAATCAATGAAAGCACCGCCGAGATTAATGGTAAACATGAACATCAGGTACATGGCGGCGAGAAAGAGGGGTATGCCAAAGATCCTGCTGAGAACGATGCGGTCGATGCGATCGGAGAGGGTTGTGCTCGCCTGGCCCAGTTTGCGGACACAATCCCGCGTTAAACAGGAGACAAATCCGTATCGGGCAGAGGCTATGACGATATCGACTTCATCATCTTCCTGCTGTTCGATATTTTTTTGGAACACAGCGGTTTTGGTGTCAAACGCCGGACCGGCTAATATACTGGCCTGGGCATCGCCCTCGAGGAGCTTCAGGGCGAGCCATTGCGGATCTGCCTTCTTGTCGGCACCAACCTGCATCAGATCCTTGGCAAGTGCGTCCCTGGCTTTCTGGACAGATGCAGGATAAACGACCCCGGCCACCGGCAGGTTCGCTTCTTGGTCGGCCGTAGCTAGAATGATTTCCCGAAGGTCTTCCATGCCCATGTTTTTTGAGGCGGTCAAGGGAACGACCGGGCAACCGAGACGCTGAGCCAATCCCTGGACATCAATTGCCAGTTGGCGTTCTCCAGCCATGTCCATCATGTTAAGGGCGATGATGAGCGGCACCCGCATCTCCAGCAACTGGCTGGTAAGGTAGAGGTTGCGTTCGATATTGGAGGCGTCAATGATATTGACAATGAGATCTGCTTCTTTGGAGAGGAGGAAAGTGCTGGTCACTTCCTCATCAAGGGATGAGGCGGCCAGGGAATAGATGCCCGGGGTATCAACCACTTCTACCTTTCTTTGCTGGAACAGGTATGAACCGGTTTTTCTTTCAACCGTGACCCCAGGCCAGTTGCCGACCTGCTGTTTTGCACCGGTAAGCTTGTTGAAAACCGTTGTTTTGCCGCAGTTAGGATTGCCGACCACGCCGATGACGATGTTTTTCATTGAACGAACTCCTGCACTCGCAACAACCTGGCTTCATCCTTACGTAAACTGAGGTTGAAATCTCGTACCTTAATTTCCACAGGGTCGCCCATCGGTGCCACGCGGGCCACCTGAAACGCTGTCCCCTTGATGAGTCCCATTGCCAGCAGTTTCTGCCGAGAGGTTTTGGCCCCTCTGACGAAGCCAAGGATCGTGCCTTCCCCTCCAACTGTAATGTCAGCTAACGTTTTTTCCATGTTTTCAACACCTTGTCACATTGATTTTATGTGCCATTCCGCCTCCGAAGGCGTATCGATTTCCTGTTTTTTCGATAAGTATTGCCCCGCCCTGTTGTCGCTGAATTATCTCGATTTCATCGTCAAGGCAGATACCCATGCTGAGTAAACGCTCCCTCATTTGCGCTCCATTGTGAAAATGAACGATCTTTACCCTTTCCCCTTCGCCGGCTAGGGCCAGGGGGAAAGAGGGGAGAGGGGAGCTTCCTATTGGTTTCTGGTCGGAACTGTATTGCATGTCACTCTCCAATTTGTAGCTGGCACCTGCAAACGCCGGGGTCTTTTGCTTCAGGCTCGCGGTGAATTTGTCAACAGGCCCTTGATTCACCCAGCAAAACAAGGGTTCCCTTGTAATGTTAGGGCTGTCTAATATAGGGGGCGATTATACTGGATCTTTTCAGGCGGTCAATATTTTTTTAGCGGCAACTAAAAAATATTTTGATTGGCAAACAGCATGCACCGGGAAACAGAGCGTTCGAGAGAGAGGGGAAAGGGAGAGGAAACCTTGGCAAGAAAATATCTTCGGCAGGATGACAATACGGTTACTGCTGCAGATTGAACGAAAACGTTCCGTCAAGCAGGGTGATGTGGAAACGATTTACTACGGTTACGGGAAAAAATGTCAATATTGTGATGTGGTTACGGGGTGATAGCTCAAATTCTTGTTGAACCTGTGCACGTAATTGGTACATCTGGCGTGAGCTTGCATACTATGTTGCAAACCAAAAAAAAGCTCACCAGCCTGATCAATATTTCCCGTACCGGCTGCACCGTAAGTGCAACCATGGCAATCCCCGCTTGACCGCGCTTGGCTATCGCCAACGGGAAATAATATGCGCCAACAGTGCTCACCTCCGGGTTTTTCCCAAGAGAGCCAGGGGGGCGCTTCCTGGTCGATGATTGCGGCATCTACCTTTTCTTTTGCATCAAGTTTCACTTGATTTTGTTATAACTATAACATATTTTATGTTCAACATGAAAGGTGGAGGGGGCGAAGCGATCGCCTCTTCTTCCTGCCCATTACCGGCGTTATCACAGAAACCTGCACAGAAAAGGAAAACAACATGCCTCCATACAAACAGCACCTCGAAATAAGTCGTACAAGAACCGGTAAAGATTTTCAGGCTATGCATGACTGGCTGGACAACAGCCCAGACGCGAACGTCAAGGCGGCCCGACACGATCTGGACGCACTGGCGGAAAATATCAGCTATGTCCGATCTACCTGGGGAGATGAAGCCGTTACCGAGTGTTTGCAGCATATTGCCGAGGACCTGCTCATGCAGGAAATCGCTCTTCTTGCAAAAGCCGGTTGCCCTGAAGATGCCATTCTACACAGTGTTGAAGTGGCACGAAAGGCACTGGAAATTTCATCAAGGGTCACTATTCCCGTGAACAGGAAGCTCATCGCTAGGGGGGCGGTTTTTCACGACCTCGGCAAGGCAGAGACGTATGGACTCGAGCACGGCGAGATTGGCGCACGAATAGCCACGGAACTGGGGCTCGAAGAGGAAATCAAAGATATCATTCGCAAGCACATTCGTGGCGGACTGACAGAGGCCGAGGCTGTGGAGCTTGGTCTGCCGGTCAGGGATTACACTCTGAGAACACCGGAAGAAAAGATCGTTATCTATGCAGACAGGATGGTGGACATCTACGTTGACGGCATTGTTCCGGACATTGATGAGAACATGGCGGAGGAGCGTTTTGTCGAAATTCTCCAGCAGTACCAGAAATATGGTAAAAATACGGTCACCATGCAGCGATATATCACCCTGCATACGGAAATTCAGGGCTGGATGGGATGATTCCGCAAACCCGGGAGGATCTCCCGGGTTTGCACATGGCGGCAAGAGATGAATACACGCAAATCAGATACGACCCTGTTGTTTTCGGCCAGAATCGCAAGGCTTTTTGCATACGGATTCGTTTCCGTCGTTTTGGTTTTATACCTGGCGGAAACCGGGCTGAGTGGTTTCGGTATCGGTGCCATACTGACAGCAACACTTGTCGGCGATATATTTGTTTCCCTGTGGATAACCATGATTGCGGATCGCATGGGCAGAAAGAAGATGCTCATTGTAGGGTCGCTGCTCATGATCGCAGGGGGTGTGGTTTTTGTCATCACGCACAATCCGATATTGATAACAATTGCCGCAATTATCGGCATCATAAGTCCGAGCGGAAATGAGATAGGACCGTTTCTGTCCATTGAACAGGCGGCCCTCTCCCAGCTTGTACCCGACAACAGGCGTACAGCTGTGTTTGGTTGGTACAATCTTGCAGGTTCCTTCGCCACTGCGACCGGAGCCCTCGCCGGTGGCTGGCTGGCCAAAGTACTTCAGGAGTCGGGCTTGAGCGCTTTTGAAGCATATCGGTACATCATGGCCGGGTACGCATGCTGTGGCGCTTTACTTTTTCTGTTGTTTTTGGGGTTGTCACAAGAAGCCGAAGTGCACTTCGGCACAGCATCCGGTGCAGCGGTACCGGCCCGGTTCCCTATCGGGCTGCACCGGTCCAGGAGCGTTGTCTTCAGATTGAGCGGTCTCTTTGCGCTGGATGCTTTTGCGGGCGGGTTCGTGGTGCAGAGCATGGTTGCCTGGTGGTTCCATGTGCAATACGGCGTTGATGAGGGACTGCTCGGCAGCATTTTTTTTGGGGCAAACCTTCTGGCCGGAGTTTCAGCGCTTCTCGCCACGAGAATAGCCGACCGCATAGGTCTTGTGAACACCATGGTTTTCACGCACATCCCCTCCAATATTCTGCTCTGCCTGGTACCGCTGATGCCGAATCTCTGGATGGCGATAACGGTGCTGCTGCTGCGTTTCAGCATCTCGCAGATGGATGTTCCAACCAGGCAGTCCTATACCATGGCGGTCGTCGACCCCGATGAAAGGACAGCGGCATCGGGCATAACCAATGTTGCCCGATCCATAGGGGCTGCGGCTTCTCCGGTGCTTGCCGGTCTTCTCATGGCGAACCCTCTGCTGTTCAGCGCCCCTTTTCTGGTGGCCGGAGGACTTAAGCTCCTGTATGACCTGTATCTGTACAGAATGTTCCAGGATGTACAGCCGGGCCAATGAGGCGCAATGCAATCAATGCGCAGCGCGTCAGCTTTTTTCAACGAAGCAGCAGGTGAGACGGCTGCCGTCCCTTGCAACGCTCTCGTTTTCACGCCATGATAGCCGCGTTCTTCCGTTTCCTGTTGCCAGTCAGGCGGCAGCGGCTTAAGCTATCTGCACCGACATCCTTTCCCTTCCGTTTCCCGCTGCAAAATTTCAGACCAGGAAGGTGCAGCCATGGCATTCTTTTTTACAAACAAAAAATCAGGTGATGCCTGCAAAGTCTTGCCAACCCTGGATGCCGACCAGACCGCGCGGTACAGGCGCTTCAGAAGGCTCCTGGACCATAATCGAACCGCGCTGACCCTGCAGGCGGATCTGGAGCAGATCTACTACGATAATCGGCCCTTTATCCCCCAGATGGTGGAGAAGAAAAGCAGTCAGCTGCTTCTCGAAGTGGACGGCATGATACATGCTTTATCCGGCATGACACGCAAGGACTATGCACCGCTGTTTGCAGTGCTCAACAGTATAGAGCGTTCTGTTCGCGATGAATGGACGAGCTTTGACCATCGACCAGCCGAGCCGCTGACTTTCCCTCTGGATCAAATACAAGCGCACCATGGTAAGGATGTGGGCGCCAAAGCAGCGAACCTGGCACACATAGCACGGGAGCTCGATCTGCCGACCCCTGATGGCTTTGCTGTCAGCACCGCCAGCTATTGGCGATATCTCACGGAGACAGGGCTTGCCGAGGAAATAGACGGTATGTTGGCCGAGCTGGATGATGATGATCCGATCGGCCTGGAAAACGTCAGCCAAAGGATCAGCGACCGCATTCTGACAACGCCGCTACCGTCATCAATCCGCACGGCTCTGGCTGCCGCTGCCGAACTCTTTCCACCGGAACAGCGGTTGGCCGTGCGCAGTTCAGCCATAGGCGAAGATGGCGATATTTCCTTTGCAGGCCAATACACATCGCTTCTCAATGTGCTGCCTGCGGATCTGGATCGGGCGTATCAGGAGGTTGTGGCAAGCAAATACTCTGCTCCCGCACTTTCCTACCGTATGCATCATGGCCTTGATGATCGGGAAACGCCCATGGGGGTTCTGGTGCTTGCCATGGTCCCCTCACGATTGAGCGGCGTTGTCTATACCGCCGATCCCACCGGAAAAGAGCAGGAGAGCATCCGGGTGAGTGCCGTTTCCGGACTCGGTGACGCCCTGGTTGGAGGGGGTGTCTCACCGCAACAGATGTTCCGGGTTGACAAACAGACCCTTCGGATCCTTGATGCCACAGGAGGTGATTCTCCTGAAGCCCCTGCACCGCGATTCTTGAAAGAGCTTGCGAGCTGTGCGGTGCGGATGGAACACCACTTCCAGCGCCCTCTGGATATCGAATGGGCGGTGGATGCATCGGACCGGCTTTTTGTGCTGCAGGTCAGGCCGCTCCTCATCCTTGCCGAGGAGGATGAGGAGCCTGCGGAACGTGCTGTTGACTATCCTGGACACGCTCTATTGATTGATGCAGGAAAATGCGCCTCAAGCGGTGCCGTAAGCGGCCGCGTATTCGTCAAGACTTTTAGCGAAACAGACTCGGCCGCCGTGCAGCTGGACCCGGATACCATCCTGGTGGCGCATACCGCTTCAACCTCCCTCACCCCTTGGGTCAGCAGGGTGCGGGGGATTATTACCGATATTGGCGGCACGGCCAGCCATCTCGCTTCCGTGGCAAGGGAATTCGGCATTCCCGCGTTATTTGACACCAAAAATGCGACGTCCATGTTCAAGGACGGCGATGAAATAACCTTATGGGCCAGTAAATCCCGCGTCTATCAGGGGGTGGTGAAACCGCTGCTCGAGGGTGCTCGACAGGTAAAACGGCCCATTTTCAACAGCTCGGCCCACCTGCGTCTGCAACGGCTTCTTGACCTGATTTCTCCTCTGAACCTTACGGACCCCAACTCCTCCGAGTTCTCCCCGGAACAATGTCGAACAGTGCATGATATCATCCGCTATTGTCATGAGGCCTCAGTCCGCCAGATGTTCACCTTTGGCGATACGATCGGCCGGACGCAAAACGCCGTCCAGTTAAAAGTAAATGTGCCGATTATGCTGTATGCCCTTGATTTAGGGGGAGGTTTACGCCCGGGACTGACGACGTGTCACGAAGTCAATGCCCATGATGTGGCCTGTATCCCTTTTACCGCGCTCTGGAAAGGGTTCAGTCATCCTGGAATAAACTGGACCAGTGCCGTGGCCGTTGGCGCGCAGGACTTCATGTCGTTGATGATGGCGGGAGCGAGGCCGCAGGACAACAACCGACTCGGCGGCGCCAGCTACGCCATCCTGTCTGGTGATTATCTGAATTTGAGCGTGCGCTTCGGCTATCATTTTGCCACGGTTGATACGCTGTGCGGGGCGGATATCGAACATAACTATGTTACTTTAAGTTTCGCCGGCGGCGCCGGTGCCTACCATGGCCGTTCCCTTCGGATTCAGTATATGGCCAATGTCCTGACCCGGCTTGGTTTTGAAACCACCATTAAAGGGGACTGGATTGAGGCGTCCTTGTTCCGCTTGGATCAAGCCGCCATGGAGGAAACGCTTGACCAGCTGGGCCGGTTGCTGGGCACCAGCCGATTGCTTGACATGGCCTTGAAGCACCCAGGACAGGTGCTCACCCTGACGGATTTATTCTTTCAAGGGAAATATGATGTTCTGGAACCTGAACGCAAGGATGCGCCGCCAGCGTTTTATCTGATCACCGGTGACTGGAAGCGCGATGTTTCAGACCCGGAATCAGGTATCCTTCAGGACGGGTCGCATTATACATCCGCGCTTTCCATCGGCATTACCCAGGCCATGACCCGTTTCCTGGGCAAGCGGTATCAGGAGTTTTTAGATAATATCGAGGCATACTGCTATTTCCCGTTGGCTATTGCCAAGAAAAGCAGCATGGCGGACGGTGCAGCCCAGGTATGGCTGAAACCCATGGCCGGAACGATTGATCAGGCCGGCGGCCTGGCGTTCGCGATCAAGGACTGGGGCAATTATTGGGTCTTTCGCATCAATGCCCTGGAGGATAATGCCGTTCTTTTCGAATTCAGAAACGGGAAACGTATCGAGCGCCAAAAAAGTGAGGTGCCGGTGGTGCTCGATCAGTGGCATCTCCTGCGTGTGGAAACGGAAGGCCGTCACATCAGGGCTTTTATAGAGGACAAGCAGGTTCTGGAATATGAGGCGGACCGCCGATTGAACGGCTATCTGGGGTTGTGGACCAAAGCGGATTCCGTCACCCGATTCAGGGAGATGACAATGCATCCTCATGAGGGACCGGTGCGGAGTATCTTTTAACCAATGAGAAAGAGGCAGCGGATGAAATCTGTCGGCAAAAAATCCTGACACCCGAAGATGCTGACGAATGCCATCAAAGAACGTAACAATGAATAAGGGGACCATCCTGTTTCGGGCAACGCTGTTTGCCGTTCTCTGGTGGGTGCTTACCGACGGAGCCGTGCGTTCCTGGTGGATAGGGGTGCCGGCGGTCCTCCTGGCGACTGTTGCCAGCGCCGCACTGATCCCTCCCGAGCCCCTGGTTGGGCGCGAACTGCTGCGGTTTATTCCCTTTTTTCTCCTGCACTCCGTGCTTGGCGGGGTCGACGTGGCTTGGCGGGCTTTTCATCCCGACATGCCCATTGCCCCGGATTTGATCGCATACCCGCTGCGTTTGCCGCCCGGCCTGCCGCAGGTTTTCATGGCCAACACGGTCAGTTTGCTGCCAGGCACCTTGAGCGTTGCCCTTGATCGGGGGGTCCTGCAGGTACATGTGCTGGACCGCCGGAGAGATGTTCTGGCAGAACTCGAAGCGGTAGAGCACAAAGTGGCCCGAGTGTTCGGTATATCCCTGAGGCATGCTGAATGAGGAGTATGACATGAACCAGTTTGCAAAGATCTCGCTGCCGGCACGACGGGTCGAGGCCGACCTCGTGGCAATGGCCAGCGTGAGCCGTACCGGTGTTCCCGGTTTGGTAACGTCGGTCACGGTAGGGAGGTAACGACGCATGCAGCTTTTTTATCTCGCGGTGGCGCTGTTTCTGCTGTTGAACCTTGGCGCCGGGATGTGGCGCGTGCTTCATGGCCCGACAGCCGCTGATCGTATGCTGGCCGCACAATTATTCGGCACAACCGCAGTGGCCCTACTGCTGCTGCTGGCGCAGGCCTACGACAATGCAGCCCTGCGTGATGTCGCGCTGGTGTTCGCCCTGCTTGCCGCCGTGACGGCCGTGGCTTTTGTGCGGCAAGCCTGGGAGGAGGAAAAAGCGGACCATGAATCTGAGTGAGTATCTTACCGTAGTCCTGCTTGCCGCCGGAGCTGTTTTTTTCCTGGGCGGTACCTTGGGGCTGTTGCGCTTTCCGGATGTCTATACCCGTATCCACGCCCTGGCTAAAGCCGATAACGTGGGGCTGGGCTTGATGATAGCGGGATTGGCCGTGCAAGCGGACTCATGGATGGTGGTGGGCAAACTGCTGCTGATCTGGGGATTGGTGCTGCTCGCCGGGGCCAGTGTGGCCCATTTGGTTTCCAGAGGGGCATTACAGAGGGGGGTCCGCTTGTGGAAACGGTAACGCTGTTGGAGTGGCTGTTCGATGGCCTGTTGGCATTGGGGTTGTTGTGGTTGGCCTGGCGGGCGCTGACCTGCTCGGATCTGATCAAGGCCATTGTCTTGTTCATTACGTTTGGTCTGTTGATGGCACTGGCTTGGGTGCGTCTGGATGCGCCGGATGTTGCGCTTGCCGAAGCGGCCATCGGCGCGGGGATTACCGGTGCCTTGCTGCTGGCTGCCCTGGCGAGATTGCGTGCATCGGAAACGAGCGGGCAAGGCGCAGGGCATGGGGAAAGAAAGGGTGGGACGCTTCGATGCCCTCGGTGGTTGTCGATGGTGGTGGTGCTGCCGGTTGCCGCCGGACTCGGGTCTGTGGTGTGGTCGCTGCCGCCTGATACGGGGGGCCTGAGGGAGCAGGTCGCCGCGAATCTCGAAACCAGCGGCGCCAGCAACCCTGTGACCGCTGTGCTGCTCAACTTTCGGGGATACGACACCCTGCTGGAAATGATTGTGTTGCTGTTGGCGCTGCTGGGTTCCTGGTCGTTTGGGGGTGCAGTGGTGCGCCACGAGGTCGAACCAGGGGGCATCCTGGACACCCTGGCCCGGTTTTTAACGCCATTGTTGATCCTGGTGGCCGCATATCTTCTGTGGAGTGGTGCTCATGCACCCGGCGGCGCTTTTCAGGCGGGTGCGGTTCTGGGGGCGGCAGGGGTGCTGCTCTTGTTGGCCGGTTGGCGCCACCGTACTGGCCGGGTGACTTTGCCTGTGCGGCTCGCTTTGGTGGTCGGAGCCGGCGCATTCGCTGCTATGGCGGCGCTGCTCTTCGTGGTTGAAGGACAGCTGCTGAAATATCCTCCGACACAGGCGGGCATCCTGATTCTGATTCTCGAAATCGCGGCGACGGTTTCTATCGGTATAACGCTCACCGCCCTGTTCCTCGGGGGAAAACCCCGCAAAGAAAAGGAGTCGCAATGAACGCCGCGCTCTTGTACGCCTTGGCAGGGGTGGGGCTTTTTTCTCTTGGCCTCTACGCCCTGATCGTTTACACGCACCTGCTGCGCAAGATCCTGGCGCTCAACGTGATGGGGAACGGGGTTTTTATGGTGCTGGTGGCGCTGGCACGACGCGGCGGAACGTCTCAGCCGGATGCTGTGCCCCACGCCATGGTCATCACAGGCATTGTGGTTGCCGTCTCAGCGACAGCCCTGGCCCTCACGTTGATGGTGAGGGTTGCCGGGGCAACAGGGCGTGCCGAGCTTGATGACGATCAGCGGGAATCGTCCTGATGACGGCGGGGTTCGCCGATATACCGTGGGCTCTGGTCCTGATCCTGCTGCCGCTGACGGCAGGGATGCTCTCCTTCCTCTGGCCAGAAGGGGCAAGAAGTGTGGGATTGGCGACGGCTCTTGCCGTAGCGGTGTCGGTCGTTGGTCTTGGGAGGCAGATCCTCGACAAGGGGGTGTATTATCACGCTGTGGGCGGCTGGGGCGCACCTTTAGGTATTGATCTGCGTGCCGATGGCCTGAGCCTGCTACTACTCGCGGCGACCGCCCTGGTGGGGCTTGGTACCAGTGTGTATTCGGCAACCTATTTTCAGGGCGAACATTCGGATCGGTTCTGGCCGCTGTGGCTGTTCCTGCTGGCCGCGATGAACGCCCTGTTTCTCTCCGCCGATATCTTCAATCTGTACGTTACGCTGGAAATGATGGGGTTGGCGGCGGTCGCGCTGACAGCGTTGCAGGGCGGCAGGGATGCCCTTAGCGGGGCCATGCGATACCTCTTGGCAACACTGCTGGGATCAATGGCGTACCTGTGTGGCGTTGCACTCCTCTATCACCGCTTTGACAGCGTGGACATCACAATACTGGCCATGCGGGTCGAGCCCTCTCCTGTAGTCTGGGCCGCGCTGGGGTTGATGGGGGTCGGGCTGTTGCTCAAGACAGCGCTGTTCCCCTTGCATTTCTGGCTGCCACCCGCCCATGCCAGCGCTCCGGCACCGGTGAGCGCGCTGCTTTCGGCGCTGGTGGTGAAGGCCTCTTTTTATATCTTGGTGCGGTTGTGGCTGGAGGTCTTCGATGCACTTGGCAGAAGCGTTGCAGACCTGTTCGGACTACTTGGTGCCGTTGCCGTCCTCTGGGGCTCGTTGCAGGCTTTGCGTCAATCACGGCTGAAGTTGCTGGTCGCCTATTCGACCGTCGCCCAGATGGGCTACCTGTTTCTGGCATTTCCACTGGCCGGGGCCGCCGGTGGCACTGCCTGGAGGGCGGCCACATTCCTGGCACTTTCCCACGCCCTGGCAAAGGCAGCCATGTTTCTTGCTGCCGGCAATCTGCTGCACTTCAGCGGTCATGACCGCCTCGCTGCGCTGGATCGGGTGATGCAGCATCTGCCGCTCACCATGGGGGCGTTCGCACTGGCCGGGGTAAGTATCATAGGGCTACCGCCAAGCGGCGGTTTCACCGGCAAATGGTTGCTCCTTGAGGCTGCATTGCTGCAGGGGCAATGGCATCTCGTGGCGGTCATCCTTCTCGGAGGTTTGCTGGCCGCGGCGTATGTGTTCAAAGTTGTGGCTCATGCCTTTACCCCTGCTCCCGTACTGCGCAAGTCGAGAGCGGTGCCCGCGAGCATGGAATGGCCGGCGCTGCTGCTCGCACTCGGTGCGATCCTGCTGGGGTTCATGGCACCTCTGGTGTTGTCACTGGTTGACATCGGCGATCCATTGGGCAAGGGGACAGG
>JBFJXW010000006.1:0-50211 GCA_041622895.1 Desulfobulbus sp. | reverse complement strand
ACCAGGGAACGATTGATCTCGCGCAGGGTTTCCTCGTGGATGAGCGACAACCCCTTGGTGTCCATGATCCGGAAGAGAAAGAGCAACTTGCGGTTTTCGACAAAACGGGCCTCGATTTCACTGACCGGATCAGCAATCATTTGGGCAGGGATATCTTTATAGAGGCGGACAATATCCATGTGGTTGGGCAAGGTCACAATGGCTTCCAGCCCTTCCTGACCATGCTGGTCGATATCTATGCTTTTCAATACCTGCAGGCACTCCCGAATATGCTCATGCGAGATGGAGGACAACAATTGACGTCCGTGCCAGTCCTGGCAGTAGTCGCCGCACTGCTTGAGAAACCATGGAAGCGGGTCTTCCTCGCTCAGCCAGTACTCATAGTTGCGCTGGAGAATGGTGCGCATCAAGAGGGCCAGCGCATGAAAATCAAAGGACTGTTCGGGATTCTGCTTGCGCAATGCAATCAGTTGCTGAGCCATTTTTCGTACCGGGTGATGGCCCTGCACCATGGACAGCATCACCGGTGGATTAGTGATGTCAAGCTTCTGCAAGCGCTTGAAAAATTCAGAAAATTCTTGCTCAAAACGAAACAGGGTCGAAACATCCAGCGATTGAATCAATTTGTCGGCATACGCCAGCATAGCCTCAATGATGCGTGACAATAGCTGGTTGTTTTTTCTTGAATCCTTAAGGGCATCAAAAAAAATACCCATAAAGAGCGAAAACGCCCTGGGACCGTCTTCGTGTTCCCGGTAATGGTTGAGATTTTTAAGCACAAAGGCCCGCAACTCGGGGATGATCAGCTTCCAGTTGCGGTAGGGATGGCTGATCTCATACAGCAAGGACTCGAGTTTTACCGACAACCCCTGATAACGTCGAATTATATCCTGCAGCGGGACATATACGGGATTGATAACCACAGGACCGGCGGTTTCCCGCAAATTCGCCTTAAGCGCGTCGGAGGCAAGGGGCAACAAAGAAGGTTCGACAGACATGAGCATCCTCACGAGGTGAAGGGAAGGTAAAATCAACACTGCATAAACACATACTTTAAATGCGAATGAAGAGAAAGTCAGCAGGAGTTTTGCGCGGGATACCGATGCGCCCTGCTGCCTGAACAGGTATGACCAGTCGTCGCCTTAACAGAGGGCGTGCCGGTTGATAGCGAAAAACAATGAGCGCTCCGGTCTCACGACCACCACCGGAGCACCGCATAGTAGAGCAATGGCAGGAAGATAGCAGGGAGCATGTTGCCTACCCGGATCTTGAGAATCCCCAGCATGTTGATCCCGATGGCGACAATAAGCAGGCCGCCGACCGCAGTCATCTGCTGGATGGTTGTGGCCACGAGATATTGTTTTAAAAAGACCGCGGCAAGAGTGATCAGTCCCTGATACAGGAGCACCGCAACGCTGGAAAACAGCACACCCAACCCCATGGCCGAGGCAAAAATAACCGAGATGACGCCATCGAGCACTGCCTTGGCGAACAGGGTTTGATGGTTGCCGGTCAGGCCGCTTTCCAGCGAGCCGACAATAGCCATGGAACCGACACAGAAAACCAAGCTGGCAGTGACAAAACCACGGGCAAAGGAACTGGTGTCGCTGGACCGGGAGGTGACCTTGTTTTCGAGAAATTGCCCGAGCCATTCCAGTTTGCTTTCGATCGCCAGCCATTCACCCAGAATTGCCCCGACAACAATGGAAATAATCACCACCAGCAGATTGTCGGCGGCCAAGGCACTCTTCCAGCCAATCAGTACAACCGAGAGCCCCACTCCCTGGAGGACAATCTGCTTGTAATTCTCGGCAATGCCCTTGTGAAAAAAGAGCCCGGCCAGGCTGCCGGCGATAATGGCTAAAGCGTTGACGATGGTTCCCAGCACGGTTATTTCGTTGACCTCTGTCTATGGTGATGCCGATGCGCCTTGCACAGCAGTACGAAAAGACAGCATCCATCATACCGGTGTGGTGCAATGATGCGTCAGTTCGTACCCGCTAGGTTATTTTTATTTCCGTTGTTGCCCGGCAGCGAGAAAAGAACCCTGGCCAGGGTCTGAACACTTCCTTCTTGGAAATTCAGGGCGCTGTTGCTAATATGACTTTTTCGTTGAAAAAGAAAGATCTTTTGCAGGCCCATCCCCTGACAAGGGGCCGCACTGCTTGTGTACAGAGCACGCCCATGCCGTACAACGGGGGGCTTGGTATTTTCGATCCGATTGCATTCCAGGGGTTCCCGCTCTCTTTCAAATCTTGCCACGGTTACTCGAATGGCTACCCGGAGTCATCCCGGGCAGTTTGAACGCTTACTGTTGGGTTCGTGCGTAGAACAGAGCATCCCTTCATCGACCGCAACACGGAACCTGATAATTCTCTTTTTACTGTGCGACACGCATGAACCGTTATACCATTACCATCGTCCTCTTGAGCTGCAGTAATGTCTTCATGACCTTTGCCTGGTACGGACATCTCAAGAGCCTGTCGCACAAACCCTGGATCATTGCCGCCTTGATCAGCTGGGGGATTGCCTTGCTCGAATACCTGCTGCAGGTGCCGGCCAACCGCATCGGCCACCATGTGATGTCCGTCGGGCAGCTGAAAATTCTGCAGGAGGTTATCACTTTATCTATTTTTGTGCCCTTTTCCATCCTCTACCTTAAGGAAAAACTCACCCTGGATTATCTCTGGGCCGGACTCTGTCTTCTGGGTGCGGTCTTTTTTCTCTTTCGCAGCAAACTGATGGGAACCTAGCTTTCCCGCCAGTGCGATCAATCTCAGCCCAGGCAGCCATTATGCATACCACCGGCACGCTCCCCACCACGTCCTTTCGTTTCTCTCTTGACCTCCCGGATTGGGCAATAGCGGAACTGCAAGAGCTCCCCGAGCACTTCCGCTCCCTGCAGGACAGGATGGCCGCGGTCATCAGATTTGCCCGCCTCAATTTTCAACGCCAGACCGGCGGCCCTTTTGCGGCGGGTGTCTTTGAACGCGATTCGGGCAGGCTGATTGTCATCGGCGTCAACCGGGTCATGCCACTGCACTGCTCCTCGGCCCATGCCGAAATGATGGCCCTGTCGCTGGCCCAGCAGCAACTGGGCGTATATGACCTCGGCGGCCCTGGAATGCCGGCCTATCAGCTGGTGGTCAACTGGAGCCCCTGCGCCATGTGTTTTGGTGCGGTCCTCTGGTCCGGCGTCCGCTCACTGGTTATCGCCGGAGCCGGACCCGAACTGGAGCAGATAACCGGCTTTGATGAAGGGCCAATGCCCGACGACTGGCGGGGGGAGTTGGCAAGACGTGGGATTGAACTGATTGAGGACATCCAGCGGGAGGAGGCGCTGGCCGATTTCAGAACCTTTGCCGCCAGCGAGGCGGTTGTCTACAATGCCCGTCAGGGAACACCAAGGTGACCGTACTTTTTTCTCACCTCGCCCTTCCTGTGAACCCATCATGATGCAACTCATGTTGACCGGACTGGCCGCCGGACTCTTTTTCAGCACCACCTTTGTCCTCAACCGGACCATGAGCCTGGAAGGCGGCCACTGGTTCTGGTCGGCCGCGCTGCGGTATTTTTATATGGTGCTGCTGTTGGGAGGGGGGCTGGCCGCCATGCAGGGTCCGGCCTACCTGCTGCGGGTTATGCGCGAACTGGGCCGCAACTGGAAATTCTGGATACTCAGCGGCAGCGTCGGATTTGGCGCTTTTTATGCATTCATCTGTTTTGCCGCCGATTTCGCTCCGGGCTGGGTTGTGGCCACTACCTGGCAGCTGACCATCATCGCCACCCTTTTCGTATTGATGCTCTTTGGCGGCCGCTTCTCGAAAAAGATCTGGTTCTATGCCGCCGTGGTGTTCAGCGGCGTCCTGCTGGTCAATATCAGCAACATGGAAACCACTAACTTCCGCCAGCTGCTGATGGGCGCCCTGCCGGTACTGGCCGCAGCTTTCTGCTATCCTCTGGGCAATCAGCTGGTCTGGGAAGCACAAAATAACAGGAAAAACCTGCCGCGGATCGATACAGAACTCCTCGAGAACAGTTTCACCAGGGTGTTTCTGCTCTCCGTCGGCAGCCTGCCGTTCTGGCTGCTGCTGTATTCCTGTACAGCGGCGTCCCTGCCTTCACCGGGCCAGCTCCTCAATGCCGCATTAGTCGCCCTCTTTTCCGGAGTGATCGCCACGACACTCTTTCTCCACGCCCGCAGCCGGGCCGACAACGCCAGCAAACTGGCTGCAGTCGATGCCACCCAGTCCAGCGAAGTCCTCTTTGCCCTGGCCGGCGAGGTCCTCTTTCTGCACACCGCTTTACCCCGCAGCACCGGCTACCTGGGCATAGCTATCACGGTTGCGGGCCTGATCGCCTTTGCCCGCCACGAACACGAGTAAGTCGCCAACCGGCAGCCCGGCTTATTGCCAGGAAAAATAGTCCGGGGCATTGCCGGACCGCCACTTGATATTGCACCCCATACTCGGCAACTGCTCCTCACTGATCGGACGGCCTGCCAGCAGGGCGTCCAGAGCCTGACGCAGATCGCGTCCGGTTACCGGGACCTCTTTGCCGGGGCGAGAATCGTCCAACTGCCCCCGATACACCAGCCGGCGATCACCATCAAAGAGGAAAATGTCCGGCGTACAGGCGGCTCGGTACGCCTTGGCCACCTCCTGAGACGCATCATACAGATAGGGAAAAGGATACCCGACTTGTGCGGCTGTGGCGGCCATCAGCTCGAAACTGTCTTCCGGGTACGCGGCGGCGTCATTGGCGTTAATCCCGACCATGGCGATGCCCTTGGGACCGTATTCACGGCCGATGGCGACCAGCTCCTGCTGGATGTGCTTGACATAGGGGCAGTGGTTGCACATAAAAACCACCAGCAGACCGGCTGTGTCCTTGAAATCATCGAGACAGACGATCGTACCGCTCGTATCCGGCAGGCTGAAAGGGGGTGCGGTTGCTCCCAGTGCAAGCATTGTCGATGCAGTCAAAACCATGGTTCACCTCCATTGCAGGTTGTTAACGGTGGACACGAACCTTTCCGGGCCGGGTTGCCTCGCTCCGGCGAGATCGTGCGCTTTCTTGTAGACACATAATCATGATGAGCGGCCGGCCCCACTCTTTTACATTCCCCGCTGCCCGTGCCCTGCTGCACGGCATCCATGACATTTTATCCGGGAAAAGCTGGTTTTTCCCTATAGTGTTGCTATGATAGACAAAGTATAGTGTGGTCCCCGTTCAATCAACCAACAGTAATTGATATGCATAAAGGTGTTTTCCTCGGCCTGGCAACGGCTGACATTGTGAACTACGTACCGCATCATCCGCGGAGCAACGAAAAGTTAAAAGCCGAACGACAACTCTCCTTTGCCGGCGGGCCGGCCACCAACGCCGCGGTCTCTTTTGCCGCTTTCGGCAACCAGGCCCTGCTGATTTCCGGACTGGGACGCCACCCCCTGGTTCATGTGGCACGAAGAGATCTCGCCGACCACCAGGTCCATCTCATTGATTGTACCGACCAACCCCAACGCCCGCCGATCATTGCCTCCATCATGGTGGACCTTTCCAGCGGCGATCGCTGTGTGGTCTATTCCAACACCGATGTTCGTAAACTCCGACAGGAGGCCATCAGTGACGCAATTCTAGAGGACACCGACATTCTCATGCTGGATGGCCACTACCTGCCCCAGGCAATTCAACTGGCCCACCAGGCACAACAACTGCGCATACCGGTGGTGCTCGATGGCGGCAGCTGGAAAGAAGGATTGGAAGAACTGCTGCCGCTGGTGGATTACGCCGTCTGCTCCAATACTTTTTCCCCTCCGGATTGTACGGACAGCCCCAGTGTCATTGCCTATCTCAGCAGCCACGGGATCACATACATAGCCATCACCCGGGACGGTGACCCGATCATCGCCTGCCAGCAGAAAACAACCAGCGAGATACCGGTGATGTCCATCACCCCTATGGACACCTTGGGTGCCGGCGACATCTTCCACGGCGCGTTCTGCCACTATATACTGCAGCATGATTTTCTGCTCAGCCTGGAGCGGGCCGGTGAGGTTGCCAGCATGGCCTGCACCTCGCTGGGAACCAGAGCCTGGATCGAGCAGGAAAAATTCGCCTGATTGCCGCCTTGAACGCACGCACATTTCCGGCATCCCTCAAATCAACGCTGGCGAAAGGGGATCTGGCAATAATCGATGCCGCGCTGCGGGATAATGCCATTTTTTTCCAGAAACATTTTTAGCGAGTTCATCGAAATATTGATATTGGCCGTTGGCCCGAGAAAGAGGTGATCCATGGCGATCGGTCCCTCTCCCGGGCTGATGTCGAATTCAATGTACGGCACCAGCATGGCGTGTCCTTCCCGGAACAGAATCGGTGCTTCGACGTCATTGGTAATGATCGGTGAAACGATCCGCCACTCCTTCTCTTCTCTGAACGAAGGGTGCTTCAAGATCGCTGCGATCCGCAGCAGATCGGTTTCCATCCCGGCAAAGGCTTCCCGATAGAGCGCCGACCGTTCGCTGGCCGATGTTTTCCCCTGGGCGTGGACGCTGGCCATCGATTCCATCGCATCCACCACCTGCCGGATGAGCATCCGCTGCCGAGCCGGCTCATAGATACACTTGCCGATCATGAACTGCTGTTTTTCAGCACAACTGAGGATATACTCCGGACAGAAACCGAGACTGACGCCCTTGCCGGGTGAACTGTACCCTCGCCACTGGCTGAGCAGGTTGCCATGCGACCTGAACGAGGCGCCAAACAGCATGTGGCCATTGGTAATGCGGTGCGACACCCAGTCGACGAATTGCGCCAGCAGGCTGGAATTGGGGTGACCGCCGTCGATTCGTTCCCGGACCTCGGTATTGATCAGGTCTGCGGTATGCCGCAGCTCAGCAGAATCATTCATATAACGGATGTCGCTGGCCCAGAGGACCCGATCTTTGACGATCCCCAGCAAACCGGTGAACGTGGTGTAATGATAGAGTACCCCTCGGGGCGTATCGGCATACAATTCCTGGGTTAACCGTTCTATTCCTTTCATCAGTGACCTCATGGACGCCTTAGGGCCGCGCTCCTGTTGGCCGGCCCGATGCACCAAATCATTCTTGAGTTTTGTACCGTCATCTGGTAAACAGTGACCTTTCGTTGTAACATGCCGGAATTGAGGCATTTACCATCTTTCCAGCGCCGCTGGTCCGTATTGTGCCGCCTCATGCGGCACACTTTGGTGGCCGGAAGATCATCTCTTGTCGGTGTGATGCTCGCACCACTCCAGATAAGCACACCGCAAATTTCACCAGGTACCATATCCGATGTACAGAAATTTCAAAATAGTCCCTCAGATCATTTTCGGCCGCGGCTCCTTTAATCAGCTCGGCGACATCCTTCGGGATAAACGTATAACGCCCGAATCCTATATGGTTTTTGTTCTTGATGATGTCTTCAAGGGCCGCAAGTTGGAACAACGTCTGCCGCTTGAACAAGGCGATATGCTGCTTCATGTCAATGTCGATGACGAGCCGAAGACCCAATATATCGATCAGCTGGTGGCCCAGATCCAAGCCTACAGCCCAAACAAACCAGCCGGCATCATCGGTCTCGGCGGCGGCGCCACCATGGATATCGCCAAGGCGGTTTCGCTCATGCTCAACAACCCTGGATCGGCCGCCGACTACCAGGGCTGGGACCTGATAAAGAATCCGGCGGTGTACCATGCGGCGGTGCCCACCCTTTCCGGCACCGGGGCGGAAATTTCCCGGACCACGGTCCTCACCGGCCCGGAAAAGAAACTGGGGATCAACTCCGATTACACCCTGTTTGACCAGATCGTGCTTGATCCGGAACTGATTGCCGATGCCCCCAAGGATCAATGGTTCTACACCGGCATGGACTGCTACATTCATGATGTCGAGTCACTGCAAGGAACCTATCTCAACGAGTTCAGTCGAGCGTACGGTGAAAAATCCATCGACCTCTGCCGCCAGGTCTTTCTTGAAGATCATCCCGATAAGGACGACAAGCTGATGATGGCCTCCTATTTCGGCGGCATGAGTATCGCCTATTCCCAGGTCGGCGCCTGTCATGCGCTGTCGTATGGCCTGTCCTTTGTTCTGGGCACCCACCACGGCATCGGCTGTTGCATCACCTTCGACTATCTTGAAGATATCTACCCGGAAGGGGTGAAAGAGTTCCGCCAGATGATGGCCAAACACGATATTACGCTGCCGCGCAACCTGACCAGAGATCTCGACGAAAAAGCCCTGGACACCATGGCCAACGTGGCTTTAGGGCTGGCCCCGCTGTGGGAGAATTGTTTCGGCAAGGACTGGAAAAGCATCATGACCAAGGAGCGTGTTCTCGAACTCTACCGAAAAATGTGATGCAAATAAAACCGTGACATGCTCTTCCCTTGCGGAAGAACATGCATGGCCCACCACCCCGGCCCTTCCCCTCGCAGCCATCATCGATGACCTGCAAGAGGCAGGGCCGTTTTATTTTGACGGAAGTTCGTCAACCACAGTTCCGTGGGAAGGATGCTCTTTTCAAGAATGTACCGGTAGCCACTGCGCTTCAGATACTTTGGCAACGATACTTGGCCAGGTGAGGTTCCGCCGGCACGCTCTCTGGGATCTTTTTCAACGCACCCTTCGGAGTGGTGCGGTCAGCAATGGCACCTTGTTGAGAAGCCGCGAGGAAGATCAGCAGGCGGCTGTCTGCTCGAGGTAATAATCGTAATCCCCTTCGAAGATCCGCATGTTGCCGTGGTCGATTTCAAAGACCCGGTTGACCAGGCTGCGGAGAAAATGACGATCGTGGCTGACCATGATCAAGGTGCCGCTGAACTGCTGCAGCGCCTCGAGCAGGACCTCGCGGGACTGGATGTCCAGATGGTTGGTCGGCTCATCGAGAATGAGAAAGTTGAGCGGTTGCCCCAGCAGCATGGCCAGGATGACCCGGCTCTTTTCACCGCCGGAAAGATGCATGATCCGCTTGTCGACATCGTCGCCGTGAAAGAGAAAGGCCCCGCAGAGATTGCGGACTACTCCGATATTGGCCTGGGGCATGGCCTCCTGCACGGTCATTGCCACTGTTTTTTCACCGTCGAGCAGGTCCATCGAATGCTGGCTGAAATATCCGCTCAGGACATTGGCGCCGATGACGGCGCTGCCGGTTGTCGGTTCAACCTGCCCGGCCAGCACCTTGAGCAGGGTGGATTTACCGGCCCCGTTTCTCCCGGTTACGGCGATTTTTTCCTGCCGACGAATCATTCCGGAGATGCCGCTGAACACCGGGTGCGTAGTGCCATCCGGCTGCAGCCAGACCTTGCCAAGATTATCCAACCGCGCCACGTCGTCGCCGCTGCGGGGCGGCTCGGTGAATTCCAATCTGATGGTCCGCTGTTCCGGCGGCAGCTGAATTCGTTCGATTTTCTCTAATTTCTTGATCCGGGACTGTACCTGGGCTGCATGGGAAACGCGGGCACCGAAGCGGGCGATAAAGTCCTCTTCCTTGGCCAGCATCTCCTGCTGCCGCCGGTAGCTGGCCAGCAGCTGCTCGCGTCGAATTTCGCGTTCGCGCAGATAAAAATCATAATTGCCGCTATAGGTGGTCACGGTTTGATTGGCGACCTCGATAATCCGGCTGACCACCCGGTTCATGAACTCGCGGTCATGGCAGGTCATCAGCAGCGCCCCTTTGAACTCACTGACCAGCCACTCCTCCAACCAGATGATGGATTCGACATCTAGATGGTTGGTCGGCTCGTCAAGCAGCAGGACATCGGGATTGACGGTGAGAATGCCGGCCAGGGCAATGCGCATCTTCCAGCCGCCGCTGAAGGACTCGACCGGATAATGATAGCGGTCACTGCCGATCCCCAGCCCGGTCAGTACCGCCTGCGCCCGGTTCTCCAGGTCATACCCGCCCCGGTGCTCAAATTCCTCGGTGGCATCGCCGTACCGCTCCAGCAGGAGTGCCAGCTGGTCATCTTCCATCGGGGTGGCCATGGCGGCCTCCATCTCCCGGATCTGTTCGCCCAGCAGCGTAACCGCACCGGCAGCAGCCATAACCTCGGCAAGGGCCGAGCGGCCGGACATCTCCCCAACATCCTGGGAAAAATAGCCGATGACCGTTTTTTTGCCGCAGGAAATCTCTCCTTTATCCGGCTCTTCCTGACCGGTAATGAGGCGAAACACGGTGGTCTTACCTGCGCCGTTGGGCCCGACCAGGCCGGTGCGGGTGGCAGGAAGGATCTGCATGGAAGCATCACGAAAAAGGATTCGGGAGCCATGCTGTTTACTGATATTGTTCAGGTGGATCATGAAAACTCACTGATAAAAAGGGACTGTTCGCAACGATACAGCAGGCTGCTCCCCTGAAAGAGGAACACAGCTCTGTACAAAAAAAGCCAGAACATAGCCAAGAAACGAAACGTATGCAAGGATCAACCGAGTCGTTGCCCGCCGCAGTCGCATGAAAGGGATGATCGCGATGAGAAATACAGCCGGTACGTGCAGCGACGACAGAGCGGCTCAACAACCCGCTGTTGCGCAAAGCCCTCACGGATTTGTCGGGCTCGAGGACCATCCAGGATAGCCTCCAGAGGCTGCTGGCGTATATTCCCCAGCGCAAGCAGGCCGTCTGCATCCAGGCAACAGGGCACAACCGTGCCGTCGACAAGAACGGCAAGATGATCACGCCCTCCACGGCAGTAGCCTTTCCGGCCGAGATCCGGAGCGCCCGGATGCGGCCAGTCGAATTGATCCTCCGGGTTGAGAAAAACCCGGGGAGCAAGGGGGATGCCGCGTTCCGCCTGAAGATCTTCGGCGCGAATGGTCGAACGAGTAAACGCTGCTGTCAGCCGTTCAAGGAGCCAGTTGTTCCAGTCAGTTTCCTGTTCGGTTTTTTCGTAATGCAAATTCCACAATCGCAGACTGATATAGAGCGAGGTGGTGGCACTGGCTGTCCCGGCAAAGGTTATAATATCCTGCAAATACGTATCCGCGTTCTCTTGCTCGAGCTGCGCAAGGCTATGCAGGGAAATACTGATCTGCCGCAAAGCAGGGCCTGTGAGCAGAGTATTATGATGACGGCCAAGCAGGGTACCATTGGTAGTCAGATTGACCCGCATGCCATACCGCTGACTGATACCGAGTAACTGGCTCAAATCCGGATGCAGCAGCGGTTCCCCCAGAACATGAAGGCAGATATGCTCGGTGTGGCCCTGTATTTTTTCCAGTATGTCCGCAAATACCGCCGGACTCATGAATCCCTTGGACCGCGTGGTCTGATGGCAGAAATTGCAAACCAGATTGCAGCAGTTGGTCACCTCAATATATATTTTTTTAAATGAGGGCACGACACGACCATCCTTTGGTTGAAAAAAATATTGATCCTATAGCCTGCGACACACCCTTGACCTCGGCACATCGACATGGAGTTCGACGTAGCCCTAATGGATAGTTGTCAATGCACCCTGGTGTTTTCATGCGCTGTTACGTTCCCGGTCCCATTGAAAATGGTCTTTGGCTGTGGTGAAAGGTGTCAATTCCGTGCCGGGAGGCTTCGCGGTGGTCACGAAAGCGGAAAAGGAGTGCAGAAGATGTGATGGCCGGTGATGGCAGCGGGGGCGGCACTGGAGACCGCATGGCCGCTCGGCGGATAACGACATGCAGTGCGGCGTCGTCAGGGCCGAGATTCTGGCCTTGGGTAAACGGCCTGCGGTCCATGTGACCCGATTCGCGGCCGATGTCCCAAGGGAACGTTCAGATGAATTGCTTCATCAGGTGATCACATATCGCATCCACGGTTTGCGGAGTGGCCATGAACTGCTCGACATAGCGCAGGGCCTGCTGGCGGAGCCTGGGATCGCGGCAATCCGCAAGGCGCCGGAAGATTCCGGTACGTCGGCCTATCTGGTAGAGAACCTGTTCTTCCGGATCCATGGCCAAAAAATCCTCGATCACCGCTGTCATCCGTTCTTTGTCGGTGGGCAAAACCCCGTCAATTTCTTCAAACAGATTCAGGATATGGTCGCTTTTCACCCGGCTGGTGACGCCAGACAAGGATTGCAGGAACAGCAGCAGTTCCTCGGCGGTTTCCTGGTCACCCATTTTTTCAAATACGCCGCTGGCACACTCGGTGGCCAGTTCAATGGAATCGGGAATCGCCAGGGTTCGCAGACGGATGAAATCCGGATTGATCCGGTTGAGGGCATCGGCACTTTCCAGGGCATGCTCCCGCGACATGCTGCGTCCTCCCAGCCCGGGCATATAGTATTCCGACAACTCGATGCCGGCCTGTTTCACCTTTTGCCCGGCCAGGATATGGGTCTGTTTGTCCGCGCCCTTTTTTATCCGGGTAAGAACCGCATCACAGCCCGATTCCAGACCGATGTGAATGCGATTCAAGCCGGCGACAGCTATACGGGCAAGATCCTGGTCGCTGATTCTGGCTATGGTCTGCGAGCGGGCGTACGAGGTGATCCGCTCAATGCCGGGAAAGGCGGCCTTGAGGTGCTGGAGAATGGTGATCAGATGATCCGGTTTGATAATCAGGCTGTTGGAATCCTGGAGAAAGACCGATTTCGCCCCAGCCAGCAGCCAGTTACGGGCGGCAGACAAGGCCAATTGTTCCCCCCAGCTCATTTCGCCGGCCATGGGCAACGCATTGCTTGCGTTGCCGGGGGCAGTGGTTCGTTTCCGCAGCAGATCGACGTACTGACGGAGGGTATCGATATCCTGCAGCACATGCGCTACCGGCCGCTGGCTGAACTGTTCCCCTTTGTACAAACCGCAGAACGTACAACGGTTCCAAGGGCAATTTCTGGTGATCCGGATCAGCAGGCTGCCGCTTTCACTGGGCGGCCGGATCGGGCCCTGCTCGAATCCCTGGTACGACGCATCATTTACCATTGTTTGTCCTCGTGCCACGCTTGAACGTCCAGAAATCGGGATGGAGCATGGCGATAAAAGGAATAAGTTCCAGCCGACCGACCACCATATCGACAATAAAAATGATCTTGGTCAGGACCGACAGGTTACCGAAGCTGCCCATGGGGCCGATCGCACCGAATCCCGGCCCGATATTGCCGATGGTGGCGCAGGTACCGACGATACCGATGACCACATCACTTTCAATGATTGTCACCACCAGCGAGGAAAGGGTCATGAGCGCAATGTAGAACAGGAGGAACCCCAGAATCTGGCGCTGGATATCATCGGGTACCGAAACCCGGTCGATCTTGATCGGCAGCACAGCCTTGGGATGGACAATCTGGGCAATTTCCCGTTTGAGATATTTCAACCCGAACAGCACCCGCACCACCTTGACCCCCCCTCCAGCGGACCCGGCGCAACCGCCAATCAGCATCATGGTAAACAGCAGGGTCTGCGCAGGTACGGCCCACAAGCCGAAATCAACGGAGGCAAAACCGGTGGTGGTGATGATCGAGACAATCTGAAAAAAACTGTCGCGTACCCCAGCCTCGAGCGCGACCGTATCGGTCAGCGACAAGGCCAGGCAGAGGAGCAGGGACATCGCGATCACCACACCCGAGTAAAAGCGAAATTCTTCATTGTGCAGCAGGGCCCGAACCTTTCCCTGGAACAGCACCCGGTACTGCAAGGCGAAGTTGCCACCGGCAAGAAACATGAACAGGGTCACAATCCAGGTGATCGAGGGGTTGCGATAGCCCATGATCGACTCGGGATGCGGAGAAAAGCCGCCGGCAGCCATGGTGGAAAAAGAATGACAGACAGATTCATACAACGGCATTCCGACGGCATGGAGCAGCACGATTTCAAACACGGTCAGCAGAATGTAAATCATCCACAAGGCCTTGGCCGTATGGGTAATTCGCGGGGTGACTTTTTCCTCGGTGGGCCCGGGAGCCTCGGCGAAAAACATCTGCCGCCCTGCCACCGCAAATTGCGGCAAAATGGCAACGAAGAGCACGATAATCCCCATGCCGCCCAGCCATTGACTGAGGCTGCGCCAGAAGAAAAAGACCTTGGGATACAGAGAAAAATCCTTGAGGATCGTTGCCCCGGTCGTGGTGAAGCCGGAAATCGATTCAAAATAGGCGTCAATGGGCCCCAGATCGAAAAACAAATAGGGAATGGCACCGATGCCACCGGTGACCAACCAGGCCAGGGTGACAATGAGCATACCTTCGGTTCGTTTCAGGCTGTCGAAATCACGAGAAAAACCACCGATTTTCTGAAAGAGCAGACCTAAGGCAACAGCAACGACAAAGGCCGTAACAAAGGGCAGAATGGCAGTATATTCCCGTTCCAGCAGGGCGACAATTATGGGCGTCAGCATGATGATGCCCAGCGCCACCAGGATAATGCCCAGTGCATTCAATATGGCAGGTATCTTCATCGAGCAAAGGCCTTTTTGATCGCCTCGGCATCTTTGGCCATGGTGAAAATGATCAGTTGATCGTTGGCCAGCAGATGGGTATCACCATGGGGAAAGATGACATTCCGTCCTCTCTTGACCACACCGATAATGGCCCGTGCCGGCAGTGTAAAATCCCGAACCATTGTTTCAGTAAACGTTTCCGGAAGAGTCAAACGCAAGACCTCGCCCTGCCCGCCCTCCACCAGCGCCAGGATATTCACGTCCTTGGCCTGCAGACGGTTCAGCAGTTCTTTCAGGGCTGAATCACGGGGCGAGACCACCACATCGATGCCGACCCGTTCAAAAAGAGCCGAATTGCGCACGTTGCCAACCCGGGTGATAATGCGTTCGCAGCCGAGCTGTTTGACCAACAGGGAACAGAGCAGATTTTTCTCGTCATTGTTGGTTACACAGACGGTCACATCGGCCTCGCCGATCGATTCGCCTTCCAACAGCTCAAGATCGGTCCCGTCACCTTCCAGGATCAAACAATGCTTGAGGTTATCTGCAAGATAGACACAACGTTTTCTGTCATGCTCGATCATCTTCACCTTGATGCCCGCCTTTTCCAGGTTCTGCGCCAACATGAACCCCACGCTGCCGCCACCTATGACCGCAGCTGTTTTTATCGTGTTGACATTCTGAAAAAAACGCGCCGCCAGGATGTCCAATGCCGATCCCGTACCCATGAAGACGACTTTGTCATCGGTCTGGATCCTGGTGGCACCGGTGGGTATGAATAAACTGTGGTCCCGGGTGATACCGACAATAAGCACGTTGTCGGGAAAAGAGCAGTCCATAATACGGGAACCGCGGATGATCGAATTTTCTTTGATCCTGTACTCAAACATTTTAGCCTTGCCCTTGACGAAATATTCAACGTCAATGGCATCGGGAACGGAAATAATACGGAAGATATCCTGGGTCAGCAGTTGTTCCGGCCAAATAATAGTATCGATATCATATTTGGTCTGGTAGCGGTTCTGGGAAAGCGAGGAAAGATTACTATACAGTTCCATCCGGCGAACAAAACAGATGGTTTCGGCCTCGGTAATCTTTTTCGCTGTCCAGCAGGCGACAATATTGGCCTCGTCAGTAAGGGAACAGGCTATAAAGAGGTCAGCCTTTGCGGCATTGGCCCGTTCCAGCACCAACACATCAGCTCCGTTGCCGGCGACAAAACTGACATCAAGGTTATTGAACTTGTCAGGCAGCCGGTCCTGCTCATCGATGATAATGATATTATGCTTCCGGTAGAGCTGGGAAGCGACCATGTAGCCGGTCTCGGTGGCACCATACAGGAGGATATTCATGCACCCTCACGTAGAAAAAAGGAAAAAAGATTCATTTTATTTTTCTTAACAAAATTTATACCTTCAAACGCAACAATACCGCCAGTCTTTCCCTGATTTCTCAAGCAGAGTATAGTCTCGATTGATCAGCAATACCGTTTTGTTACCTGAACATAATTTTTTCAGCGAGAAATTCGTTGCGAGAGATCGGCTCTTGCATCGGTTGGATAACCGATGAAAAATACAGACAGCCACTGGAGAACAGCAAAAAAAGGCATTACATTTACTAAAATTGAGAACAATACGCAAAACTAAATATAGTTGCCTTGGATAATACCATTGAGTTATAGCTGCTTGTTGGATTTCCGGGACAAAAACCACTACAAGGAAAAAATGGAGCCCTACTTAAGAAGCGAGGCTGCGGTAGCAACGATTATCAGCTACGAGCCCAATCCCGAGGTTCTTGTTCTGAAACGAAAGGCCAACCCCAGAGATCCGTGGTCCGGACATTATGCCTTTCCGGGCGGCCGTCGTGATAACTGCGACCCATCCCTGCTGGCAACCTGTATCCGGGAAACCTACGAGGAGTGCGGCATTCAGCTCTCCACCAATAATCTCGTCAAGCAATATCCTACTCGCAAGGCCGGCAACCACCTCAACCAATCCATCCCGGTTACCACCTACCTGTTCGAGCTCACGGAGCAACCGTCCATCAGGCTGCAGCATTCAGAGATCAGCAGCCATGAGTGGCTGGAGCTTGAGTATGTGGCCGATCAATCGAACATTATCAAACGGCCGATGAGCCCGCGGTGTCCCGATGTACTGTTCCCCTGCATACCGGCCCTTCAAGGCTTTGTCTGGGGATTCACCTACGAGACGCTGATGATGGTGATCGCCGACCGTTACAATCATATTTCCTGAAAAATACCTCCTATGTAGGCCATTCACGGAAAAATAAAGAGCGCTTGACTTTTCATCCATTGACTTGTATCAATAACGGCGGATTTGAAAGGGGATTGGCATAGTCGGCCGGGGCGCTCAAGAATTCTTTCTGTTCCTGCTGTCTCGCTGTTACGTGTCTGCGTTACAAGACACGTTTCCACTGCGGTCGTACAGACCTCCACGTCTCTCCAGACCTTCAATTCCAGCAACACATCGTGCTCCACATTTATTGCAGTACCTTCTTGATCACCATTCCTTGGAAAGGAAACGCATTACAACGTTACGGTAGGTTACCAAATTTTTTGGTCTACTAATTGTTAAGGTAAAACAGCAAGGAGAACACAATGAAAGCACCAGTTCGTGTAGCAGTTACCGGAGCTGCCGGCCAGATCAGCTATTCCCTTATTTTCCGCATCGCCAGCGGCAGCATGCTTGGACCTGACCAGCCGGTCATTCTTCAGCTCCTGGAAATCCCTCCGGCAATGGGCGCCCTTCAGGGAGTGCTCATGGAGCTCAACGACTGCGCCTTTCCGCTGGTTGCAGGCGTAATCGCCACCGATGATCCCAATGTTGCCTTCAAGGATGTTGATTTTGCACTGCTGGTCGGTTCCAGACCCCGTGGTCCGGGAATGGAGCGCTCCGATCTGCTCAACGCTAACGGTGCAATCTTCACCGTTCAAGGCAAGGCTCTAAGCGACAATGCCAACCCCAACGTCAAGGTTCTGGTTGTCGGCAACCCGGCCAACACAAACGCTCTGATCGCTCTGAAAAACGCTCCAAAACTGAACAAACGCAATGTCACCGCCATGATGCGCTTGGACCACAACCGTGCCATGTCGCAGATCGCCGAAAAAACCGGCGCCCACTCCACTCAGGTAGAGAAGGTCGTTGTCTGGGGTAACCATTCCGCTACCCAGTATCCGGACATCAGCTATGCAACCGCTGATGGCAAGGCTGTTAAATCATTGGTCAACGATGAGTGGAACAGGAACGATTTCATCCCGGTCGTTCAGCAGCGCGGCGCCGCCATCATCAAAGCACGTGGCGCTTCCTCCGCAGCTTCTGCAGCTTCCGCAGCCGTCGACCACATGAGAAGCTGGGCCTTGGGCTCCAACGGTCAGTGGGTCAGCATGGGCGTATACAGCGAGGGCAACCCCTACGGCATTGACCAAGATTTGATCTTTGCCTTCCCGATCACCTGTGAAAACGGCGAATGGAAGATCGTTGAAGGTCTTGAAATCAGCGATTTCAGCCGTGAAATGATCAAAAAAACCGAAGCCGAGCTGCAAGGCGAGAGAGCCGCTGTCGCCGAACATATCAAATAACACGCTTTTTCTTTTTTGATGCTGTTCTAAAGGGTGCTCTCTGAGCACCCTTTTTTTTTGCCGCTTTCTTCTTGTTCTTTTGTTAGGTTGATGTTGACCCTTTCATATATCCCCTATGAATTCCACCTGGGAGAAACCGTTGGGAACTATCTCATTAGCTGGTATACGGGAAAAAATACAAGCCGGTCGAATCATTGAGGCCAGGACACTGCTCACCATGAATGAAGGCGCTTTTTCCGAGGAGGAACGAAATGCGCTTGACCTGGATTTAACGCGGCTGCACACTGAGGCAACAGCACTGGTTGCCAAGGCCGAAGCAATGGAAAAGGAAGGACGATTAGAAGAAGCAAAGGCTCTCTACGAATCCGTTGGCGCCTTTGCCGCCGATTTTCCAGGTATCCAGGAGCAGATCAAACAGACAGAAGAAGCCCTTGCCCTGGTTACGGCTATCAAACGACGGAGCAATCGGAGCCGTCAAGCCGCTGCTGAGGTGCCAAAAAGTCGATCCCGAAGCTCTCTGCATACGCTGCTCGCCAACAGCAAAACACATCCCCTGACCAAAGCGATCGGCAGAGGGATCCAGCGTATTTATCAAGCCGCAACTGAGGTAGCGAAAAAACCATGGCGGGAATACTTGAAAACGCTGCTCGCCAACAGCAAAGCACATCCCCTGACCCAAACGATCAGCAGAGGGAGCCAGCGTATTTATCAAGCCGCAACTGAGGCCGCGAAAAAACCATGGCGGAACTACTTGAAAACACTGCTCGCCAACAGCAAAGCACATCCCCTGGCCCAAACGATCAGCAGAGGGAGCCAGCGTATTTATCAAGCCGCAACTGAGGTGTCGAAAAAGCTGTGGCCGAATCAAGCAAAACCGCTTCTCGGCATTGCTGTGTTGGGGGGTATTGCCGCTGTATCGCTGGCGTTGTTCTTTGCAGTACATAACAATCCACAAAAAACACCGTCCGATCAATCTCCGCAAAAAAACATGGGGCAGGCGACCGCCTCTCTTCAACCAGTCCCCGCCCCGGTGCAGGTTTCTTCGTCTGTTTCGCCACAATTTGAAGAGACACCAATCGAGGTTCAAGTACCAGCTGCACCCCAGCAGGCCCAACCCGTTATCCCGGCTGCGAGCGGCAAAGCTGAACCCCCAGCCCCCTTGGACGAACCGATCCAGGCAACGCAACCTGAAAACACCACTCATGCAGCTTCGGAACAGATGCCGCCTCCTGAACAAGCACAACCTGCGCCGACAGCTGCCGAGACTCTTGTGCCAGCTGCACCTCTGCAGACTCAACCCGCTGCCCCGGTGACGACCGACAGAACGATAACTTCAGAGCTCCAGGCAGCCCACACTCAAGCAGGGCAACCTGAAGTCCCTGCCTCAAAAGCAATTACGCATGGCCTGCCCGACTTGCCGCTCGAAGCGACACCTGCTGCAAACATAGAACACACCTACATTGTGCAACCCGGCGATTCTTTGAGCCGAATTGCCGAGAGCCGGTTTTGCAATATGGAGGCATGGAAAACTATCTACAAGAACAACCAGGAGCGCATTTCCAACCCAAACGAGCTGCATCCCGGCATGGTCCTCTACCTGCAAGGCATAGAAAACCGCTGCCAACCTGGACACTAGGAAGCACCAGGAACTCGCCGGGGTTCAGAACCTCTCAGGGCAGAAAGGCGTTTGCGAAAAAAAATTCATTTGTTCTCCTGCCATCGGATGCTGAAATTGCAGCCAGGAGGCGTGAAGCAGCAACGGTTGGCCGGGACGCCCGAAACCATAAAGACGATCACCAACAATCGGGCAACCAAGCCCCAGAGGGTGGCTGGCGTGCAGCCTCAACTGGTGGGTCCGTCCGGTCAGGGGCGTAAATGCCACCAGGGTCTGCCCCTGACGAATGTTGATTCTACGCCAACGGCTGATTCCTATTTTTCCCTGTACCGGATCGTAGACTTGATACGGCCGATGGTCAGGATCAAGCCGGAACGCGAGGGTGATTTCTCCTTCTTCCTCAGGTACAATACCGTCGAGCACTGCCATGTATTTTTTGCCAACCCGACGCTCGGCAAACTGTTTGGAAAGATCGCGATGGGCCTCCCGGGTCAGCCCCAGGACCATCAATCCGGAGGTATCCATATCCAGTCGGTGGACCGCCGGTTGTTCGATGCACCAGGGCACCAGCTGCCTCAATCTGCTGACCACCGAATCCTGCTTGTTCGGGCCGCGGCCGGGCACCGCCAACAACCCTCCCGGCTTCTCGATTACCGCAAGTGCATCATCCTGATAGAGGATGTGTAAAAGGGATGCGGTCATGACTGCTCCCCTAGTCCGCAGAGCATAAACCCAAGAATCGGCTGGCACTTGGCAGCGCACGCCGAATACAAGCGGCTGTGCATTTTCGTGCAGGAGGCGTTGCTTCGTCCCCAATAAAACTCGATCATTCCTTCAGGCTGTAAACCATGGGTTACCGCATGATGCAGCAGTTTCGGCCCGCAACAGTCACCGGTTCCGGCCGGAGGCGCAGTCTTGCCGTTGAAGGCGGCAAGAAGCGGTACCTTTTCGCCTCGAAAGTTTACCAGCTGATAGAGATGGTGAATATCCTGCATGAGGGTGCGAGACAGGGTTCTGCGAAAAGCTACTAACCCGCGGCGTTGATGGGAGTCCTTGGGAAGCGCGGCCATTTCCTTGCCGACGCGTTTGATCTCCTGCTCCGGTGCAGCGACGAGCTCATTGAAGGCAGCGACGTCAAAAATGGGCCCCACCCAACCGTCCACCTGCCATAATCCGTTGTACTGCCCGGAAAAGGCCCGCAATACCACCTGACGTCCGTGCGCATCACGGCAGGAAAGGATGCCGAACATCTTGCCTCCCGCCTCACCAAACAACCCGGTTGTCGAACAACGGGGATCCGCCGCTTCCTGGGGCACGCTAAAATCGATTCGCCGGTGCTGATCGAGCTGGCCCATCAACACAAGGCAGTCCTGCCATGCCGGTTCATAGGGCAGACCATGCCGCCTGCCGCAATGGGGGCACCAGCCGCCACTGATCAGGGAAGATTGCCTGTGGTGCATGCTATTTTCGAAACAGCCAGAAAAGGATGGAGAGCACCAAACTCACCACAATCGAACTGGTCAAAGGAACATACAATCTGAAATTTTCGCGGACGATGGTGATGTCACCGGGAAGTCGGCCTAAAGGCAGGTTGCGCAGCCAAGGCCAGAGTAATCCAGCTGCGATGCAACAGATTCCAAGGATAACAAGTGTTCTGGACATACGGTATACCGTTTACCTGTTACGCGGTTCCCCGATCCTGACTCACCAGAACCCCGCCGAAAACCAAGGCACAGGCCGCCCCTTGCCACGGTGTTAATCGTTCGCCCAAGATCAGAAAACCGAGCAGAATGGAAAAAACCGGAATCAGATTCACAAAGGCCGACGCTTGACTCGCCGGAATGCGGCTGATACCAAAGTTGTACAGCCCGTAAGCACCGACACTGACGACTGTCCCTAAATACAGAATAACAAACAGGCCGTTGATGGATACGGATGAGGCCTGCACCTGCGGCAGCAAGAGCACCGGAGCAAAAAACAAGGCTCCCGTGAATGCCTGAATTCCGGTAAGAAAAAAAGGATGGAGGTCTTTACTTAAATGCTTCATTAGAATAGTATATGCTGCTGCGCAAACCATGGCCATAAATTCGAGAAAATTGCCCCACGCAGGGTGTGGCGACTGTCCGGTACTCTTTCCAGCCAGGCTGAGCCACAATGCCCCGGCAGCCGCAATGAAAAAACCCAATATGGTCCTGCCGGAAATCCGTTCACCGAGCGACAAGCCAGCGCTCAGGGCAACCAGCAGCGGCAGCATGGTGGTGATCATCGCGGCCTGGGATGCGCTGGTGTAGACAAGCGCTGCGGATTCAAAGCAAAAATACAGACAAGGTTCACACAAACACATCGCCAAGACCGGCACCAGGTGATGGCGACAAATTCCCATCTTAGTAAAGGACCGAATAAAAGGAAGAAAAAAGAGTGAAGCAACAACCATCCGCCCCAGAATAACCAGCAAAGGGTGCATTTCCTGAAAGCTGTACTTCAAGGCCACAAAAGAGCTACCCCAGAGAACCATGGCCATCAACAACGCCATAACCGGAAGCATTCTCTGAGAAACACTAAAACCCCTCAACCCACTATGCACTCTATGCGACATCACACTCTCGGTACCCGGATCCACCAGCACTGCAAACACAACCTGATATATTTGATCACGCTCATAATTATTTGGGCAGGACCACTTCCCGCGGCCCAGGCCGCAAGCTTCCAATCCGACGAAGTCAGCTGGCGACAAACCGTCAGCATATACCACAATATTCCTGGCTTGACCAGCCAACAGATTGAGTACGGCGAGACCGCCATCCGCGCTATGCACTATAACGCCCAGCGTGTCTTTCGCAAGATTTGCGCCATGCAGGGAGTGAATTTCGAATACGCGCGACAGGCCCTGGAACTGCTTAACCAGGATCGTTTATCTTTTGAACAGGTATTGTCCTTCGAGGCTTTAAGCAATCAAGGTCCGCTGGATATCAGGCTCGGGTTATCAGGCATCACAGCGGTACGATCACTGAATTACCAGGCCGGGAAGTCTTTTCGCAGCTATCTCGGGGTAGAAGGTATTTCTCCATTGCAGGCGCTCAGTACCATCCCCATGTTCAACAATATGAGCGATGCCAACAACCGGGCTGCGCAGGGCTTCTTTGCCGTTAACGGCATGAACATGAATGTGACCTTGAAGGGCCTGCCCATGATTCTCCGCCTGAAGAATAACCACGCCAAGGCAGCAGAAGCCTTTGCAAAAACCAAGGGCATGAACACTGAAACCATGCTCGACGGACTAGAGTTGATCCTGAAATTGAGGCAGGACGATGCCTGGAACGCCCGCTGCCTGTTCCTCGACAAGACACTTTCAAGCACCGAAGCATGGAACTGGCTGGTCAGTTATTTTGCCCTGCCCTCCGATATCCAGGAAAACCAATACGACAAACTGGACAGCCGGCAGAAGTCGATGCTTCTCAAGGGACTCTATGACGGCGGCTCTGAAATAATATGGCGAATCAACAACCTGCATGCCGTTACCGATGATCATGGTTACGAAATTTCCGAAGCCGCGTTGAGTCGGTATTCGATGAAGCAGCTCCAGGATAAATTCGAGCAACTCGCCCCCCAGGTGAAGAGTCGGTTCGGTGCCCAATTTTATGCTGCCGGCAGAGCCCAGGCTATTGGCCTGTTGCGACAGGCAACCTCGGCAGCCCGCGTGCAGACCGCCCGCAACCTGTCCACCGCCAATGCCTATGCTGTCATGGCCCAGGGCAGTGAGTTGTACGACTCATCTTTCCGCGACATCCTGGTCCCGGTTCTCCAGAGTCGGATCACCAGCAAGGCCCAAGGCGATCTCCTTCGATTTCTCCGGGCTATTGATCCGGAAAACAGGTTAGTCTCCGATTTCATTGTCAGCTGCGCTCAAAAAGGTAAGCTCACCGCCTTTTTCCCGGTTGATGGCGGAAAGCAGAAGGAAATCCTTCACCTGGTGGCTGATTCGGCCTTTCGCAATGAAGATTCTATCCTGCTGTTCTCGGCTACCTTTAACCATTTGCTCAGTGTTCTCGAACCCGATGCCCGTTCTTATCTCATAACTCTCATGGCCAGCAAGTCCGAGGCCAAGGGCATGGCCTTTTCCAAGCTGATCAATGTTATTCTCCAATACTTCCTGCAAACCTACCCTGAATTGCTTGGCCCGGCAGATCGTTTGTTGATCAGTCGTTTGATTGTTCACAACGGCGCGGTCAATCTAGAAAAATACCAGGTAACACCGTTTGGTGAATGGAAGAGCGATGGCCGCCTTGCCTCTGTCTCCATGTTCCATCCCGATGATGACGGCAGGCAATCCTTTGTCTCAAACGCTAATCTGTTGTTAAAAAGCGGGTACAGACTGGTCCCTTCCAAGCAGTATACGATTGGATCTTTAACCCCCTCTTTTGCCCAGGAAATCCAGCGATGGAGCAGTTCTGGTTTACCGGCTCTGTTTCAGGCGATGCGTAGCAGGCATTTCGCCATAGCTTTTGTCAAACAGGTTGGCGCTATCACTATTGTCCATACCCAATTCGTGTATTCCGATGAAGATAATCAGATGGAGATGCTCAAGCGTTTTGTTCGCTCCGGAGATGAGATGCTCGCCCAGCGCGGTCACAGCTATTGGCGCTCCGAACAGATCGTGGAACCGTTAACTCAGCTGATAAAAGACAACAAGATCACCGATTACGACCTGCGTGGCAAACAACGATTTCTCAGTCTCGGCTCCTGCGGCGGTGTTAAGGTCTATACCCAGCTCACCCGATTGTTTGAGGGATCAGTCGATATCCTCGCCACCATCGGTACGGGTCTGTCGCTGATCAATGACCCCTATAACAAGATATTTTTTGAGATTATCGCCAGTAATCCCTCTTCACTTTCCTGGAAGGGCGTGGCCCAGCAATCCTCTTCCATTTTCCAGGGCGGTAGAGGTCAGGACTACCTGCAACCCGGTTCGCTGACCGCTATTCTCCATAAAATCCTGGACGAAACCCGCTTTGCCGAAGGGAGCGTATCTGACAATCGGCCCAGGGGCTGAAAACAACTATGGCCACCTACACCCGTGAAAGCCTGCCGACGCTGCTGACTCAAGCAGAGGAAGCGGGCTCGCAGGTTTATGTCGTATTCGGCGAACGCTATCTCTGCCAGAATGCGGCGGAGCAACTTGAAAGGACGTTGCTGCGGACAACAGGCGGGACCGTGCATGCCATTGACGGGGACCAGGAGGATTTCACTGCGACCCTTGCCAAACTCCGCAGTTTCAGCCTGCTGCCGGGGCGGCAGTTGTACCGGGTAACCGATACCCGGCTGTTTCTTTCCAAACAGGTGGCAAAAACCATCTGGACCAAGGCACTCAAGGCGCACGCCGATGGTAAAAACGAACAGGCGGGCCGCGCTCTACGCGCCTTCATAAAAAGTGGAGGACTCGATCCGTTCGCTCCGGACAATGACCTGGAAACGTTACCGGCGGCTGAATGGCAACACTGTTTCGGTTTTGCAAAACCCGACGGTGACCTGAGTTGGACCCGGTCCTACCAGGCCCCTGAACAGCAACGGAATACGGCAACTGCAGCGGCATCACCCACGGACCCGGCAGAGTTGTTGAACGCAGTACTGACCGCCGGAATCCCAGGAAACAACATCCTCATACTGTTGACCGAGGAGATCGATAAACGAAAAAAACTCTTCAAACTACTCAAAGAGGAGCAAACGGTTATCGACCTCAGCGTGGAAGCCGGGTCTGGAGCGAAAGCCCAAAAAGAGCAAAAAGCCGTGCTGCAGGATCTGGTCAGGCAGACCCTTGCGGAGCAGGGAAAAACCATGGCGCCGGGCCTTGGCGACCTTCTGTTTGAACGGGTCGGCTTCCACCCGGTTGCCGTGGTCATGGAATTACGCAAAGTCATGCTCTTCATTGGTGAACGCAAGCAAATTACTCGCAACGATCTCGATCTTCTCATCGGACGCACCCGTCAAGAAGCCCTGTTTGAATTAACGACCGCCATAACCAATAACAACAGAGAGCAGGCACTGGCCATTGGTGATCGGTTACAGGAAAACGGTATCCACCCTTTGGCCGTTGTGGCGACACTGCGCAATTTTGTCCGTGGCCTGCTCCTCTTCCGAGCCCTGCTGGAACAGCCTGGCCTGCAATACCAGCCCTCAATATCTGCCGCCAACTTCCAGCAGCATTGCCTGCCACGTCTCAAAGAACGCGAACAATGGAAAAAAGAGCTGGCAGGCCACCCCTTTGCCCTGTATATGCAGTTTAAATCGGCTGCTCAATATTCTTTACCGGTCCTCTCCGGATGGATGAAACTCCTTCTGCAAGCCGAACTCCGCCTCAAGGGTTCACCAATTGCAGCGGCAACCGTTTTGCAGCACCTGATCCTTTCCATGCTCACCATGGACGCAACAAAAGAATAAAGAGCGTACCACTCGGCCTTGCAAAATCAACAGCGGGCATTAAAATATTCATAAAGATTATCGTTACTACTGATTCCGTGCGCATCGATGATCATAACGGGAAGCAAATGCCTCCGAAATCACCAGACGCAGTTCTTTTCCCGATTGAGTTATGACTATGGCCAAAGAAGATTCAATAGTTCAGGAAAAAATCGAGACAACCGATCGGGAGTCCTTGCAGGAACCACCCCGCTACAAGGTGTTACTCCATAACGATGATTACACTACCATGGATTTCGTGGTGATGATTCTGCAAACAGTGTTTCTTAAAAGCACTGAGGAGGCGACAAGAATCATGCTCGATGTGCACCATCAAGGCGTAGGTATAGCAGGAATTTACACCCGTGAAATTGGAGAAACTAAGGTGGCGACTGTTCACCGGATGGCGAAAAGATATCAATTTCCGTTGAGGTGTTCGCTGGAAAAAGATTGCTGAAAAAAATGGGCATGTTGTGGTTGCCGTTCAATCCGGAGAAGAAGGGATTTTTTCATATCCCCATAGAGGAAATGCATTATGTTGAGTAAAGAGTTGGAACTCGCCCTGATCAAGGCGATAAAAGAAGCAAAAAATCACCGGCATGAATACGTCACCGTCGAGCATATGCTCTATGGTCTATTGCACGACGATCTCGCCCGCCATATCATCGACAAATGCGGTGGCAATAACCAGAATATCAAGGATCGTCTTGAACGTTTTTTCGAAACCGGCATGCCCGTTATGAAAGAAGGTGATAACGAACCTGCACAAACCGTGGCCTTTAACCGGGTCTTACAGCGGGCAGTGAGCCACGTACAGAGTTGCGGGAAAAAACAAGTAGATACAGGTGACGTACTGGTTTCGATCTTCACCGAGCCCGACTCGCATGCTGTGTATTTCCTTGGCAGTGAAGGGATCGGACGTTTGGAAGTGGTGGAGTACATCTCGCACAGCCTGCCCGAATATCTGCAAAGCGAACCATTGCCACAGGCGCCCCCGGGTCAGCAGCAACAGAGGAAAAAACAGGACAAATCGACGAACGCGCTGGATGAGTTTACCGTCAATCTGGCGCAACGGGCCGCAGAAGGAAACATCGATCCCTTAATTGGCCGAGACAGGGAACTCTACCGGATGATGCAAGTGTTGTGCAGACGGAAAAAAAACAATCCGCTTCTAGTCGGGGAACCAGGTGTCGGTAAAACGGCCATGGCCGAAGGGTTGGCTCTGCGCATCCATGAAGACAGCATGGCACGTAAGGAAGCGGCTCCGGATCCCAAAAAACTGGTCCCTGACCTGCTCCAGGATACGGAAATATATATGCTTGATCTCGGCACCCTTGTGGCAGGCACTAAATACCGGGGTGATTTTGAAAAGCGATTGAAAGAGGTGGTAGCCGCTATAGAAAACAAGGAGAAGGCCATCCTCTTCATCGACGAAATGCATACCATTATTGGCGCCGGCGCCACCAGCGGCGGATCCATGGATGCATCCAACCTGCTCAAGCCCGCCTTGCAGGCCGGAACCATCCGCTGTATCGGTTCGACCACCTATGAGGAATATAAGAACCAGATCGAAAAAGATCGCGCCCTGTCACGTCGCTTCCAGAAAATTGATATCGACGAGCCTTCGGTGAACGACACGTGCAAGATTTTGCGCGGCCTGCAGTCACGGTATGAGGAACACCACCATATTCGTTATGCTAAAACCGCCATTGAAGCCACAGCGGAACTGGCGCAGCGTTATATCAACGACCGGTTTCTGCCGGACAAGGCCATTGATATTATGGATGAAGTCGGCGCTTTTTTCCGGCTCACCGGCAAAACCGGTAAAACAGTTGGAGTGCGCGATGTAGAGCAGATTGTTTCGAAAATCGCCCGCGTTCCGGTGAACAGCAAGGCGGGAAATGATATCGACGAACTGCTGCATCTGAGCGACAAACTTAAATCCGTTATTTTCGGTCAAGATGAAGCCCTCGACGCCCTGGTTAAAGCGGTCAAACGTTCACGGGCTGGGCTGGGCAATCCGCAATCACCAACAGGTTCATTCCTTTTTGCAGGCCCCACCGGTGTCGGCAAAACCGAAGTTGCCCGGCAATTAGCTGCTGCCCTTTCGATCAATTTCGAACGATTCGACATGAGTGAGTATATGGAGAAACATGCGGTTGCCCGACTGATCGGTGCCCCCCCAGGGTATATTGGCTTTGATCAGGGCGGACTGTTGACCGATGCAATCCGTAAACATCCCTACACCGTGCTCCTGCTCGACGAAATCGAAAAAGCCCACCCGGATGTTTTCTCCGTCCTTCTCCAGGTTATGGATCATTCCACGCTTACCGACAATGCCGGTCGCCGTGCCGATTTTCGCAATGTCATCTTGATTATGACCACGAATGCGGGCGCTCGTGAAATGAGCGAACGGGCCATCGGTTTCCTCGGCGACACCAAGGGAAAAGAGCAAAAAGCCATCAAGAACCTCTTTTCCCCGGAATTTCGCAACCGTCTCGATTCGATCATCAGCTTCGCACCGCTTGAGATTGAGACCGTTGAGAAAGTGGTCGATAAGATGGTACACGAACTGCAGCAGCAACTTACCGACAAGAAAGTACACATCACCCTGACAGCTTCGGCCCGATCCTGGCTGGCGCAGGAGGGCTATGAACCTGCCTTTGGAGCTCGTCCGCTGCGGCGGCTGATCATGAAAGAGATAGGTGATGTCCTCACCGAGGAAATCCTTTTCGGCGCACTCACCAAGGGCGGCAAGGTCAAGATAGGCAGAAAAAACAACAAGACCACTTTTAACTACTCTTAACCACAGTGAAAGCCGGATTGCCTACACCCAGTCCGGCTTTGTTTTATCATCGATCGTTTCTTCCTCTTTTTTCACCCTCCCCGCAAGTACAATTTTTTTTACTTTTCTCTGCCCGTTACATTGACAGAGTGCAACAGACCCGATAATATCGTCATAAATTCATGCATGTTGTTTCGCATTATCTACAATACGCTTCCGTGCCGTGCTGGTTTGCAGTCAAAAAAGATTGTCGTGGCGGGTTTTAGAGAATCAACTTAATGAGAGGAAAGAGAATGGTAAAACGATTTTCCATACTGGCCATGGCCGGATTGATCGCACTGCCAACATTTGCAGTAGCTGGTGGCGCCAGTTCCCCGGCTGACCTGGAACGCAAAATTGAAGAGTTATCGCGGCAGCTGGATGAACTGAAGGCTCAAATGGCCCAGCAGAATGAAACAGTGACCGAATACGGTGACAAAGTCGACGATATGGACGAGCTTCTCGAAGAGCGATCAGAGGCTTGGGATCTGGCAGCCCGCTTTAAGTTCTACGGAGATTTCCGGGCTCGGGGCGATTACTACAGTGCCAGCAATGTCTTTGACGCCGGGACGCCTCTCTTTGCCGGCTTTGATCAGAACGGCGATCCTACCTTTGCCCCTGCAGGTGGTGATCAGGAAAATGACACCGTCATGACCAACCGCCTCCGTCTCAACATGCGGGTCAAAGCCACCGAGAATATGGAATTCAAAGGTCGGCTGGCCATGTACAAGGCCTGGGGCATGCAGTCCACCCCAGACGGCCTGGCTGGGGGCTATCCCATCTTTGACGGCAACGCCACCCGGACCCCCGACGACAGTGCCCTGTACGTTGACCGCGCCTTTGTCAACTGGAACAACATCGGTGGGTTGCCCATCTGGTTCTCAGTAGGTCGACGTCCGACCACCGACGGGCCACCTGCCCACCTCCGCATGGGCACCGATGAACGCATGGCGACACCACCGGCTTTTATGGACTATCCGTTTGACGGACTTTCTCTCGGCTACGCTTATGATTGGGGCATTGAGGCCTTGGGGAGCGGACGGGTTCGCTTCTGTTACGGCCGCGGCTTCGAAAACGGCTTACAATGGGATGATAGCACAGACTACTACCTGGACGATACCGATTTTGCCGGATTCAGCTGGGATGTCTTGAAGCAGGGTGATCGGTTCTTGAATATTCAGTCCTTCGGTGCCTATAATCTGTTCAATTACCCCGCTTTTGCCGACGCCTTCATTCGTTATGCTGCGTCTCAACCTCAATCTGCAGGGGGATATGGGGACCAGGTGAATATCGGCAATATCTACCATACATCCGGTGTCTACATGAGCAAGGTGAGCGATCTGAACTATTTTATTGCCGGTGGTTGGAGCCACAGTGATCCCAACGGGAATGGCATGTTCAACGATCCCCTTAGCGGCATGGCTAATACCAGCTCCGAAGACGGTTATTATTTTTATACCGGCGTCCGTTACGACATGGATGACTTGGGTTTAAAACTGGGTGCCGAATATAACTATGGTACCCAGTACTGGATCGGCTTTACACCCGGCCATGATGATCTCTACATGTCAAAGCTCGGCACCCGCGGAAGTGCCTACGAACTGTACATGATCTATGATCTGCCCACCGGCGAGGCCATCTCCCGATACGCAAAGACCTTCATGCGGCTGGGCTGGCAATACTATGATTACGATTACTCAGGCGGAACAGATTTCAGCTATAAACCCTATGACCTCGATGACGAAAAAGACCAACTGCAAGCACTTGGTATGAACCCTGTCGACAGCGCCAATCAGGTATACCTGACGTTTGAGGCCTATTTTTAACAGGTGCTCCTCTTCCACATTAAGCAAAAAGGGAAAGCCGTATTGGCTTTCCCTTTTTTATTGCGTGCCACTCATTGATGAAACTTATAGAAAAACCCCTCCCCCACTATACCAGTCGCCTGTTGCCTGTTCCCCATGGCATGTTCTGTCGGACAGGCGGTGTCAGTATCGGATCTTTCGCCAGTTTAAATCTCAGTTACCATGTTGGCGATCAGATCGAACGAGTACGGGATAATCGGGCGCGGGTTGCTCATACCTTACAGCTTCGCCATTTGGTTGCGGTCAAACAAACCCATTCCGACCAGATTCTCAGCGTCGAGCAGCACCATGTAGCCATGGAACAGGAAGGGTATGATGCTCTTATTTCCACCCTGCCGGGAACGGGTCTGCTGATTCAACAGGCCGACTGCCAGGCAATTCTGCTTGCCGCCCCGCAGCAACGCGTCATTGCCGCCATTCATTGTGGATGGCGGGGCAGCGTGCTGGAAATAATACGGAAAACCATACAACGCTTGAATACAGCGTATGGTATTCCCTCTGCTGACCTTCTGGCCGTTATCAGCCCTTCCCTCGGGCCGTGCTGTGCCGAGTTTATCAATTATCGAACGGAACTGCCGACCTGGATGCATACATTTCAGGTGCGCCCGCATTTTTTTGATTTCTGGTCAATCAGCCGGCACCAGTTGCTGCAGGCAGGGCTGCAACCGGAGCATATTGACATTGCGGCGCTGTGCACCCGATGCAGCCCACAGTTCTTTTCCTATCGTCGGGCTTCGCAAACAGCCGATGGGGTGACTGGTCGGAATGGATCCATCATCAGTCTAGCTGAACAGATTGTTCCGTAATTGGAAAGAAGTCGGGCGGGGAGAAAGAGGCGATAGCGAAGGTCGAAAGAAAAAATCCCCCCCTTTTTAGAATTCAAAATCACACACCAGCGGCGCATGATCGGAATAGGTCACGCCGGGAATAAAAAAATGCGTCACCTTCAGTTCCGGACTGTGAAGAATGAAATCAAGTTCACGCTTCGGGGCTCGACTGGGATGGGAAGGTTTTTTCTCCGGATTGGCGCTAACAAGGCCGGTGGCACCAAGAAAAAGATCGAGCTCACGCTTCCCCCAAAGGACATTAAAATCTCCGGCCAGAATTGTGGGCCGGTCCACCGCACGGATCAACCGATACAACCGCTCCAATTGGTATTGACGATTGCGATAGGTAAGGGACAAGTGAACCAGAAATATGGTTAGCCGTTCGGTACACACTTGGATGACCAACCTTTTTACCCCTTCATCAAAATAATGAAAGCGATGACTGATGATCGGCATTTTCGAGAGTACGGCATTCCCTTGTGTGCGAAGGAGAGGGATATTTTTGGCCAGCGAAGCCGAACCGTATTTTGTTTCACTCACATGATAATATCCCAGTTGTTGAGCAATCATCTTTGCCTGGCATAACTGGGCGGTGCGGAATGAGCCGCCGTCCACTTCGACCAACCCCATGATATCCGGCTGAATTGTTCTGATGAACTCAAGAATTTTGAAAAAATTACCGTGCGATCGCCGCAAATAGCCGGCATAAGGAAAGGGGAAATGAAACCGACTGCCGTTGCCGGCAGCATACCGGATATTGTAGAGTAAAAACCGCAATTAACAGCCTCCGACTCTGCTAATCACGCTGCCGCCGCAGGCCGAAGACCCCGTTCTTTTTACTGCTGAACGCAGGATTGACACCGCCCCGCCCTCTGGATTTGGATTCACCCCGGCTCTCCTGGACAACACTCACCACTTCCACTTCTTCTTTCTTGGGCCGTTCGGCAACAAAGCGTTCTGCCTTAACAGCGGCCGTCCCTTGCGACTCCAGATAGAGGTCATAAAATCTCGAGCAATCATTATAGTAACTTTTCTTTTTCAACCAAGTGGGATCGTTCCCCTGGGTCCGGGCATGATGAAAGGTGGAGAGATTAATCAGCAGAGTGGTCATAAACTCTTTGGCCATGCGCTGTACATTGAACGGTTCGCCGAAGTACCGATCAACATCTTCCCGAATCTTGCGTGACAATCGCTGAAAACCCTGTCCGCGGACATTGGTTTCCGGCAATTTGAAACGCTGACAAGCCCATGGCAGCAAAAGTGCCGCAAGAAGAATGGTTTCAGGTATTTTAACGCATTTTTCTTCTTTCTTTCGAGCATGGAGACGATCCAGGGCGTCCAAAATATGCACAAACTCGCGATGGATCTGCGCGCCGCCAGCACCCTGTAGCAGTTCCTCATACAAAGGGAACAGAGCCGACCATAGGGTGGAGGTCATGCAGAGTTCCATCCAAGGACGACTCGCGCCGGACTGCAAATCCTTCAGCACCTCATCGCGGATACGCGAAGGCGGACAGAGGTGCAGCTTATCACGATGCCGCTGAAGAGCGGCAAATGTTTCTGCTTCAATGGTAAAGCCAGTCCGGGCGGCGTGCCGCACAACTCGCATCATCCGCACCGGATCTCTGACAAACCGTCGATCGGGATCACCAACCACGCGAATAATTCCTTTATCGAGATCCTGTACGCCACCGGTGTAATCGATGATAGTATTATTTTCGATTTCGTAGAAGAGGGCATTAATGGTCAGATCACGTCGAAACGCATCTTCTTCCAACGTACCGAAAGTATTGTTGGACGGAAGAACCTGTTCATCGCCATTAATATCGAATTCACTGCGAGAACGCAGAGTCGACACCTCGATGATCTTGTTGCCGCGAAAAAAAACCTGCACCAGGCGAAAACGACGGCCTATGGTGCGACTATTGCGAAAGAGCTGTCGTAACTGTCCGGGACGGGCATCGGTGGAGATGTCAAAATCTTTAGGAACGCGACCAAGATACAGATCACGTACGCCGCCACCTACCAGATACCCTTTAAACCCGGCATCGCGCAGACGGTAGAGCACCTTGAGAGCCTCACGGTCGAGCATCTGCTCGCGTATGGGATGGCCCGACTTGGGAATGACTGAGGCCGCAACCGGCCCCCCGCCTTCCTCCGATTCGTGCTTTTGATGCTGCAATTCAAGTGTCATAACGTGCTTGATAGAAGGGGAAAAACGGATCGCGCAGGATCCGTCGTTTCCTCAATGACTCATGCTTTACCTGTTTTTTCTTTATATACTGATTCCGCTGCTTTGACAAACCTGTCAAAAATTTCTTGCACAGAGAGAATCTCCTTCATTTTAAAGGTATTGGCTCCAGAAAAAACCAGTCCGTTTTCCACATCGCCATGCAAGGCGGCAGTCAACCTCTCACTGATGCAATATTTGTAATTGCATTTCTTGAGGCATTTATACAGGCACTTATCCGAAGAAATATCTTCACCTTTGAGCATCTTTTCGACAAAAGGTGTTTTGACTGCCCTGCCCGGCATCCCCACCGGTGAGGTGACCAAGACAATATCGTCCTCCTGGGCATTGAGGAACGCTTCCTTAAACTCCTGCGATACGGAACACTCCTTGCTCAAAACAAAACGAGATGCGATCTGCACGCCATCAGCGCCATACTTGTCCATCATCTCGGCCATTTCGTAACCGTTGGTAATGCCGCCGGCAGCGATTAAAGGCACCTTGGAAACCACTTTACGAATTGAAGGGAAAAGATCGCGCAGGGACGCCTCGGTACCCAAGTGCCCGCCTGCCTCGGCTGCCTCGACGATAACGGCGGCTGCCCCGAGTTTTTCCGCCATTTTGGCTAAGCCCGGAGAGGAGACAATAGAGACGATGGGAATATTGTATTTTTTCCCAATCTTGAAAATATCTCTGGAAAAACCGGCTCCGGTGATAATCATGTCGGCTCCAGCTTCAATCGAAGCCATCACCAGTTCATAAAAATCCTTCATGGCGTACATGATATTAACAGCAATAACGCCTTTGGTAGCTGCTTTGGCCTTGCGGATATCCTCCTGCAACTCCGGTACGGGAATACCGGAACCACCGATGGTTCCAATACCACCGCACTCAGCGACCGGTATGGCCAAAGCGGAGGTTGACACTCGGATAGACATTCCGCCCTGGATAATTGGGATTTTTGCTATAAGTGAGCCTATTTTTAATTCTGGCAGTTTCATTCAACCCTCTTGATCAGTTGTTACAGTGCAAAAATAATAAATATGGGGGAATACTTCCTGCCCCTTGTAAACGCGTAGGCTGGAACAGCAAAGAATGCCGAGCTCCCGTCCGTTTGTCAAGCTTGGAGGTTGCGCCCCACAAACATTACGCCGACGCGATAAATACAACTTTCATTCTACCACAATAAAGCCACATCAGCTTGACTTTTCACCCGTTTTGCGATTAGATTCTCTATTTTTTATTGATATCAATACAGTTGCGGGGCGACGTAAGACGCTCTCCATGGAAATGAAGGGAGTTTTCCTTGAAAATTCAAGCGATCAACGGTTTTAAGGATATACTGCCGGACAGTGTGATCCGGTGGCAGTATATAGAGCAGTGCGCGCGAAATATTTTCGAGCGCTTCGGCATGCAGGAGATCCGAATGCCGATTCTGGAAAAGACAGAACTTTTTATCCGCTCCATCGGTGAAGCCACCGATGTGGTGGAAAAGGAAATGTACACCTTTACGGACAAGGGTATCACCATGCGGCCGGAGGCTACTGCTTCGATCATGCGAGCCTTCATCGAAAACGGCATGCATGTGCAGCAACCGGTGCAGCGGCTTTACACCATCGGTCCGATGTTTCGCCATGAACGGCCGCAAAAGGGACGTTTGCGTCAGTTTCATCAACTGGATGCCGAAATCATTGGCGCGGTGGAACCTCGCGTTGATGCGGAACTCATCGCCATGGGCCAGATGCTGCTCGACGAACTGGGTCTTAACGTAAGCCTGGAAATCAACTCTCTTGGCTGCCCGGAATGCCGTCCGCCATTCAAAACCAAACTGGTTGCCTACCTCGAACAATCATTCCACGGCCTATGCGACGACTGCAAACGCCGCACACACACCAACCCTCTGCGGGTGTTGGATTGCAAAAAACCGGGTTGCCGCAAGCTGGTACAGGACGCGCCTTCCATGCTCAACGCTCTATGCCCGGCCTGCGACGAGCATTTTAATGAGGTCCAGAACGCCCTGCAGACCCTTGACATCCCTTTCAAGATTAATGGGTTCATGGTCCGCGGCCTTGACTATTATACCCGGACTACCTTTGAATTCCTTACGACCGAACTCGGCGCCCAAGCAGCGGTTGGCGCGGGCGGCAGATATGACGGCCTGATTGAACAGCTCGGCGGGCCATCGCTTTCCGGGATCGGTTTTGCCATGGGCCTGGAGCGGATCGCGCTTTTGATGGAACAACAAAGCGGCAAGCAACTACACAGCGCAACCATGGATGTTTTCCTTGCAACCCTGGGCAATGACACGCTTGTTCCCTGCAGCCTGCTGGCACACCTTCTGCGCAAGCAGGGTTTCAAAGTGGCAATCGATTACAGTGGCCGCAGCCTGAAGGCACAACTCAAACAGGCGGGACGTGTCAATGCCCGATTCACCCTGATCGTCGGCGACGACGAATGGACACGGCAGCAAGGTATCCTGAGAAACATGAATACCCAGGAACAGCAGCCGTTTCCTCTGTCCGGCACGCCTGAACAGCAATGCCTCAATCTGGCGCACATCCTAAGGACCGCCACTACGTAATATATCGTTTTCGGTGTCGTAGACTCGCATTCGAAAAGACACCAGATGCCGGTATGGTATTTTCCAGATCAGTCTGCGGACTGATCTATCCTATATTTGGAGAACAAACATGGAATCAATGGGAGCGCTTCGGCGCACACACACCTGCAATGACCTTGGCCTTGATTTTCTGGACCAGGAAACCATCCTCATGGGCTGGGTCCTTCGGCGCCGCGATCATGGTGGGGTCATCTTTATTGACCTGCGCGACCGCTGGGGCATCACCCAGGTTGTTTTCAACCCCGAAATCAACGAGCAGGTCCACGCCAAGGCACATCAATTGCGCAGCGAATGGGTTATCGCCGTTCGCGGCAGAGTAGCCAGGCGTCCTGGCGACATGGAAAATCCAAAACTCAAGACCGGAGCCATTGAAATCCTCGTTGACGAATTGCGGATCCTCAACACCAGCGAAACACCACCCTTTCCCCTGGACGAAGAGATTGATGTATCTGACACCCTTCGACTCCAGTACCGATATCTCGACCTGCGGCGGCCTGAAATTGCCCAAAATCTCATGCTGCGACATCAGGCGCTGCAAACCGTTCGCACCTATCTTAATGACAATAACTTTCTTGAAATTGAGACCCCGATGCTTACCCGCTCCACTCCTGAAGGAGCACGGGATTACCTGGTGCCGAGTCGCGTCAATGCTGGAAAATTTTTTGCTCTCCCCCAATCGCCGCAGCTGTTCAAGCAGATTCTGATGATTGCGGGCATGGATCGCTATTACCAGATTGTTAAATGCTTTCGCGATGAAGATCTCAGAGCCGATCGCCAACCGGAATTCACGCAAATCGATATGGAGCTCAGCTTCATTACCGAGGCTGAGATAATCACCATTGTTGAAGGAATGATCAAAAACCTGTTTAAGGTCACCCGAAACATTGACCTGCAGCCTCCTTTCAAGCAGATGACCTACGACGAGGCCATGCGCCGATTCGGCACCGACCGCCCCGATGCCCGGTTTGGCCTGGAGTTGGTTGACCTGACCGATACACTGCGCGGCTGCGGTTTCAAGGTGTTCAATACGGTTATTGAACAAGGCGGCGTTGTCAAGGCGATCAATGCCAAAGGTTGTGGTGGATTTTCCCGTAAGGATCTCGACGATCTGACTGATTTTGCCGGTCGCTTCGGGGCTCGCGGCATGGCCTGGATTAAAATCAAGGAAGAGGAATGGCAGTCGCCGATCACCAAATTCTTCAACAAAGAAGAAATCGGGGCCATGGCTCAAGCGCTTGACGCCCAACCAGGCGATCTCATTCTTTTTGGAGCGGACAAGACAAAAACCGTGCACCAAGTCCTTTCGGAGTTACGCCTTGAGTTGGCCCGACGACTTGGCCTGGTCGAAGAAGAAAGCTTCAACTTCCTCTGGATCACCGACTTCCCCCTGCTTGAGTACGATGATGAGCAGAGACGCTACACCGCGGTTCACCACCCGTTCACCGCCCCCAATGAAGATCAGTTGGCGCTGCTGGAAACCAACCCTGGTGAAGTCAAAAGTCGGGCCTACGATCTCGTGCTCAACGGCAATGAAATCGGTGGCGGCTCCATCCGTATCCACAGCCCGGCCATGCAAAAAACGGTATTCAAGGCTTTGGGTATCAACGACGAAGAAGCCCAGGAAAAATTTGGCTTTCTCCTGCGAGCCCTGGAACTTGGCGCACCCCCTCACGGCGGCATCGCCTTTGGGGTGGATCGATTGATGATGCTGCTCACCGGCTCCTCTTCCATCCGCGACGTCATTGCCTTTCCTAAAACACAAAAAGCAACCTGTCCGCTTACGGATGCCCCTTCCTCGGTGGCACGCAAGCAACTGACCGAACTGCACCTCCGCCCGGACTGGAAAGAAAAACCCTGAACCTTTCCCGTTAGTGCGTCGAATCATCACTAGGGCTGGCATATGCCAGCCCTTCCTTCATCAAAAACCATCACACCTATGACCACCAATTCACCTCTTTCCCAGGATATGTTTCACATAGATGCGGCCAAAGAAACCGACGCAATCTGCTCCAGGATCAAATCAGCACTCATTCATCCTTTGAAACGAAGAGGACTCGTTATTGGTATTTCCGGCGGTATAGACTCCAGTGTTTGCCTAGCGCTGGCTGCCCGAGCTATCGGCAAAGAAAAAGTGCTTGCACTGCAAATGCCGGAAGCACATTCCGCACAAGAAACGCTCGGCATCAGCGGTCGACTTGCCGCTCATTTTTCAGTTGAAACTATTCACGAGGATATAACCCCTATTCTTCACGCCGTACAATTTTATGATCGATACGACCAGGCGGTACGGCAGGTCATTCCGGAATACAGCACCGGTTGGAAATCAAAAATAGTTACTCCTGACATCACCACCAACCCAGGATTCACCTATTTCAGTATTGTTGCCCAGCCTCCCATGGGGGATCTCATTAAAAAAAGGCTGCCGCTCAACGCCTATTTATCAATTGTGGCCGCCACCAATTTCAAGCAACGTATCCGAAAAATGCTCGAATATTACCATGCCGACCGAATGCATTACGCTGTTATAGGAACGCCAAACCGTCTTGAATACGATCAAGGATTTTTTGTCAAACTTGGGGATGGAGCCGCAGATCTCAAACCTATTGCCCATTTGTACAAAACTCAGGTGTACCGGCTTGCAGAATACCTCGGAGTACCGGCAGAAATTCGGCAAAGAAGACCGACAACCGATACGTATTCGCTGTCTCAAGGCCAGGATGAATTTTATTTTTCCCTCCCGTATGAGCAGATGGATATTTGTCTCTACGCAAAAAACCATCAGATACCAGCACCTGACGTTGCCAACGTCACAGGTCTCTCTGTTGAACAAATCGAACGAGTATACAAAGACATTGACACGAAACGCACAACTACCAAATATTTGCAGCTCGCACCAATTTTAATTGAGGCTGTTCCGGAAATTTCATCCTCTTGACGCCAAAAAAAATTTCACCTTGTGCTTTTCAAAGGACATGCAAGAGTCCGCCCTCCCTCTCCACCGGAGCATCTGACTGTTTAGGGTCGCCGCGTTATCACGACGACAGCCTACAACTCAGTTTTGTTCTTTCCAGGCCCCGTCAATCAACAACTCATGGGGACGGAAGGCGTTTTTATAGCTCATGCCGGGATGACCGTCGATCCAATAGCCGAGATAGAGGTAGTCGATTTTCTGAGTTTTACAGATGTGGTTCAGAGTGAGAATGTTTAACGTTCCCGGACTACGCCAGCTCTGTTCCGGATCAAAGAAGAAATATACGGCGTTCAACCAGGATGATGCTCCATCGACTACAGCCACGCCAAGAAGCTGTCCCTCCACCCGATACCGGATTTCAAAACAGCGACTGATGCTGGTGATAAAGAAGCCCGAATAATAGCTGTCAGCACGGCTGCGTCCTTCAGGAAACCGGGTGGTAAGAAAGCGCTGCAACAGCGCCAGATTTTCTTTTGACATCGTCAGGGGCGCCATCTCAACAGAGACGTCCTGATTTTTTTTCCACACCCGACGCTGATTGCGGTTAGGCCTAAACCTTTGCGGTCGAATCCGTATCGGCACGCAAAGACTGCATTCGGGACAGCGCATATTATATATGCAATTGCCGTTACGCCGGTATCCGTAGGCGAGAAATTCCCCCATGGCATCATCACTGACCTGGCCAAACACCCCCTGATGATAAACGGCCATCTGCTCCATGCCATAGGGACACTCGGCAGCGGCATTGATAAAAAACCGCTCCAGATCGGCTGCAATTCCCGACGGGACATCTGAATACTTTTGATTCCTCCCCGTCATCCCTCCGCTCCCTTTTACCGTTACACCAGTCCCTGATCGAGCATGGCATTGACCACCTTCACAAATCCGGCAATATTTGCTCCGGCCAGATAGTCGCCCTCCACACCATAGGCAGCAGCAGCATGCAGACAGGTGCGGTGGATATTTTTCATGATCCCTTGCAGCCGTGCATCCACCTCGTCACGAGTCCAACTGAGCCGCATGGAATCCTGAGCCATCTCGAGTCCTGAAACCGTAACGCCGCCGGCATTGGCAGCCTTTGCTGGACCAAACAACACCTTGTTATCCCGAAAAATCTCAATAGCGTCCGGAGTTGAGGGCATATTTGCGCCTTCGCAAACCAACCGCACATTGCCATCAACCAGATGCTGGGCATCTTTGGCGTTCAGTTCGTTTTCGGTGGCAGCCGGCATGGCGCAATCCGCCTGGTGGCACCATAACGGATTATGATCAAGCGTGGGATCGGCTGCAACATACGTTGCTTGCGGGTACTGTTCGCTGTATTCCTGGATCCGCCCCCGCCGGATATTCTTTAATTCCTTGATAAATTCAAGCTTATTGGTATCGATGCCTTCTTCATCATAAATGTAACCGGATGAATCGGACATGGTCAGTACCTTGCCCCCCATCTGATGTATTTTCTCCGCAGTAAATTGGGCCACATTGCCCGATCCGGAAACCAGACAACGTTTACCCTCCAGGGTCTCACTCTTGATACTGAGCATTTCCGAGGCAAAATACACCACCCCGTACCCCGTTGCCTCTGGCCTGATCAGGCTTCCGCCCCAAGCCAAACCTTTTCCGGTGAGTACCCCTGTGAATTTGTTTTGTAATTTTTTATACATCCCGAAAAGATAGCCGATCGCCCTGCCGTCAACACCGACATCGCCCGCCGGCACGTCGGTATCTTCGCCGATGTGGCGAAACAGTTCGGCCATGAACGTCTGGCAGAAACGCATGACTTCGTTGTCGGAACGTCCTTTGGGGTCGAAATCAGACCCGCCCTTGCCGCCGCCCAGTGGCAGGGTGGTCAGACTGTTTTTGAATACCTGTTCAAAGGCCAAGAACTTGATGATCGACAGGTTGACTGAAGGATGAAAACGCAATCCGCCTTTATACGGACCAATGGCGGAATTCATCTCCACCCGGTATCCTCGATTGACATGAACCTCGCCCTGATCATCCATCCAGGGTACACGAAACATGATCACACGCTCCGGCTCGATGAGCCGCTCCAGAACAGCTTGTTTCCGATACTCGGGATGCTGTTCCAGGACCGGCCTGACGGTTGCTACAACCTCTTGAACTGCCTGGTGAAATTCCGCCTGTTCCGGATCGCGCTGAATGATGGCGGCGACGATATCTTCCATTATATCTTTTCCTTTTTTGTAGAGAAGCTGTGAACCATCGCCGGAGCACGTCCCAACTCCTTGGGGGTGTTGACGTTTCGCCAGGAAGTCCGCAAATGCGGTGGTGGTTGTGGTGTTATGACTCCCGGAGCCGTTTGCAGACGGCTCATCCTTCGGTACCCTTTGATAACCATTTCTTCGAGCAAGGAACCACAGGCATGATCATAATAGGCCAGCAGAGGTTCGATGCGACCATCTCCGGCCAACTCGGGCAGGATGGCCAGCACCCCGGGCTGCCGACAATCCAGCAGCCACTGCAGGGCCGCTTCTTCCATATCCGGAAGATCACAGGCTACCATCAGCCAGGAAACCTCTGGATATTTTCGAAATGCTGCAAGGATACCTGCGAGTGGACCACTAAGACCCGGCACATCCTCAACCCTGGGCAGGCCTGCAAGGGCCGAAGGCAACACCCCACCGCCTGATATCACCACCTGTTCCACCTTTTGCCGTAGCCGGGCAACCGTCCGCTCGATCCAGCTAAGGCCGTTCTGATCCAGCAGATGCTTGGGATGACCCATGCGACTGCTTTTACCGCCAATCAAAACACAACCCCAAACCGGAGGTGCACCCTCCTGGTATTCCGCGGTCATAGTGAATCCGGCGACAGCGGAAAAAGGCCGGTTGCCGCACCTCGCCGCAACAGTTCTCGCACTGCATGCAACCCCTCCTCACCAAGATCACGGGAGTAATGGTTGACGTACAGCTCGATATGACGTCGCATGACATCCGCTTCGATCTCCTGGGCGTGTTCCTTAATGTAGTCCCACCCTTCCACAGGATGGGTATCCGCCCAACGGATACTGGCTGCAATCGCCGCATCGATATCCTTACGGATTTCCGGAGCCAGCGTCCTCCTGGCGGCAATACATCCCAAAGGGATAGGCAGTCCGGTGGTCTGCTCCCACCAGGCCCCCAAATCCTGAACACACTGCAAGCCCAGCTGCTGATAGGTGAACCTGCTTTCGTGAATAATGACACCTCCATCCACCGCCCCGGAGGCAATGGCATCCATAATCTGATCAAAGCGAATGACCACCAGTCGGCGGCAGGCAGGTTGATACAACTGCAGCAACAGTGCGGCAGTTGTATAGGTTCCCGGGATAGCAATTTTCCACCCGCTGATCTTGGCTGCCTTGTCGCCAGGTCCGGTTATCAGCAGAGGACCGCATCCCCTCCCCAGCGCCGCTCCGGCACGAAGCAGGGTATATCGGTCAAGCACATGGCCCAAGGCATGAAAGGAGAGCTTGGTGACATCCAGTTGTCCCTGCAAGGCCCAAGCGTTCAGGGTTTCCACGTCTTCAAGCAGGGGATCGGCAAAGGTTACCCGGTTTACCGGTATCTTCCCGTGTACCAAGCCGTTAAAAATGTATGTGTCATTGGGGCAGGGGGAGAAGCCGAGGGACACCATGGTTGTATCAGACATGCAATAATCCTTTCAGGAGAAAAGCAGCGACTTCGCCGCCGCGTGCACAGGCCTTATGCAATTGCCACTTGTTGAGATTACGGTCCTCGACCAGATTGGAGATGCAGCGCAGCTCCAGCAACGGCAGGCCGAATTGGCCGCAGACCCGGGCCACGGCTGCGCCCTCCATATTTTCACACAGGGCCCGGTGTTGACGGGCAAGCAAGGTACCCCGCTGCTCGCTTCCGCTGACACAGCTCACCGTGACAAAGGTGCCTCTCTTAAAGACAATGTTGCCGTCATCGAGTGCTGTACTTGCTGTTGTCAACAATTCGCTCTTCAGATCAAAGGAATCCACCACCTCAAAAGCGGCACCCCGTAACGGTTCAACGGCATCGCCGTAGCAGATGCCAAGATCACCAAGCACCTCACGTTCCGCCAGACAGATATCAAGCAGCCCCGCTCCCTCCGTCTCCACATGATAAGCCCCGGCAACACCCAGATTAACAACCCCGTGAACGGATGAGCCTTCTTGACAAAGATAGGTGGTCAGTCGAACAGCAGTCTCAACCGGCCCAATACCGGTTATCAGTTGTTTGCATTGTACAGTAGGTGAACAGGCCCGAAGAAAGGCCTCCATCTCAAAGGCGGTTGCAGCAGTGACCAGAAACATAGAGGTACGCGGATGATAAATTCAACAAAAAATGAGTCAAAAGAAGCTGCAGGATATCGCTATAGCGGCTTAACAATGAGCGTCTCTTTCACTAGGCAGTCACGTCTTGATTTTTTCGTTCGAAACACCAGGTCATTTGCACCATGACTTTTGTGACAATGTAAAGTAGGTTACCCTGCTTTGCAAGAAAATCACCCCGAATATGCTTCAGCTTTTTTTGATCCATGACCGATTATACGCACCGTTTAGAAGATTACGATTACGATCTGCCGCCGGAACGAATAGCCCAATTCCCGGCACCACAACGTGACCGCTCCCGCTTGCTGGTCCTTGACACTGGCACCACCATTACCCACTGTTACTTCTCCGACCTCGTCAACTATCTTCGGGAAACCGACCTTCTGGTCATCAACAATACCAGGGTGTTTCCAGCGCGTCTTTTGGGGCGCAAAGAAACCGGCGGCAGGGTGGAGCTGTTTCTTTTATCCTTTCCTTGCGCCTCGCCCAATCCGAGCCTGCCATCACCATGGCGGGAGGCAACGGCACCGGCGCTGATCAAGAGTTCCAAACGACCCAAGACCGGCGACATGTTCCACTTCAGCGAGCAACTCAGGGCCAGGGTCGACGGTTTCAGTGCGGACGGAAAGGTAGCCGTGACCATCCAATACAATCAGGCGCAGGGAAAATCGCTTGAGGCCCTCATGGAAGCCCATGGCCAGATGCCTCTGCCGCCCTACATAAGCCGGCCGGAAGGTAGTTCAAGCGAGGATCTTCACAGGTACCAAACCCGTTATGCCCGACATACCGGCTCCGTTGCCGCGCCTACCGCAGGTTTACATTTCAGCGACGAACTCCTTGCAGCAATTGGCCGGAAAGGAGTTGAAATTGCCAGTGTAATGCTCCATGTTGGTTACGGCACCTTTGCACCGGTCCGGGCTGAAGATATCCGCAACCACGTCATCCATAAGGAATATGTTGAGATCTCAGCTGCCACTGCAGCAACCATCAACCAAGCCAGAGCTGAAGGAAGGAGGATATGGGCTGTGGGAACCACAACCGTACGGACCCTGGAATTTGCCGCCGGTGAACAAGGCGAAATCCAGCCCATGGCTGGTGAATGCGACCTTTTCATCTATCCCGGATATCAATTCCAGGTCGTTGACAATCTGATCACCAATTTCCATCTTCCTAAATCATCATTGCTCTTCCTGGTCTCTGCCCTTGCAGGCAGACGCAAAATCATGGACGCATACCGGGAAGCGATCATCGAGAAGTATCGTTTTTTCTCCTATGGCGATGCCATGGCCATTATCACCAAACCCTGACGTGCATCGATCACAAGACGATCAAAGAAAGATGCCTGCAGTTCACAGCTGACGAAACAACAGCGAACCCATTGATCACCGCGCCTTCGCAACAAAAATGCTCACTAAGCACGGATTCCTCAAACAGCAAATCAACGCCCTGTTCTATCCTGCCAATAAAAAAACCCGGCTCAGGGGCCGGGTTGACAGGGGTCCATTGCTTGATGTCAGGTCGCTGCCGGGCAATGACAGCATCCTCCGCCCTGACAGGAAGGAGCGCTTCCGGTTTCTGCTGCAGCAGTGGGAGAAGGGCAACTTTCCACGCCCTTGCCGTTGGATGGGCCGCTGTACCCTTCTGCATACCATCCACCGCCTTTCAACTGAAAAGAACTTTTTGATATCAGTTTCCGTACCTCACCGCCACATTGGGGACAAATCGTCATCGGTTCATCAGCTATACGCTGTTGTACCTCGAAAATCCTGTCACACTCACCACATTCATATTCATACACCGGCATAGTAACACCTCACAACTCTGTATATATAAAGGTTTTTAGTAAATAACCGAAACATCAAAACGGTGTAATTTTAATGTCTCCTTTTTATCCTGTCAACCTCCCGCCGGAATAATCCGAGCCGATCAATACCAAAGAGCTGCTCCACTGACTACTGCCTCTGCTTCCTTTTTTTGAATGTATCAACATTCCCCATCTTTTAAGCAATTTAACTTGATGATTCCCTCTGCGCTGTTGTGGACCTCTTAAGCAACGATGACAATCCAAATAACAAACAAAATATTTGCATTACATCCATTCATGTTCTATGTTTGCTATAGTCGTGTAAGTTTGCGACCAGTACCCATTTAATTTCAATACTCAGGAGAAACCGATGAGTAAATCACTCGTTGAAATGACTGCCGAAATCATTCAATCACAAATCAGCAGCAAACAGATGTCCACCGATGAAATAAAGGCGGCGCTTAACGATACATTCCAAACCCTTAAATCCCTTCAGGATTCTGAATCGATAGGAATTGATGCAGAACCGGAAGAATCAAATCCTGTTATGGATCCTAAAAAATCCATTCAAAAAAATAAAATCGTCTGTCTGGAATGTGGTCAAGAATTCAAGATGCTTTCTCCAAAGCACCTGAAATCTCATGATCTCAACTCCAAAGAATACCGCAAAAAACATGGTTTTTCTGCTCGGCAGCCACTCTGCGCGAAAGCTCTTTCGGAAAAACGTTCGATTTCTGGAAAGGAGCGCGGCCTGCCTGACAATTTGCGTAAAGCAATAGAAGCCCGAACCAAAACCAAAAAAAAATAACTATACTTTCTCAAGATCCATTGAGGAAATCCTCCGAAGGTCTTTAACGGTGACGGGCGCACCATGCTGATTGCAGAGAGTGTGCCCGTAACCAAAATTCGCCTTTTCTGCAAGAACATAGTATATCCCTTGTGTTCCCCTTTTTCTTTTCATTCCCTTTTACTAGACAGAAGTTAAAATATAATGATCGGTATCTTTGATTCCGGCGTTGGCGGTATGACCGTTGCCCGTGCAGTTGAACAATTCTGTCCAGGGTTTCCCCTGGTTTATTTTGGTGATTTGGCGCGTAGCCCCTATGGTTCGAAAAGCCCCTCCATGATCACTGAATATTCACACCGCAACACCGAATTCCTACTGAGCCAAGGTGCGAAAATAATCGTCATTGCCTGCAACTCGGCGGCAAGTACAGCCTCCACTTTTTTACGGAGTCATTACAGTCAGTCCATTATCGATGTCATTTTTCCGGCGGTGGCAAAAGCTGCCGAAATCAGCAAAAACAACCGAATAGGTGTCATTGGAACCAGGGCCACCATTAATTCCGGATTGTATGAACAGCGCCTCCATGCCGTTCGTCCGGATTGCAGGGTATACAGTCAAGCCTGCCCCTTACTGGTGCCGCTCGTTGAAGAAGGGTGGCTGGAACGCCGAGAGACCAAAATGATCGTAAAAAAATATCTTCATCCTCTGCGGGATAAACAAATAGACACGTTGATTCTCGGTTGCACCCACTACCCTCTTCTGAAAAAAACCATTGCTCCACGCATTGGTCGCAAGGTGGAAATCATTGATTCCTCGGTGGAGGTTGCTCTCCATCTAAAATCCCTGCTCGATGAGGATGAAACACTTCGTACCACCCTCTACGCCCCAAATACCTCTAACCGATTTTTTGTCTCTGACATCCCCTCGCCCGTACATGCTCTTGCTACTAAAATTTTCGGGCGGACCGTTCATTTGGAGAAAACTGATGTCTGATACCATCCGTATCCTCTCTTTTTTCACGACCTTGCTTCTCGTCACCGGCACGGCATTCTCTTCTCTTCTTGCCGCTTCCCCAAAAAAAAGTTCGGAGGAAATTATCCTTCAAGTGCAAAAAAAATATCAGCAGCTTCAAAGCCTTGAATTTGATTTTTCTCAATCCACGCTGACCAGCGGCCGCATGAAACAGGGCAGCGGCAACGCCGTTTTTTACCGTACATCGGTACAACCCGGACGTTCGCCTTTACCTCAGAATGGAATCATGCGCTGGAACTACACAACGCCAACCGAACAGACGATTATAAATGATGGCAAGGAACTCTCCATTTATACCCCGGTAGACAAGCAGTTGATCGTCTCACCGGTTCAGGAAATAGAATCGGATATCACCTATGCGATCTTCACCGGAACCAGAAATCTTCTCGACGAATTTGTAGCTACGCCAGCGGATACGCTTTTTCTCCTCAACGAACCACCAACTGGTTTCACAGCCGTCCTGCTCACTCCCCGCCAACCGCATCCGCAGGTGAAGCGTATTCAACTTTGGCTGAACAATGACCTGACCATTTATCGCCTGCTCATGGAGGATCATTTCGACGCATTGACGGAACTCACTTTTACAAAGGTGCGTTTCAATACTCTTCCTGCCGGGAATGCCCAACAAAGACGTACGTTGCTCGAACTTGACCTGCCCTCTGACACGGAAATTATCCGCCAATGAGCACTTCACGAAGAATCCTCATATGCCACGATTCACCGGCACACCTTCTTTGCTAACAGGACGTCCTTTTGGCATCGCAAAAGGTGTTGCCGCAAAACAGGAACCGGGTTAAAGAAAAACCAATTAGCTGCATCTACGAAATTTGAAAGAGAAAAAATTTTGTTTCCCAGGACTCCGATGGATTGCCCAGCTTTGCCGTCCACGTTCGCTGGCACCCATATTCCTAGCCATTTTTCGGACAGCCAGGACCACAGCGTTTAGCAGGTTCGTAATGTCAAATCCGCTAATCTAACAAGGGCTGATCTGCTGACTCATTGCGGGGATCTCATTTCGTTATTCATGCTGTCACACCTCCATACATTGTACGAACAGACGCATCTCGCCAGCGGCTTCAAACCTGGAGACCAGCATCTTATCTCCTCGCGCGGGATACGGCATGCAATGCGTTCGGGCTTCACTGTTTTCATGAAACCATCGCAGTCGATTCTCTCCACATCGCTTTCGATTATTATCCAGATCCAATCCGAACCCAGGCACCATCCCGTCCTTTTGGTTCTGCTGGTCGCAGGCATGTTCCTCTTTCCAAGGTGGATCGCTCGGCGACTGACTTCGGAACAACCGCAGAGAGTTCCATGGTCAGCCAACATCCCGGGTATGTGCGTTTTCTATACCAAACACCTTTCGATACAATGAATAGTATTTGGTAGCAAATTGTTGTTAGACAATTGATCCATCCCAAGCGGATGTGATTGTAACACCGGTCAGGGCAAATGACAGAACCCACCTGCCCGCCGGATAATTTTTATCGGAACAGTAAAAAAAAAATGAGTAACGAGACCTTTGCAGACCTTTTCCAGGCAAAAACCGTTTCCCGTAATAGTATTCAACCGGGCGACCGAGTGGAAGCAACCGTTGTCGGTATCAGTGGCGAAAGCATTTTCCTTGATGTCGGTGGCAAGAGCGAAGGTGTGCTCAGCGCTTCAGAACTACGCGACGAGGCAGGTGCGCTGAACGTAACCAGCGGTGACAAGATTAAAGTGTTCTTTCTAGCCGCCCGAAGCGGTGAGATGCTATTCACCACCCGGCTCGGCTCCGGGCAAACCTCCTCGCGTGAACTGGAAGAGGCCTTTCAATCCGGCATTCCTGTAGAGGGCAAGGTCACTGGTGAGGTCAAAGGCGGCTTCTCGGTAACGGTTGCCGGTCAGCGCGGTTTCTGTCCGTACTCACAGATGGATATCCGCAAAGTTGAAAATGGTGAGGAATATATCGACAAGACGTTAACCTTCAAAATCATCGAATTCGGCAGCCAGGGAAAGAACATCATCCTTTCAGCACGTGCCGTTCAGGAAGAGCAACGGGCTCAGGAACGTGAACAGTTGAAGGAAACGCTCACCGAGGGCATGCAGGTGAGCGGTACGGTCACATCGTTACGCGATTTCGGAGCCTTTGTCGATATCGGTGGTGTAGACGGTCTCATTCCGATCTCGGAACTCGCATGGGGCCAGACCGAGCGGGTGGAGGATGTCTTGAGCCGCGGCCAGCAAGTGCAGGTCGTCATTAAGCGACTGGATTGGGAAAATAACCGAATATCGCTAAGCCTTCGAGAGACTACGGAAAATCCATGGGACCAGGTCATGAGCAAATACCCCGTGGGCTCCGTACACCAGGGCAAAGTATCCCGGTTGGCTCCCTTTGGCGCATTTGTCACCCTGGAGCCCGGCATAGACGGATTGCTACATATCTCCAAACTCGGCGCTGGACGAAGAATTCATCATCCCCGGGAAGTGGTGGAAGCAGGCCAGGACCTGACCGTGAAAATCGAATCCATTGATAGCGAACAGAAACGGCTAGCCTTGACTCCTGAGGACTATGTTGCCAAGGAAGCAATAAAGGAAGAGTACACGCTGCCTGCCGAAACCAGAGAAGCCACCTCCATGGGCACTTTGGGCGATCTGCTCAAGTCACAGATTAAAAAGAAGAAGTAATGGTTGATTCCTGCGGGAGCGACTTATGGTCGTTCCCGCACTTGTTGCCGCCGCCGCACAGCGGAATTCAGCTGGACCGATGGGCAATTTCGAACATAATGATGGCTGCCGCCACTGAGGCATTAAGCGAATTAAAGGAGGCCCTCATCGGAATGGTTACCAGAAAATCGCATTGTTTCTTCACCAGCGGCCGGATTCCTTTCCCCTCACTGCCGATT
>JBFJXW010000005.1:0-51533 GCA_041622895.1 Desulfobulbus sp. | reverse complement strand
GCAATTTCCGTGGTCATGTAGTCAGCCACCGGCAGGCTGCCCAACTTGTGAAAAATGGCTTTTTCCACCACCATTCTGGAGATCATGCCCAAGAGACCGGTAGGCTGCGGAGCCGCATCTTGGCCGCCGTTGGACTGGACCACCGGGAGAACCGTGACGTTGTACCGGGTCATCAGGCGATTGGCTTGATCGATGGTTACATCCGGAGTAGCGGTGATGACCGGAGAGCTCATGAGTTCGCCGACAACGGCCTTGGGGCGAACATGGCGGTGCAGCAGGGCGACCAGTTTCTCTTCGGCCCCTGCAATGGTCAGGTCGCGGATGGTAGCGGATGCCGCGGAAGCGTGACCGCCGCCGCCGAATTCCCGGGCAATGGTACCTGCATTGATTTCAGGGATGCGGCTGCGGGCAATGAGGTAGGTCCGGTCATCCATGCTGATCAGGGCAAAGAGAACATCAATGTTTTCCATTACCATCAGCCGCTGGACGATGACTGCAAAATCGTCGATATATTCCGGCAGGGTCAGTTTGCTCACCACTACGGTGACCCCGTGGAAGACATACGCGGTAGCTTCCTGCTGCAACTGGCTGATGAGGTTGATCTGCTCGGACGACAGATCGCGGGAGACGAACTGGGTGACGACATCGAGGTTGGCGCCATGAGCAAGAAGCCATGAGGCAGCGATCAAGTCCTCCGGGCAGGTGGAGGAGTGGAGGAAATTGCCGGTATCCTCGTAGATGCCCAATGCCATCAACGTAGTTTCATCAGGGGTGGGAACAATGCCCCGTTCCTGAAAAATGCGGGTGAAGATAGTGGTGGTGGCACCAAAAGGATGGATCTCTTCACGTATACCGTGCAGGTCGCCCGGAGTGTTGGGGTGATGATCGTAAAGATGGAGAGCGATGTTTGGATTATCGAGGCATTCGGCTAATTTGCCGATTCGGTCCGCCTGCCTGGTGTCGACGATGATCAGTCGTTGAACCCGCGACAGCTCGATATGCTTGATTTTTTTGAATTCATAGATGTTGCGGAATTCCTGGGCTAGGTAATCGCGAACGCTTTTTTCCTGCGATCCGGGAAAGACCAATTCGGCGGAAGGGTAGAGCTTTTTTGCGGCAACCATGGCCGCCAGGCTGTCGAAGTCCGCGCCGATATGTGTAGTGATGATGTCCATGGGCGGGGATTATACACTACGTCCCCTATCTGTAAAGAGAACCCGTGCACAGGAAAAACAGAACCACGAAAATCCTTAACCCGGTACGAATTGCAAAATCGATGACGAATCGTGCAGCCGCCGCATCCTTGCATGTATTGCGGAAAAAGAGGGTCGGGACGCGCTGTTTTTGCGATGGCCTGAAGCAACCGTCGAGTATCTTTAGCTATTCTCTGTATTTTATGGCAAACGAAAGTCCAGACGCGACGGTAAAAATGTTTAGCATCATTTTGTTGTTGCTTGACAATTGACGGATAGTGCTATACATTGATACTCTTCCTAGGGATCAGCGGGCGGGTGTAGCTCAGTTGGCAGAGCACAAGCTTCCCAAGCTTGGGGTCGCGGGTTCGAACCCCGTTGCCCGCTCCATACCGAGGGCGGCTAGGGCACCGTGATCGGCTGGTTCTGCTGTAGGTCGGGCGTTGTTGGTCGGATCCGTCGGTGTATGTGAAAGTGGGCTCTGCCCGCTTTTTTTATTGCCTTTTCTCTGGAATCCAACATGTCAGCTTGAAAGGATTAATGTGATTTTTTCCTTAGAATATCAACTGGAACGGATGGGTGAGTATTGGACGCAGCTGCTGATCGATTGATTGTAACCATTCAGGCCTTTGCTGAACCTCTCGTTGCGGATTTGGGGATGGAGCTGGTGGAGATCCAATTCCGCAGAGAAATGCATGGCTGGGTGCTTCGGTTTTTTATTGATAAAGAAGGCGGCGTTGGTGTCGATGATTGCGCCAAGGTAAGCCGGGAGATAAGTGCGTATCTTGAGGTGGAAGATCTCATAGGGCACGCCTATCATCTTGAAGTATCCTCGCCCGGACTAGAGCGACCGCTCAAGAAAAAGGAAGATTACAACCGTTTCATTGATCGTCGGGTTCGGATTAAGTTGCGGCAGCCCGTAGGAGAGCAACGGGTGCTCATCGGCACGCTGTGCGGCCTGGAAGGGGACACGGTGGTGCTGGCGCTGGAAGAAGAAAAAGTCTATATAGACATGGAAAATATATCGAAGGCACGTTTGACGTTATAGGCTGTATCAGCCGATAGTGAACGGGCGGTGCATCTGGACCGCGGAAACAACGGGAACGATTGCCTGAGCTTTGGGGTACAACAATGGTCGGAACAGAAAATCTGAAACGAATCGTCGATCAGATCTGCAGAGATAAAGGGATCGATCGCGCTTTGCTGATCGATGCCATTGAAGAGGCTGTTCGTTCCGCCGTGCGGAAAAAATATGGAAACCGCAGGGAAATTGAGGTTCAGTTCAGCGAAGACCTGGGAGAGGTTGAAGTATTCCAGTACCGCACGGTGGTGGATGATGTCTGGGACGAAGAGTCGGAAATTTCGCTTGAAGAGGCCCGGCGGCTTGATCCGGAGATTGAGCTTGATGATGATCTGGGCGAAAAGATGGAAAATATTGCCGATCTTGGCCGCATCGCTGCCCAGTCTGCTAAGCAGGTCATTATCCATCGCATGCGCGATGCCGAGCGTGATGTAATCTACGACATGTTTCGCGATCGTCAGGGAACCATAGTTAACGGAATCGTTCAGCGTTTCGAACGTGGTGATATGGTGATCAATCTTGGTCGGACTGACGCCATTCTCCCCCGGGACGGTCAGATTCCGAAACGTTCTTTCAAGCAGGGTGATCGCATTCGTGCGTATCTGCAAGAGGTCCGTCGCGATTCTCGAGAAGGTAAATATCGCGACTCTCAGTTGATCCTGAGCAGAACGTGCAACGAATTTCTGATCAAGCTGTTTGAGCTGGAAGTCCCTGAGATAGCAGAAGGGATTGTTAAGATTATGGGCGCGAGCCGGGAGCCTGGATTCCGGGCAAAGATTGCAGTGTCCTCCATCGAATCAGATGTCGATCCGGTAGGTGCCTGTGTCGGTCTCAAGGGGTCCCGGGTACAGAACGTCGTTCAGGAACTGCAGGGTGAGCGCATTGATATCGTCCCCTGGAGCCCTGATCCTGCCAAATACGCCTATAATGCTCTGGCGCCGGCGGAAGTGTCCATGGTCATCGTTGACGAGGACAGGAAATCGCTGTTGGTCGTCGTTCCTGATGACCAATTGTCTTTGGCTATCGGTCGTCAGGGGCAGAACGTACGTCTGGCATCCAGACTGCTTGGGTGGCGGATCGATGTCAAAAGTGAACAACGGTATGCAAATCTTGAAAATACCGGGTATCGAAGTTTAAATGCTGTATATGGTGTGGATGAAAGTCTTGCCGACAAGTTGTTTGCCGCCGGAATCACCTCGGCGGCGGTGCTGGCCACTATGGATGTTGAGCAGTTGATGAGTCTGGCCAGAATTGATCAGGAGAAAGCGACGGCTCTGCAACAGGTAGCGGCAACGGTTAAATCGCCGCCGGCGCCAGCAGTGTCATCCGGCACCCCGATGGTAGCGGACTCGCCTGATCAACCGTCCGATGGCGGCCAGGAAGAAGTAACAGAAAACGTGGAAGAGAAACCTGCTGACAGCGCTCTTTCTGTTGAAGAAGATGCTGACGACAAACAGGATTGATGAATAGGGGACACGTCCCGGAACGAACCTGTCGGAGCTGCAGGCGAAAAAGCCCGCGCTCCGGTCTCCTGCGATTTGTTGTTATCGAGCGCCGGTTGGTTGAGGATCAGCAGGGCAGTATGCCGGGTAGAGGTATTTACTGCTGCAATGAGCGAATTTGCCGCGAACGATTGGCAAAGAGTAAAAAGGTCCTGAAAACGGACTGAACCTCAAGGCTGGGCTCGAGGTACAGAGGAAGGGAGCAATCAATGAGTAAGGTTCGTGTGTATGAACTGGCAAAGGAAATTGGACTAAAGAGTAAGGAACTGGCAGAGAAGCTTATAGCAATGGGGTATCCCATTGCCAGTCATAGTTCTAGTGTAGACGACGATATGGCAGCCGATATTCGAAGAAAACTGAAAGGTGAAGCTGTTACCGGGACAGCTGAAGGGCGTATTGAACTCAGAAATCGTACTGAGAGCGCCGCCACAAAAACCAGGGTAGTCGTTCGTCGACGCTCCAAAGCTGATAAGGAAGAGGCGGCCAAAAAACAGGAAGAGGCCGAAGCGCTGGTTCAGGAAGCTGAAGCGCAGGCTCTGGAAGAAGCCAAGCGGCAAGAGGAAGAGACCAAGCGGCAAGAGGAAGAGGAAGAAATTCTGGCCGCCGAGGCCCTGCAAGCACCTGAGGGACCTGCTGAAGAACAGGCTGCCGTGGAATCGGAAGGTGTTGCTGAGGACGAATCATCCGAAGAAGTCGCTTCGGCTCCGGATTCGCCAGCAGAAGAGGAAGTGGAATCGGCCGAAACGGCCGAAGTCGAGCCCGAAGCCGCGGGTGATCAACCAGAGCAGGCAGCGAAAGTGGCAAAAGTCGTCGAGGAAGAATACAAAAAGCCGAAGCCGCTTGCCAGAGTCGTTGGCCGTGTTGTTATCCCGGTTCCGGAAAAGAGAAACAAGCCTACTCCAGGGAAACGGCCAGTCAGGCCTGCACGCCCTGTTCCTGGAAATGTACATGCCAATGCGCCAGTCGTAGCCGATGAAAGCAGCCGCGCCGAAGGCAAGGGCAAGAAAAAAGCCAAACGGGTCGTCGCCATCAAGTCGGAAGAGGATGATCTGGGTAAAAAATCGACTAAGGGCGTCAAGAAAGGCAGAGGTCGTCTTGAATTTTCAGCGGATGGCGATGTCGAGTACATGCGGCCCCGCAGAGGAAAGAAAAAGAAAGACGGATCCAGAAAAGATACAGGCGGCCCTCAGGTAGCAGAAACAAAGGCCATCAAAAAACGGATCAAAGTCGTTGCAACCATCAGTGTCGGTGATCTGGCCAAACGTATGGGTGTTAAAGCCGGTGAAGTGATTTCCGCTCTCATGGGTTTGGGCGTACTGGCAACCTTGAATCAGGCCCTCGATGTCGATACGGCTGCTCTGGTGGCCGCCGATTTTGGTTATGAAGTCGAACAGGCCATGACCGAGGAGCTGGAAGTAGAGGCATTGCAGGAACAAGAAGTCGAGATGGGGGGAGAGGCCTTGCCCCGTCCGCCGGTTGTTACCGTCATGGGGCATGTTGACCATGGTAAAACCTCCATTCTTGATGCCATTCGTAAAACCGACGTGGCCGCCGGTGAAGCTGGCGGTATCACCCAGCACATCGGTGCTTACCATGTACAGTCGCCATCCGGTGATCTGACGTTTGTTGACACTCCCGGACATGCTGCCTTTACTGAGATGCGGTCGAGGGGTGCTAAGGTCACCGATATCGTTGTTCTGGTCGTTGCCGCCGATGACGGCGTTATGGATCAGACCAAGGAGGCTATCGCCCACTCGAAGGCTGCGGATGTACCCATCGTGGTGGCGGTCAATAAAATTGACAAGGACAATGCCGACCCTGAGCGGGTGAAGCGAGAGTTGAGTGATTTTGGGCTCATACCTGAAGAATGGGGCGGCCAAACCATGTATTGCCAAACTTCTGCCAAGAAAGGTGTCGGCATTGCGGAATTGCTTGAAGCCATTCAGCTCCAAGCCGAGATCCTCGAACTACGAGCAGATCCTTCACGTAAAGCCAAGGGAACGGTTATCGAGGCGCAGCTCCATAAAGGTCGCGGCCCGGTAGCTACCGTGCTTGTCCAGGATGGCACCCTGCAGCTCGGCGACCATTTTGTGGCTGGCAGCTACAGCGGCAAGGTGCGTTCGTTGACCAACGAGCGAGGCGAACAGGTCACAGAGGCCAAGCCGTCCACACCCGTTGAAGTACAGGGACTCTCCGGAGTGCCCCAGGCAGGGGACGAGTTTGTCGTCCTCACCGACGAAAAGATGGCGAAGTCGGTGGCTGCATCCCGACAGCTTAAGGCCAGAGAGATCGAATTGGCTTCGGCCACCAAGGTTTCGCTGGACAACCTGTTCGAGAAAATGGCGGAACAAGAGGTCAAGGAGCTGCGGGTTATCCTGCGGGCCGATGTTCAGGGTACGCTGCAGGCCTTCGGCCAGGCGGCGGAAAGTTTGTCGACCGACGTGATTCGTGTTCGCTCGTTGCATGAGGGAACGGGTTCTATTACAGAAAACGATATACATCTGGCCGCAGCCTCCGATGCCATCATCATTGGTTTTAATGTCCGTCCCACCGCCAAGGTGAAAGAGCTTGCCGAACGGGAAAATGTCGATATCCGAACGTACGATGTTATCTACCATGCACTCGAGGATATCGAAAAAGCCTTGGTTGGCATGTTGGAACCGACGTTTGAGGAACGGGTCATCGGTGTCGCCGAAGTTCGCGAGACCTTTCAGGTGCCGAAAATCGGTACGATTGCCGGCTGTTCAGTCCTTTCCGGTAAAATTGAACGGAATGCACGCATGCATGTGCTCAGGGATGGGGTGGTCGTTTATACCGGAAAAATTTCTTCGCTCAGACGATTCAAAGACGATGTCAAAGAAGTGCTGACCGGATTTGAATGCGGTATCGGTATCGAGAATTTTAATGATATCAAGCTTGGAGACAATCTTGAGGCCTATGTTCTCGATGAAGTGAAGGGCGTTCTGTAATTGACGAGCATATCCATGGAATTTGATTTCAAACTCCCAGGGCTGGGGCGACCTGAAAGCTCAAGGCCGAAGCGTGTGGCCGAGGCTGTTAAAAACGAAGTGTCGATTCTGCTCCTGCAGAAAACCGCTGATCCGAGGTTGTCTGGTGTGGTTATTTCCCGGGTGGACGTGACGCCGGATCTCAAACAGGCGAAAATATACTTTACGGTGCCCAGCGGGACGGATAGTGCGCCAGCGTTGAAGGGCATGAATCGAGCGAAGGGGTTCTTTCGCAGTCATCTTGCTAAGGTGCTCAACCTTCGGTACACTCCCGAGTTGCTCTTCTTTTTTGACAATCTCAACGAAGAAGTCCAGCGAATCGATGATTTGTTCCGACAGATCGAAAAGGACCGCAAGCATGAAGAGCCCTGATCAAACGGTGTTGGCTGCTGTACAGGACAAAGGGCATTTTCTTCTGGTGACCCATTTCAATCCAGATGGAGACGCCTTGGGGTCTTTGCTCGGACTGGCGGAGATCCTGGAAGGAATGGGCAAACGGGTGTTTAGGTACCTGGAGGAACCGGTGTCGCAACTCTACCGTTTTCTTCCCGGCTGTGGCCAGATTCAAACCGACATGAATAAAGTCAGGGAGTTCGTTGCTGCGGCAGGGAAAGACTTCGCTACCCTTTGTCTGGATTGCGGCGATGCCAAACGATTGGGGAAAAACAGCGCGGAATTGATGACGTTCAAGCCTGTTATGGTTATCGATCATCACAAGGGGAATAACGGCTTTGGTGAGGGGATTTGGATAGAATCGCATCGCTCCTCTACCGGAGAGATGATTTTCGATTTGGCCAAGGCCGTGGGAGCAGAGGTTTCGCCCAAGGCCGCTGAATGCCTGTATGCTGCCATCACCACGGATACCGGTTCGTTTTGCTATGAATCGACCAGCAGTCATACCTTTGCCGTGGCCAGTGAGCTGGTTCGCCGAGGTGTGCGTCCCGAACTCATTTCCAATAACCTGTACGATAATTACACCTTAGGACGTCTGCGCCTGATGCAGGAAGTACTGGCAACTCTGGAGATGCACGAAAAAGATCGGATCGCTGTTATTCGTGTAACACAGGTGATGCTGGAACGGACGTTCACCACCATGGAAGATACCGAGTATTTCATCAATTTTCCCCGTGCCGTGCGCTCCGTTCGGGTCGCCGTATTTCTTAAAGAAATATCCGAAGACGTTGTTTCCGTCAGTTTGCGGGCCAAGGGGCAATGTGATGTCTCGCTGGTTGCCGCACGATTCGGTGGCGGTGGCCATCGCAATGCCAGTGGTTGCCGCATCAAAGGTCAGACCCTCGACGCGGTCCGCGATGCCCTGCTGCCGCTGCTGCAACAGGAAATCCGTTCCTGATCCATGGCAGCACGAGAGCCTGTCCGGATTAACGGGCAGGAAATGGAAAACGGCGTCTTCCTCATCGATAAACCCGAAGGCATGACCTCCTTTGCCATTGTCCGCAAAATTCGCTGGTTGCTCGGTATAAAAAAAGTGGGCCACTCGGGAACGCTTGATCCCTTTGCCAGTGGATTGCTTATCATCTGCGTCGGCAGGGCCGCGACCCGTTGTATCGAGCAATTTATGGGCGGTCGAAAAACCTATGTCGCCCGGCTCCAGCTCGGAATGGAAACAGATACCCAGGATCCGGAAGGGCACGTTGTCAAAACGGCTCCAGTGCCGCACCTCAGTGAGCAGGACATCGATGACTGTTTGCAGCGGCATGTAGGACCGCAGCTGCAGGCACCCCCGCCTTACTCGGCGGCAAAGCATAAAGGCAAACCGCTGTATTCCTATGCCCGCCAAGGGGTGTTCGTCAAGAAAGAAGGCAAACCGATCGATATCCATACCTTGATCAGGAAAGGGTATGATCCGGTCAGCAAGCAGTTGGATATCGAAGTCTCGTGCAGTCGAGGGACCTATATTCGTGTACTGGCCGCTGATATCGGCCAGGCCCTTGGATGTGGCGCCTATCTGATCGGATTGCGCAGAACTATTAACGGTCCTTTTGTCGTGGCTGATTCCTTGCCCGGAAATTCGCTTTTTGCGGAAGACGGTCTGCAACAGCTGCTTACCAAAAGGCAATCCATCGACGAAGCTCTGCACTTGCTTGCATCACCGTCGCTTTAAACTTGCCTCGGTTTATCGACGTAGAGTATAGAGGTTACATCGTTTCGCTGTGTCATCCCTCTGATGCAGAACACGGAACACCTTATCCAGACTCCAGTAAAGGCCGAGGGATATTGCTTTTCTGGTAGCAGAAGGAAAAAATGTGGAGGTGCCTATGGCACAAACAGCAGAAAAAACAAAAGAAATTATTGAGAAATTTAAAACCCATGATACTGATACCGGGTCCTGTGAGGTGCAAATCGCCTTGCTGACCGAGCGTATCCTCTATCTGACCGAGCATTTTAAGACGCACAGCAAGGATCATCATTCCCGTCGTGGTTTGTTGAAACTGGTTGGTCAGCGACGGAATCTCATCAAATATCTACAAAAGAAAGACATCACTAAATACCGGACCCTGATTCAGGAGCTTGGTATCCGCAAGTAAGTCCTTTCCGGGCGGCGGACCACCGTGGTGCGCCGCCCGTTCACCAACGATGTGTCTGCTCTGCAACAGCGGAAAGTCATAAAGACACAAAGGACACAGAGAGAATTCGCAAAGGATGAAAATTGTCACTGCATCCTTTGTGCCTTTGTGACGGAATTCAGTAGCACCAGACATCGTCATCCTTCAATGCACATTCCGGGAGGACCGGAACAGGAGTATCTATAATGAAAATAATTGAAACTGAAATAGGTGGCAGGACCATCGCCTTTGAAACGGGCAAGATGGCCAAACAAGCCAATGGTTCGGTGCTGGTTTCGAGCGGCGATAACAAGGTACTGGTCACTGTTGCTGCCGAAAAGGCCTCAAAGGACCTGGGCTTTTTACCACTGACCATTGAATACCAGGAACGCATGTACGCGGCTGGCCGTATTCCGGGAAGTTATTTCCGGAGAGAGATCGGCCGACCCAGCGAAAAGGAAATACTTACCTGCCGGTTGATTGACCGTCCGCTGCGACCGCTTTTCCCTGACGGGTATTCCAGTGAAACCCAGTTGATTGCCACGGTATTCTCGGCAGATCAGGATTTCGACCCCGATATTCTGGCCATGAACGGTGCTTCCATTGCGCTGATGATCTCCGATATTCCGTTTGCCGGGCCGGTCGCTTCTGCCCGTGTGGGATATATTGATGGGCAGTATGTACTCAATCCCAGCAAGACGCAGCTTGAAAAATCGCAGCTCAACCTGGTGGTGGCTGGAACCCGGACTGCTGTGGTCATGGTCGAGGGTAAGGCAGGAGAACTGAGCGAGGATGTGGTATTGGAAGCGATTTTTTTCGCTCATTCCGGTATCCAACCGCTTATCGATCTGCAATTGCAACTGCAACAGGATGTGGGCAAAAAGAAACGTGAAGTGGTCCCGCCGACAATCGATCTCGCGCTGAAGGAAAAGGTCGAGAGCCTTGCGGTTGCAGGTATGGATGAGGTTGTGACCACTGCCGATAAGATGGCCCGTTCCGATCGCTACAGTCAGCTCAAAGAAGAAGTCTTGTCCCAGATTGATCCGGAATTGTGCGATAATCCCAACAAAGTGACCGACCTGCTCAGCACCTATAAAAAGCAGGTCATGCGTGATCGCATTGTCAGCAAAGGTTCACGGTTGGATGGCCGTTCTTTCGAAGAGGTTCGGCCGATCAGCTGTGAGGTCGGTGTTCTTCCCCGGGCTCATGGTTCAGCCCTTTTCACTCGCGGCGAAACCCAGGCTCTGGTTATCAGTACCCTGGGCAGCGAGCGGGATGAACAGCATCTGGAGGGCTTGGGTGGCGATGTCTACCGCCGCTTCATGCTTCATTACAATTTTCCTCCGTTTTGTGTTGGAGAAGTACGTCCGCTGCGTGGCCCGAGCCGTCGTGACATCGGCCACGGCACCTTGGCGCGGCGAGGTATTGAGGCCGTGCTGCCCGCTGCTGAGAACTTTCCCTACACCCTGCGCGTAGTCTCCGAAGTTTTGGAATCGAACGGTTCTTCCTCCATGGCTACGGTTTGCGGCGGCAGCCTGGCACTTATGGATGCCGGCGTACCCGTTAAGGCTCCGGTTTCCGGTGTTGCGATGGGGCTGATCAAGGAAGGCGACCAGATAGTGGTCCTTACCGATATCCTCGGCGATGAGGATCATCTCGGCGATATGGACTTTAAAGTGGTCGGTACCCGTGATGGCATAACCAGCCTGCAGATGGATATTAAAATCGAAGGTGTTGATAGGGATATCATGGCCAAGGCGTTGGCCCAGGCCAAAACAGGGCGCATCCATATTCTCGAGAAAATGGAAGAGGCGCTCGGTTCACCGCGAACCGTCGTTTCCGAGCATGCGCCAAAATATATCACCATAAAGATTCATCCGGATAAAATTCGCGACATTATCGGCCCCGGCGGTAAAATCATTCGGGAGATGACAGCAGAATTTGATAGCAAGATCGATGTCGATGACGATGGAACCGTCAAGATCTTCAGCAACAGCAGCGAGATGGCCAACGGATTGGTCAGACGCATTCAGGAGATCACGGCAGTGCCGGAAGTCGGTAAGATTTACGAGGGCGAGGTCCGCACGATCAAGGATTTCGGTGCCTTCGTTCAGATCCTGCCGGGAACCGATGGTATGGTCCATATCTCCGAGCTTGCCAATGAGCGGGTCAAGAACGTGACCGATGTGGTAAAGGAAGGCGACATCATTAAAGTCAAGGTTATCGATGTCGACAACCGCGGCCGGATTCGGCTGAGTCGGAAAGCTGCACTGGCAGAAGGCGAAGCATAATTCCCTGAAACTGCTTTTTCCTCGATCATAAAGCCGGTTGCCGTGAAAGCGGGAGCCGGCTTTTTTGTGGAGTATGATGTATTGTTACTAGTTGTTATCCGCGAAATGGGAGCATAATGGAAGCCATACGTGTTGCTTTTACCTGGATTGATCCTGAACAGGCCGCCGGGCTGTCGCTGCCTGTGTATACCACCAAACTGGCAGCAGGCATGGATGTGTGCGCGGCAATTTCTGAGCCGATGGTTCTCGAACCGGGCGATATCCGACGTGTTGCCACCGGCTTTGCAGTGGCCATCCCCGAAGGCTTTGAAATGCAGGTGCGCCCTCGTTCGGGTCTGGCGGTGAAGCATGGCATCACGGTGATAAATGCACCAGGAACCATTGATGCCGACTACCGTGGTGAAATCCAAATCGGCTTGATCAATCTCGGCCGGAAGCCTGTTGTCATCCAGCGTGGAGATCGTATTGCGCAACTTGTTCTGGCACCGGTTGTCCAGGCCAGATTTACGGTACAGGCCTCCCTTGCGCTGACTGATCGGGGCAGCGGCGGGTTCGGTCATACCGGGTTACGGCAGATAGACGCCCCGCGGTCCGATGTTGACCAATCGTGAAGTTTTCGGTTCTTGGCAGCGGCAGCAAGGGGAACTGTACCCTGGTAGAATCGGGATCCACCCGACTGCTCATTGACAATGGTTTTTCCGGCAAGGAAATTCTTAAACGTCTGACGTCTCTCGGTCTGGCTCCGGAGATGCTTACCGCCCTTGTGGTCACCCACGAACATGAGGATCATGTGAAAGGTGTTGGGGTGCTGTCCAGACGATTGAATCTGCCGGTGTACGCCAATGAATCCACCCATCGAGCTGCGGAACGCCGGATTGGCAAGCTGCCGCTGCCGCGGGAATTCGGCGTAGGCGAACCGTTTGTCATCGACGACCTGCAACTGCATCCCTTTTCCGTGTCCCACGATACGGCGGATCCGGTCGGGTTTGTGGTGAGCGACGGCCATCGTACGCTGGGGTATTGCACGGACACCGGTAAAATCACCCAGCTTATCAGGCATCACTTGCAAAAATGCCAGGCGTTGATCCTCGAGGCCAACCATGATGTCCAGATGCTGCATGCAGGACCCTACCCGATTCCGCTGAAACAACGCGTGTTGTCGAATAAGGGGCATTTGGCTAATGCCGATGCCGTTGCTTTTGCCGCCCGTTTGGCTCAAGATCAGTTAGCATTGCTGGTGTTGGCGCATCTCAGTGAAGTGAACAATCATCCGGATCTGGTGTACCGGGAAGTCCGTTCCAGGCTTTCAGGGAATGGCCGCATCCAGGTGTTGCTGGCCAGCCAGGTGCAAGCCGGCCCGTTACTGGAGATCCGGCCATAGACACAGATATCGTACGAGGCGCAGGGATCAGGCGTTGATACTGGCCGCACAAGGACTGTTCCCGATGGGATTTTTTTCTTATTAAGGTACTGCTTTCAATCTCTATGTTGCCCTGGTATCAAGCGAAATTGCTGCGTTGGTCGCATTGGAAAAAAAATAGTATTGCTTGTCGGCTGACCTTTCAGGTCGTTTTTTTCAGCACCCTTGTGACCCTGCTGTTAACCGCAATGCAGCTGTACTTCGATTACCGGCACGATGTCCTCGATATCAAAACATTTTTTGTATCCATTGAGGAGACCAGTATCCCCCCTCTGGAGGAAAGTGTCTGGATCCTTGACGAGCTGCAGGTCAATTTGCAACTCGAGGGGTTGATTAGGCGGCAGGACATCGTCTATGCAGCCGTTGAAATGGATGGGCAGGTTGCCTGGGGTAAAGGCACTCCCGTCCAGGCAAACAGTATAGCCCGCATTTATCCGTTGTTGCACAATATCCGCGGCGCCACCGAGGAGATAGGTCGACTGCATATCGTGGCCTCGCTGGATGGCATCTACCAACGATTGCTGCGCCGAGTGTTCATCATCCTTTCCAGCAACGCCGTAAAGACCTTTCTGGTTTCCGGTTTTATTCTGCTCCTTTTCCAGAAAAACATAACGCAGCATCTGACAAAGCTGGTGGAAGATGTGCAACATGTCGATATCCGGCACCACAAACCGCAACGGGTGCAGCTTGACCGCAATCCACCTTTGCACGCCGATGAATGGGATCGATTGACAACGGCACTCAACGTACTCTTTCAGAGCGGGTACCAGGCATATCGCGACCTGCGAACCCAGGGACAACGCCTTCGTCTCTTTTTCGACGCCACCGAGGATACTATTTTTGGCGTCGATGCCCGAGGGCGATGCACCTTTATCAACCGGTCCGGGCTGGATCATTTCACCCTTGCCGACGAGAAACAACTCGTTGGCCGAAATATTCTGGACATGTTTGCCCAAAAAGGGCGGAGACAGCACCCTTGTGCGTTAAGTGAACAGGTCAGAGCTACCATTCGCGGGAAAAAGATCTTGTTTACCGATGAAATGCCGCTTCTCTGGGCAGACGGGTCTGCTCAGCTGGTTTCCCTGCGTTCCTATCCCGTGGTAGAAGCCGAGCAATGCACCGGAGCCATCGTGTTTTTTGCTGATATCAGCAGGCAGCAAAAGCTCGAGCAGGAAAAACAACTCTTCAGCAAGGTTGTTCGCCAGGCTCCGGCGCTGATTCTTATTGCCGACGCTCAGAGTATCGTGGAATATGTTAACACCAGCTTTGTGCAAACCATGGGGTTCAGCTCTGATCAACTGGTGGGGAAAACTCTTTTCGATTGTTTCGGGCAGTTGGAGATGCACGAACAGATGAGGCAGGTGGAACAGGTGATTGATAGCGGTCAGAAATGGACCGGAACCTTTGCCAGTTCAAACGCACACGGACAATGTGTCAACCTGGAGGCCATCATCTTTCCCATCTTCAACCCTCACGGGCAATTGACCAATGTGGTGGCCATGGGCCAGGATGTCACCAAGGAGATGCTGTTGACTGAGCAGTTGTATAATGCCCAGAAAATGGAGGCCATTGGTAAACTGGCAGCATCGATTGCCCATGAATTCGGCAACCCCCTTTTGGGGATCCGATTTGCCCTGCGGGACGTGCAGCAGCGTCTGGGGATTGATGCGAAGGACAAGCACCTGTTGCAGCTGGCGGAAAGCGAATGCGATCGCATGCGCCAGCTGATCCGAGATATGCAGCAGTTCAATCGACCTTCCACCGGAAAAAAGACATTCTTTGATCTGCATCGAAGCCTGGAACAGATCGTGATGCTGCATCAGAACTTCCTGACGAAAAAAAAGGTGTCGGTTGTGCGGCAGTATGGCAGGCAACCCCTTCAACTGTATGCAGTGGAAGACCAGATCCGCCAGGTGTTCGTTAACCTGATTATCAATGCCGGCGATGCCCTGACGGCTCAGGGAGGTACGCTGACTATCGGTACGTCCTTGGAGAAGAACAGCGTCATGGTGACGGTTGCCGATAATGGGCCAGGTATCTCACCTGAAAATATCCCTCGTATTTTTGAACCCTTTTTCACCACCAAACCGACGGTCGAAGGAACAGGTCTTGGCCTGCCGGTTTCCTATGGCATTGTTCGCGCCCATGGCGGCACCATTGAGGTTCGGTCCGTTCCGGGAAATACCGTCTTTATCGTTACGCTTCCGGTGGAAGCCCCGGGTGCCAGGGAAGAAACAGCTCACCCCGCTTGTTAGCGTAAAAAAGGACGGCACATGGATGAAATTGAAGCCATCAAATGGCATCTCGAACGGTATCATGCAGTACTCAGCCAACAGATTGACCGGGTGTGTAATGCCCTGGAAGAACTGCAGCGATCTTCCCTGCACCTCTTGAGTCTGAATGCCGATGCGAGCGATGAGGCAATAGACAATTGGTTGCAGGCAGAAGGCTTTGCGGTGGACACCGAGGGCTTTTTTCAAAGCCGGCCGTTGCTTTCCGCCTTTAGAAAGGGCACCGCCCCGAAGGATGCCATCAGTTTTTCCTGGGGACAGCATCTGCGGACGGATCCTACGGCCCGACGGCATATGTACAGCCATCGTGCGCTGGGTCCCCGCCTGAAACATCTTTATGACCGCCTGGAGGGTGCGGTCTGGATTTATTATCAGGACGCCAGCAACACCGCCCTCCAATTTCCGTATATTGACCAGTGTACTGCCATTCCCAGTGATTTTGACTGGACCACCTACCATACCTATTGTTCCGTGTGTCCGGAAAATAATCCGCAACGACGGATTCAGTGGACCCCGCCCACCATTGATTATGCCGGTAAAGGGGTAATCCTCTCTGTTTCTCTTCCGGTCTGGCGCGATGACGTTTTTGTTGGTCTGTGGAGTATTGATCTGCCGATTCAGCTGTTATACCGGGATTTTGCCGATATCAAAGCCTTTCCCGACCAGGAGCAGTTCATTGTCGACCGCAAGGGAATGCTGGTGCTGCATGAGCAGTTGCAAGACAAAAAGGATCACAGCAAAGGCCAGGTTTTCCACCATCCACTCGCTGAACGTGGCGGGCAATGGGCGCATCTTGATGTAGAAAACTTTGTGGCGCAGCAGAGCGATTCGCTGATGTTGAAGGACGCCGCCGGCGTGGAATGGTGTTTCTGCTACCGCTATGTCCCAGGAGTTGAGTGGATTCTATTTTGCGGCTTGCCGACCGCATCCATGGAGGAAGCCGCGGCACGGCGGCTGGAAAAGGCCTTGCAGCAGATTGCCGACGGCAATTTTTCCTATAGCATTGAATCTTCCTCAACCAAACTTTTTTCCGCACTGGTTGACGCCTTCAACACAATGAGCCTGCGCCTCCGCGAGATGGAAAAACAGCGGCAAGAGATGGAACACAATCTTCGCCAGGCCCAGAAGATGGAAGCGTTCGGCAAGTTGACCGCGTCCCTTGCCCATGAATTCGGTAATCCGCTCCTCGGTATCTGGTTTACCCTGCGTGATGTGCAAGAGCGCCGCGAACTCGCTACCGCGGATAGAAAACTGCTCCAACTGGCAACAAACGAATGTGATCGCATGAGGAAGCTGATCCGTAGTCTTCAGCAGATCAACCGCCAGTCGACGGGTAAAAAAAATGATTTCGATTTGCATCAAGTGTTGGATGAAATCCTTGTCTTGCACCAGAATTTTTTGACAGAGAAGAAAATCGTTCTTGTGAAGAAATATGAGGAGCGGAGGATTCGGCTGTTTGCGGTGGAAGATCAAATGCGTCAGGTGTTCATTAATCTCATTCTCAATGCTGTGGATGCCATGGCTGTGCGGGGTGGTATGCTGACCATTGGTACGGCTCTGCAAGAAAAAACGTGTGTCATTACCATTGGCGACAGTGGATCGGGAATTCCCGAGGAGAATCTCAGTCAGATTTTTGAACCCTTTTTCACCACCAAAGGGATGGTTGAAGGATCAGGACTTGGCCTAGCGGTTTCCTATGGCATTGTCCGCTCCCATGGCGGCACCCTTGAGGTGCGTTCTGTTCCGGGGGACACCGTCTTTCGTATCAGGTTGCCGCTTGAGGTACCGGCTGTTGCCAGCCAGCCCGAAAGTTGGAGCGGAATCGGCTAACCTCGGGGATGAAAGCGTTTGTGGGTCGATTTTAGTCGGTCGGTATCGACGTGGGTGTAGATCTGGGTGGTGGAGATATCGGTATGGCCCAGCATCATCTGCACCGATCGGAGATCAGCACCACCTGCCAGCAGGTGGGTGGCAAAGGAGTGGCGGAGTATATGCGGACTGATCGGCTTGTTGATACCGGCACGAAGGGCGATCTCACGGATTATCTGCCAGAAACGGTTTCTGGTCATGGCGACGCCCCGGTTGGAGATGAAGAGCATCGTGGTGGGCTTGCCTTTGAGGATCAAAGGGCGTGCCCGTTCGATATACTCCTTGATGCGAATCCCGGTGGCAGCGGAAAAGGGGACGACCCGCTCCTTGTTGCCCTTGCCGAGGATGCGAATGTAACCACTGCTCAGGCTGCAGCTGTTCACCGGCAGGTTGACCAACTCGGAAACGCGCAGCCCCGAGGCATAAAGCAGGTGCAACATGGCATAGTTGCGCAACACGAGGGGTGAGGTGAGCTCCGGCAGCTGCAGCAGGGTATCGACTTCCGCTATACTCAGCACCTTGGGGAGGCTGCGACCTATTTTCGGCGCTTCAATGTCCGCCAGGGGATTGACGGCAAGAGCACCTTGTTCGTGGAGAAAAAGAAAAAAGGCACGTAGGGCAGCGAGTCGGCGGGCATTGGATCGTGCACTGATCTGCCGTTGATGGCAATACTGGAAGAACTGCTGGATATGTTCCGTGCGAATACAGCCTGTTGCGGTGGTGTTGCTACGGGAAATGAAGCGAAAAAAAGACTCCAGGTCAGCCTGATAGGCCAGAGCCGTATTTTTTGCGAGCCTTCTGTGAATAATCAGGTGCTGCAGAAAAAACTGAAGATGCTGGGTGTAGTCGTCGATCTGCAGGGGCGTGTAATGGTACGGGGGAAAAACAAACGCCCCGACGGCACAGCCGTCAGGGCGTATGGTTCAGAACCGAGTTCTCATCCGGTTGAACTTGCGAAGTTTACGCAGGGCCTCAGCAGCTTTGCGACGTTTTTTTACGCTGGGTTTTTCGTAGTATTCACGCCGCTTCAGCTCTCGTTTAATACCATCGATCTGCAGTTTTTTCTTCAACTGCCTGATCGCGTATTCAAGGTCACCTCTGACATCTACTTCGATCATGATTGCATCACTTCCTTTGGTGGTCGGCTACAGCCGTTAGTAAGAGTGTTGTTCTAAACTTATTATACTATCCTATTCTAGGGACGCTTGTCAATTCAAATAACTGAATATCAGGCAATTCCGACTCGGCCGTCGACCTGGCGATACGGGGGCGAGGGCCTATCCTTTCGGCAAAGCGTTGCCGCGGTAGTCGGGAAAATATTTCCTTTTGATTGTTTTTCTCCATCGCGATGGTAACATGTCCGATAACGGTTCGACCGCAGGAAACAGGTTACCGGGTTCATTCAACGGGAGATTGACGATGGCTAAAATTCGATTGGCGCTTATTGCCGGTGGAACATCTGATGAGCGTGAGGTGTCGCTGAATGGAGCGGCAGGCGTTGAACAGGCACTTGACAGAGAGAAATACGAGGTGATCCGATACGATCCGGCTACCGATCTTGCCCGGATCGCTCAAGACGCTGATCGTATCGATGTTGCCTTTATCCTTTTGCATGGGGTTAATGGAGAGGACGGTACCATTCAAGGTTTTCTCGATCTGCTCGACATCCCCTATCAAGGGGCTGGTGTGCTTGGCAGTGCTCTGGCGATGGACAAGAATCTCGCCAAGACCATGTATGCGCTCAATGATTTACCGGTGGCGCCATGGGTGATGGCGGTGCCGGAGGATCTGGTCGATACCGGTCGGATCGCAGCCAAGGTTCGTCTGCCTTGCGTGGTTAAACCCGTTCGTCAGGGATCTTCCATCGGTATGTCGATCGTGCATACGCTTGATCAGCTGCCTGCAGCGCTGCGCCTGGCTTTAAAGCATGACAGTGAGGTCATGGTGGAGGAATTCATTAAAGGGCGTGAATTGACAGTGGGCGTCATCGGCAATGCCGAACTGATGCCGTTGCCCCTGATTGAAATTATCCCTGACAGTCGTTTTGCTTTTTTTGATTACGAGGCCAAGTATCAACCGGGTGCCAGCCAGGAGATTTGTCCGGCCCCCGTGAGCGAGCAGGTCAGGGAGAAGGCGCAGCAGTATGCCCTGACCGCCCATCGGTGTCTGCATTTGCGCGGCTACAGTCGCACCGACATGATTTTATCGGGGGAGGAGCTGTATGTGCTGGAGACCAATACCATCCCCGGCATGACCCCTACCAGTCTGCTACCCCAGGCGGCAGCGGCGGCCGGCCTTCCCTTCGGCGCCCTGCTGGACCGGCTGATTGCATTGGCCCAGGAGAAATAGAGCAGGGTACAAACAGAAAAACCCGGCAGAGTGCCGGGTATGAATGGATTGTTTCGCTGTTAGAAGCGGGTTTCGAAATAGGGCTGCAGGACTTTAGGGAGTTGCACGGTGCCGTCCTCCTGCTGGTAATTTTCAAGGATAGCCAGCAGGGTGCGGCCTACGGCCAGGCCTGAACCGTTTAAGGTGTGCACGAGACGGCTTTTCTTTGCCCCTTTGGGGCGATACCGTATTCCAGCCCTTCTGGCTTGGAAGTCGAGGAAGTTGGAGCAGGAGGATATCTCCCGATAGGTGTTTTGGCTTGGCAGCCAGACCTCAAGGTCATAGGTCTTGGTCGATGAAAATCCCAGATCGCCAGCGCAGAGGCTGACTACCCGATAGGGCAGTTCCAGCAGCTGCAGCGCGGCCTCCGCATCGCTGAGCAAGGTCTCCAGTTCCTCCCGTGAACTTTCCGGAGTGGTGAATTTTACCAGTTCCACTTTCTCAAACTGATGCTGCCGAATCAGTCCGCGGGTATCTTTGCCGTACGATCCCGCCTCTGAACGAAAACACGGCGTGTATGCCGTATATTTGAGCGGGAGTTCGCTCTCGTCCAGGGTGCTGTCAGCGTGGATATTGGTTACCGGTACTTCCGCAGTGGGAATGAGCCATAAATCCCAGCCTTCGATTCGGAACAGATCTTCCTTGAATTTCGGCAGTTGTCCGGTGCCGGTCATGGCTTTCGAATTCACCATGAACGGCGGTAATACTTCCGTGTAACCGTGCCGCTGGGTATGCAGATCGAGGAAAAAATTGATCAGGGCCCGTTCCAGCCGCGAACCAAATCCCTTGAGCAACGAAAAACGGGCGCCGGCAAGGTGCGCCGCCGTTTCAAAGTCGAGAATGCCGAGGCGCTCGCCGATCTCCCAGTGCGGTAAGGGCTGAAAGGAAAAAACAGGAAGCTCACCCCATCGCTTGATTTCCACATTGTCCTGCTCACTCTTGCCCGGCGGGACGGAATCGTCACAGAGATTGGGGATGGACATGATAATGTCCTGCAGTTCCACCTCAATAGCCGCCAGTATTGCGTCAAGTTCCTTGATCTGCTCGGAAACGTTACGCATTTCAAGGATCAGTGGGTCTGCTGTGGCGGTGTCTCCTGTCTGTTTGAGTGCTGCTATCTGCTTTGAAACGGTATTGCGCCGGTTTTTCAGTGCTTCCACCTCTGAGAGCATGGACAGGCGGCGACTGTCTGTTTCCGCGAAACGATCTATAAGCTGCGGGTCAGCCCCGCGGAGGAGATTCTTTTGTCGGACCAGTTCCAGGTTTTCCCGGACGAAGCGTAATTCAAGCATGTTCTCGCTGTTTGGTTAAAAGAAGAGGGGAGGAAGTTGCACTCTGGGTACCGGACCGTGCCGGTTTCTCCGTTTTTTATCACGGCACCCCTGGAAACGCAACGGGTATTCAATTGCTTTTATTCGCTTGTTTTGCTATTTTTTCAGGCCTTGCACGCACTAAGAAGAATCTTTAATCCACTGTCACGAATCGTATGGCCGAGCTGGGAAAATCGTTTGTCATCTTTTTGCTTGAGCTGCGCAATTATCTGAAATCGCTCGGTATTGCCCTTGCGGTCACAACGATTTTGCTCTTTTTTGTCTCCAGCCAGCTGCTCTCGATTTTTCAGGGGCATTTGCGGGAACAACTCTATTTTTTTTCCGTAGCCGGCCCTTTTCTCGCCCATGTCAAGATGGCTTTTTTCGGTGCGCTGTATGTGCTGATGCCCGGGTGCATGTATGTTCTTTGGAAAGCTATCGGTAAGCCCTTTGCCGTGTCCGGGAAAAAGCTATTTTGGTTTGTTTTTTTCACCTGCTTCCTTTTTTACAGCGGCACGATTTTCTGTTATATGGTGACGCTGCCCTACGGGATTGAGTTTTTGCTCAGTTTTCAATCGCAGGACCTGCGAGCTGTGATTTCAATCAGCCGGTTCGTCAATTTCGTGACGCTGTTTATCCTTGCCTTTGGTGTGGTTTTTGAATTGCCCGTTTTTATGGTTTTCAGTGCCCAGGTAGGGGCAATTTCCCGCAGGGCGTTTGAAAAAAACAGGCGATATGCAGCGCTGGTTATTGCCATCCTGGCAGCCATGTTGACCCCGACTCCGGATCTTGTCAACATGGCTCTCATGGGGCTGCCCCTGTATGTGTTGTACGAGTCCGGAATACTCTTGATTCGTCTGCTGCGTCTGGATTCGACGGAGGCTACGGTGCCGAGCAGCAAGGAGTGAACACACAGGTTTGAAAACTCGGAACAGTAGCCGAAACGGTCTGCTCCTGGCGAACAAGAGGAACTCCTGTATCGACCCCTTTCGGGTCAGAAAGAGATGATGCGTATCCCATGGGAGCGCAGCAGGGCCGTTGTTACTCCGGTCAGGGGGGCGAGTCCGCAGGACGGACTGCCCGATTTCAGAAAACAGCAATCAACATGCTGCGCCTGAGCAATGGTCAAGACCATGGATGCGCCACGGATAAACGGTTCGGACAGATCGTTGCCTTGCCGATCGATCACCTGGGCGGTACCGGCAAGAACGGCATAACCGTCTCCATTGACCAGATCGGCCGCCGGCCGAGGGGTAGGCAGCCCGCCCAATTGTTCAGGGCAGACGGGAATCCAATGGTAATCGGCGAGGTGTTGCATGCAGGCCGGATTCACCTTGCTTTGGCCATCGTAACGGGTGCATAATCCTGTAAGGCAGGCACTGACTAGACATTTTTTCTGTTGTTGCAACATGGTTATCGAAATTGCGCTAGGGTAGAGATTGAGGAATATGGCGATACGAAAAAAACAGGAGGAAAGTCGGCGAGAAAAAAAGATGCTTTGGTATCTTGGCCTGATTGTGGCTGCTTTCTTTCTGCTGTGGATCCTTTTCGCGCCCGGACGCGGCTTTTTCCATTACCGGAAGCTGCAACGGGAAATAACCGACCTGACAGAGGAAAACAGTCGGTTGGAGGCAAGAAACGCTGAACTTTCCGAGGATATACAAAGGTTACGGTCCGACGATGCATATCTTGAAGAGGTGGCGCGGCAAAAGCATGGCCTCTTGAAGAAAAATGAAACGGTATTTGAATTTGCGTCTCCAAAAAATAAAAAATAACGACATGGCGTTATTTTTACATACAGTTCGACCAGGGACGGTGCCTGTTTCTGAGGTCTTTTGGCACCAACGAACACATATTATTATTGTAAACCGATGGCCGTAATTTCGGCAACTGTATTTCAAAGGAGCATCCGCAACCGGCTGTTTCCATGCGGTCGTGCTGACTGCGTTCCCTGTTTGTCGTATGTTTGTTTGGGGCTGAAATTGCCCGCGGAGGTGATCCTTGGCAGTTAACAAGGCGACTGATGACAGTGGTGACGGCCAGGCTCTCCACCTGCAACCGGATCGTGCCGCGGTGCTTGCTCTAGCCTCGGATATCCGCACGTGCTTGCGCCTGCACCGGCAGCTTGGAATCGCCAATTATCCCCGTACGCCCGGATTGCAGCAGTTCCTTGTCAAGAAGAATTCGGCACCTGCGCCGGGCGGATACCGACACAAGGAGCCGCGGCCTGTTTCGCTCCCGAGCAAGGAAAAATCGTCACAGGCTCAAAAGAGAGTCGTGCCAGCGGATCAATTTGCGATCGTACATCATGATATCAGTAATTGTCGCTTATGCCCCCTGGCCTTGGCACGTCAGGGGCAGGTGATAGGTAGCGGAGATCCCGCCGCCCGCCTGCTGATTATCGGCGATTACTCCAGTCAGCTAAATGGATTTTCGACCGACACGCTGTTTAGCAGCGCTGAAGATACTATGCTCTGGAATATGATGCGGGCCATCGGTCTCGTTCCTGCGCAGGTCTATGTGACCAACGCGGTCAAGTGCTGCCCGCAGGCTGGCCGGCAACCAGCCATCGAGAGCGAGCAGCAATGCCGAGCGTATCTGCACCGCGAAATCGAACTGATACGGCCACGGATTATCTGCGCTATGGGTGAAACAGCGGCACGATCGGTGCTGGGAGGCAGTGAACCGCTCTTCCGGTTGCGTGGTCGCTTTCACCCCTATCCTCTCAAAGGGGAGGGATATCGCATTCAAGTGATGGTGACCTTTCATCCCCGTTTTCTTTTGGCAAACGCTGATTTTAAAAAAGCGGCCTGGCAGGATCTACAAATGATTCAGCGCCAGTTGCAGATGTCGTGAACCGGCCAAGGCCTTCACTCCCTGTCCACGCTAGTACTTCCCTGCATCCCTGGTCGAGACGTAACGCTTAGGATATTGTTGCGTACTACGCTTTGATTCGTTTCCAGTAGAGGCTAGGGAACGAGAAAAATTTAGTCGGTTGCTATCCATCGATACTTGTCAATTATTTTTAGGAGGGCTGTATGGCTGTTCATGAAATTACCCATCCCTTGGTCCGTCACAAACTGGGGCTCCTTCGGGAAAAAGATATTTCCACCAAGGATTTTCGCGAACTGGCTTCGGAGGTCGGCATGCTCCTGACCTATGAGGCAACCAGAAACCTTCCGGCGGAAAAGGTGACAATTGAATCCTGGGCCGGTCCGGTTGAAATTGAACGGATAAAAGGTAAAAAAATAACCATTGTTCCCATACTTCGGGCAGGTCTTGGTATGATGGACGGGGTGCTGAAAGCGGTTCCCAGTGCCAAGGTTTCCGTGGTGGGTCTGTATCGGGATGAAAAAACCCTGAAGCCCGTCGCGTATTTTGAAAAACTGGTGCAGGATATCGATCAGCGTCAAGCCATGATCCTTGATCCGATGCTGGCCACCGGCGGTACTTTAGTGGCCACTATTGATATGCTGAAAAAGGCGGGGTGCCGGGATATTATCGGTATTTTTCTGGTCGCGGCTCCGGAAGGGATCCGGAAACTGGAAGAAAATCATCCGGATGTCGATATTTACGTAGCCGGCATTGATGAGCGGTTGAATGCCAACGGGTATATCCTGCCCGGGCTTGGTGACGCGGGTGATAAAATATTCGGTACCAAATAGGAACAGCGGCAGTTTGGCTGGTTATTTCCGGAACGCCGCCAGATGTGCAGGAAATTTTCAAGCTGATAACGACCAAGTGGTGCCCGTCATTTCGGGCATGGCCGTCACGACTTAGTCTTGCCGGTCACGAACAGTTCAAAAAGTTTCTCAAAAACAAAAGGAATGGCTGAAGCCTGGGCATTGGCAGAAGCAGCATAGGACTTGGTGAGCTCAAAGGCGCGCTCAAAGGCCTCTTCGTAGGCAGATTTTTTATTTTTTGTCATAATATTGACCAGTTCTTTGGCGATAGGGTCTTCCATGGCTGCACCATTGTTGTGAAGGAACGTATGGCGGGACTGAGGTACCTGTGGCCGGAGCGCCGGTGAACTTGTCCCTGAGGTTTTCGTTCGTGATGATAGGATGAAAACCCTGTTTGTCCAAGTTCTTTTTTCCATAGAAGAGAGGTAAGTCACAACGGTGGGACAGTCTGGAAAGATGAAGAAAGGGCTGGAGCAGGGTGGCACAATCGGGGCAGATGTTCGACCTTCGTGCCGGATATACGGCAAAAAGAAGCACCGGTCGATCACAACCGGTGTTTGTTTCACTGCGTGGAGGGTCTTTCCGATAAACAGCTTGTTGGGTTCTTTCTAGGTTGTAACGGGCGCGGGGTTGCACAGATGACTTTTTTCTTTGGCGATCCTGCCGCATGCCGTACAGGTAAACTCCATGGTATCGAGTGTATCCTGGCATGGATACCGGTTATCTATTTTCGGCAGGTCACAGCAATTGAAAAACAACGTCTTGTCACAGGGGCTGCATAAATCGCCTGCTGCATCAGCAACTGCACCGCAGGTTTTGCAAGAATAGGCCATGATTCACCTCCTTGGCATTTTATTGATATTTGCTACCAACTGCAAATAATTATCATCATGGCGATAGTAAAGTCAAGGTATGCATGCACCCCGGCAACTGGAGCAGGAACTGCTTTGCAGGTCATCAGACCGGTGGCCGATATTCCTTGCGAAAAGGGGGTGTTGGAATCGGCTTGACGTCTAAAAGCACTCTATGTACCCTGTACGCTCAGTTGTTTATTGTTCCGCCTTTTTGGCAATCCGAGAAGGCATCAGATAATTGCACATACAACCCTTTGTTAACCAATATGATCGATCAGGGGCAGTATTTGTTTATTCGTCGTTGTGTCAGCGACATCCTCAACGGCCTCAGTGACGGTCTGACCCATTTTTCCGGGGCAAGCCGTGCCGCCGTTATTTTTGCCCTGCATCCCGACAGCCCAATGTTGGTCTGCGATCCACAGAACCTGCTGAAGGGGCACGAGCCAATATTTAAAAGCCTGTATCTGGAAAACCAGCAATGGCGTGTAAACAAAAACGTTCCGCACGACCGAATGAAATTTTCCAATATCCTTCCGGTCAAAAATCTTGGATTGGCCGGACTTCTCTCACATGGCGGATATTCCGGATCAGTATTCTTTCAACAGTGGTTTACCGAACATCATCCCGACCTTTGTTCCACCGGTCCAACCGAATGCTGGCTAGAGCATGCTGTCTGGCGATTTTCCCATGATATTGCCAATGAGAAAGAACTCTACACCGGTATTTCCGGATATTTTCTCAAGGAATATGCAACCCATGCGGTTCGCGACTATATCATCGATCAGATGAACCGGTATCTAGGCTGGGACTCCCTGGTTCGTATTTACCCGGTACTCGATGCTATTTTAATGATTTCTGAAACCAGGGAAGAGGGCTCCTGGCCTGAGGGGCGACTCCTTGTTGTTGACCCCCACATGCTGCATGAGCTTGATTTTTTTGTTAAATTTCAAAAAGATGCCCAGCCGCAACTGGTGAATTACAAGCATGTGCGCAAGTTACTGCTCACTGTGGAGCGTTCGGGACGGCATCTGGTGAGTGATGGTCGGGCTATTTTAGGTATTTGCGGCGATTCGCTCCCTGCCTTTTCCCTGTGCGCCGATTTTCGCGGCCGACATGGATTCTTAAAGGTCAACCGCACCAAAGTGTGCAGTTTTTCCGATGGCCGCTTCAGTTCCACCACCTATCGTGCCAAGCTGGTGCAATTGGAGGAATTGTTGCTTGAATCTACACTGGATCGGTCGGATAGTTATTTTATTTTTAAGATCGTTGTGAGTCTGGTGCATCATTCCCAGGAGCGGAAACACGGCTGTACCATCGTGATTGACCTCAGCCCGGAGCCAGTGACCATTTCCGGACAGTTCCTGTCACCACCTCTGGATCTGCGCAAACCTTATATGCTGAAAATAGCTAAATCTCTGGCAAAAGTCGATGGGGCCCTGCATATCGGTGCGGATATACACCTGCACGGGTTTGCCTGTCTGCTCGACGGAAAATCTTTTCCGGGTGAAGACCGGGCCAGGGGAGCCCGATATAACTCGGCACTGCGCTTTACCGCAGAGCATGCCAATCTGATTGTAGTGGTGGTTTCCTCGGATCGGCCGGTATCCGTGATTCATCAGGGGATGGATATGCACGGGGTCTGCACCTGGAACCATAAAGGCGGCTGTATGTATAACTTGGACAAGTTTGATTATTGGGTCGGTCTGTAGGTGTCTGCGGTGGGCCAGGGGTGCAGGCGCATCCTGCATTGGCATTCGATACTGCGTGGCAAAGGAATGACGGAGCAGCAGATACATGGCCGGAAAAGAGGCTTAGGCAACGTATGCCCTGACCTCAGGCTTTCCCTGTGCTTCATAGGCGGCATCAGCGAGATTCCGCATTCGGCTTTTACACGATTTCAGCGGCGGTAGGGCAGGAAAGGACGGCAAAAGTTTTTCAGCCGCAACAGGCGTCTCGATGCGCATTTTCTGTTCAAAGTAACTGTCTCTGAGCGGGGTTATGCCGCCGTTTAAGAGCCCCTCTCCCCGGGAGCCGCTGTCCAGTCCGCGAAGAAACCCCATCATGGTTCCCAGGTCGTTTTGCCGATAAAAGACCTCGATCTCCTGGGCAATGTTCTGTCCTTCCTCTGTCACCCGTTTCAGCGCGGCACGATAGGTTTCCATTTCCTCAACAATCCGGCTGTACGTATCAAGAAATAGATGTGTAAACCGTGCCCGTCGGGTCAGACCGTGGCATCGCAGCCCATGAAATAATCGCTGGCGAAGTGGCTGTGCCTGGAGCAGGTAGGCGTCGAAAAAAAGTTCATCACGGAGCCCTGTCAGACGGAAGAAATCGTGGATTAGAGATTCCTGACGCAGTAGAATGTAGAGCCTGACCAGATCGAAACCGACACTGTCTTCGAGGAGTCGATAGGTTTCCCGAATGTGCTGTTCATACTGCCGGCTGTCATCCTCGATCATTTTACGGAAACCAAAATATCGGTCCGCTATTTCTCTTTTGATTTCCAGGGAGAGCATTTCTTCCATATTCTGCATGACGGGCCTCTGTTGAACGGTGCTCAGTGGTTTTTTTGCTCAGCATGAAAGGTGACAATCGTGACGATCAGGCTGCAATCAGTGAACTGGGGGGACGATTTTCATCCTTGTGCAAATATATAATACGTGACAATTGTAAAAAAAGCTTCTGGGATGATGGAGAACCTGTCCAGTGCAGCCGGTTCATTGGTTGAGTTGTTTCGGTTGTCGGACAATTCGTATCCTTTCCATATTGGTACAACAAGCAGGGTAAATACGGTGTTATGGTTGTAGCTTCAAACCGTGAACAGATAAAAGAGAGGGTCAAAGACGCAGCCGATATAGTCCAGGTGATCGGTGAGTATGTCGAATTGAAACGTGCAGGAACGCGCTTTAGCGGGCTGTGTCCTTTTCATGCCGAAAAAACGCCCTCTTTTTCGGTAAATCCCCAAGGGCAGTTCTTTCACTGTTTCGGTTGCGGCGAGTCCGGAGATGTTTTTTCCTTTGTAATGAAATATCATCACATGGAATTTCCGGAAGCGCTGAAAATATTGGCACAGAAATATAGTGTCGATCTTCCGGAGCGGCAGTTGAGCGAGGCTGAGCAGATTCAGTTGCGTCAGCGGGAAATCCTTTATGAGGCCAACGAGGCTACCGTTGTCATCTACCAGCGTTGCCTTGACCATCCTCAATGGGGCAAAGCCGCTAAAAGGTATCTCGAACAGCGAGGGGTGCCCGGCGAGAGTATCAAACAGTATCGTTTGGGGTATGCTCCGGGCCCCGAACAGGCTGGTTGGAGCTATGTGACTGATCAGCTGCAAACCAAAGGGCTGTCGATCGAGGTGCTGGAAAAAGCCGGTCTGGCGGTGCGTAATGACCGGGGGGGCTTTTACGATCGGTTCCGTTCCCGGATTATGTTTCCCCTTACTGATATGACCGGGCGAGTGGTGGCTTTTGGCGGTCGCATTATCGGTGAGGGGAAGCCCAAATACATGAATTCTCCGGAAAGCACGATTTTTGACAAAAGTCGTTTGCTTTTCGGTCTGCATCAGCATCGGGAAGCCATTCGCAAACAACGTCGCGCCCTGGTAGTGGAGGGGAATTTTGACCTGCTCCTGTTGGCGGTACATGGCATCGACAATGTGGTCGCACCGCTCGGTACTGCCCTGACCCGAAGTCACATTCATTCCCTGCGGGGCTATGGCGATGAGGTGGTGCTTCTTTTCGACGCCGATGCCGCCGGATTAAAAGCCGCCATGCGAAGTATCCCGTTTTTTCTTGCCGAACAGGTGGAGGGAAGAGTTGCACTGTTACCGCCGGGTCATGATCCGGATTCCTATGTGCGTGCCGAGGGGCCGGAAGCGATAGCTTCGCTGGTGGACGGTGCTCGTCCCCTGGCAGAATTTGCCTATGACACACTGGTTGCTGAACATGGCCTGACCCTGGCCGGCAAGAACCGGATTATCGCTGAGTTGAAACCTCTGATCACTGAAGCGGCCGACCCTGAACAGCGGGCTTTGATCGTAGCCCATTTCTGTGGGAAGTTGGGTGTTTCTGCGGGATATTTTCAAACCGAGCCGGTTGTGTCCGGAAAAAAGGTCGCCTCTGAATCTCTCATTACTTCCTCGGGACTCGCTTCCCTGCCGCAACAGGAAAAGCATTTGATTGATTTTTTGATCCTGTTCCCCGAATATCTCGACGAATTGCAGGAGGCTGGGCTTCGCAGTGTTGTCCGCAATCCGGCGGCTATTCGTGTTATCAATCTGCTCGAGGAGGCATCCGCGGAAGCGCCCTGTCAACCAGAGCAATTGCTAGCTGCCGGCCTGGAAGCAGATGAACGCGCCTATGTAGTCGGTTTGTTAACCAAAGAGGTACCTTCTCTTGGAGGGAATGAGAAAAATGATTATGCCCGGAAGCGATGCGATGAATTCATCGCCGGTTTGCAATCCTTGCCCGGTAAGCGCACCGGATCGGATTTGCAGAAACAGATACAGGAGGCTGAACGCGTTGGGAATACAGGGTTGCTCATGGAATTGATGCGACAAAAACTGGAAACAGAAAGAAAAAGAAGAAGTTTTTGATATAACGCGTTGAAAAAAGATAAAAATCTGATAAGTTCAAAAAGTTGTATTTTCGCTGCTGGTATATAAGATATCTCGTGAAAGTGCCAAGTTACATTTCAAATACGATTTCTCTTTTATATCCACCTGATATGTTAATTTTTTTTACAACGACTGCTGTTGTTTGCCGGGTGTAGGAAAAAAGTAGCACTGCTTTTTGTATTTTTTGATAGCCGCACTGATGCTGTGAGGAGGGATGATGGACACAGATGATTATACCGAAGAGGATGATCTGCAACCTGAGGAAGTCGACGAATTATACGAAACAAACTCTCCGGGCACTATCATGAATTCCGAGGCCGAAGACGATTGGGCTGTGCGCAACGGTATCGATCGTCGTTCCTCCATGGATCGTCGTGTCGGCGAAGATCGTCGTAGTGGTGACCGCCGCGGCCTGGGCAGCAGTATCGATCCCATGAATATCTATCTCCGCGAAATGGGCGGGCAGCGACTGCTCAGCCACGACGAAGAGATGGAGCTGGCCCGCATGGTGGAGGAAGGGGAGTCCCGGATTCAATACGCGGTGTTGCGGTTGACTCTGGGTATAACTGCTCTCAATGACCTGGCGGAGAGTCTGCTGCGGGGAAACATACGGATCAGTTCCGTAATCAAGGGGCTTTCCGAAAATAATGATGATGAACTGATCGAGGTGCGTGACGCCTTTCTTGACCAGATAGAAAAAGCCAATGAACTCGACGGTAAACGGCGTGAGCTTTTTCTCGAGCTGAAAAAAGTTGCTGGCGATGAGGCCACGGAGTCGCAGCTTGTCGATGCAATACTGGAAGTGGGCCGAACTATTTCCAATCTTTTTCAAAATTACCGGATGTGCTCCAAGGGAATTCTTTCTGTTGCCGATGCCGTATTGGAACTGGGGAAGAAATTCAACAAGGTACGGGTTGTTGCTAGGCAACGTGAACTGTTATTCGCTGCCCGCAGTCATCAGCTTGAAGGAGCAGACAACGCCATCAAGCCTGTTGAAGTGGAGCGGCGTGTGACTCTTGAGCTTGCAGAAACCATTGGAATATCATGGCCAGCTTTCATAGAGGTGCAGCAGGATATCGAATTGGGGCGGGAGATGGCTAAGCAGGCCAAGGGAACGCTGGTTCGCGCCAATCTGCGTCTGGTCATTTCAGTGGCGAAGAAGTTTATGAACCGGGGGATGCAGCTTCCCGATCTTATTCAGGAAGGCAATATAGGCCTGATGAAGGCAGTGGAGAAATTTGACTACAAGCGTGGGTATAAATTTTCCACTTACGCGACTTGGTGGATTCGTCAGGCCGTAACACGGGGCATCGCCGACCAGGGGCGAACCATCCGCCTGCCGGTACACATGATTGAAACGATCAATCGTATGTTGCGCTTTTCCAAAGATTTTCAGCGAATCGAAAGCCGTGAGCCTACGGTCGAGGAAATGGCCGAGCAGCTGGGCACCGAAGTCGACAAGGTAAGTGTGGCCTTGAAAACAGCCAAGGACGCCATCTCCCTTGATGCTCCTGTGAATGATGAGGAAGATACGCTGCTCAGTGACTTTATCGAGGACCATGCGCATCCCGACCCTCAGGAGAATTCCATTACTGAAAGCCTGAAGCGTTGTCTGTGCAAGGTGATGGGGTCGCTGACTCCGCGTGAAGAGAAGGTACTGCGCATGCGTTATGGTATTGAGATCGGTTGCGATCATACCCTGGAGGAGGTCGGCCAGTGTTTTTCCGTTACCAGGGAACGAATTCGGCAGATTGAAGCCCAGGCGTTGAAAAAATTGCGCCACCCGGCAAGAAGCCAGGAACTGCAATCCTTCATGACCGATTAGGAAGCCGTTGTTTCTTTGTCCGGATGCTGAAGACTGGCTGACTCTGTCGTTTTTGCCCGGGCTTGGTTGTTCCCTTATGCATCGCCTTGTGCATGAAGCGGGAACACCGGGGGCTGTGTTGCGTAATGCGGGGCGGTTGCGGAAAGTTGCCGGTGTCGGACCACGTATCGCTGCCGTGCTCAACGATACGGCGTCGGTATCCACCGCCCGTAAGCGGGCGCATCATGAGTTGAGCCAGCTTGCCCGGCAGCACATTTCGTTGCTTACTCTGTCCAGCTCCCAGTACCCTGATTCCCTTCGTTCCATTGCCGACAGTCCGGTGCTGCTCTATTATCGGGGCAATCTCAGTTGGTTGGACCGTCCGGCGGTGGCCATTATCGGCGCGCGTACCGCCACCGAATATGGCAAGCGCATCAGTGCGCAATTAGCGGCAGAATTGTCCCGAAGCGGTATCACCATCGTTTCCGGAGCCGCATACGGTATCGATGCTGCCGCGCATCGTGCCACCCTGCAGGCCGATGGCGGCACCGTCGCTGTGTTGGGCTGCGGCGTTGATGTCATCTATCCCCGTTCACATGCAGGATTATTTCAGGAAATGAGAGAGCGTGGCCTGCTTCTGTCGGAATATTCGCTGGGTACACCGCCTGAGGGCTTTCGGTTTCCGGCAAGAAACCGCATTATCAGCGGCCTTGTCTCAGGTGTGGTGGTTGTCGAAGCAACGGAGAGGTCGGGATCGCTGATCACCGCGCGTCTGGCCCTGGATCAGGGCCGTGATGTATTTGCAGTGCCCGGTCGAATCGATTCGCCGAAAAGCGCCGGTACCCACAGGCTGATTCAGCAGGGAGCCTGCCTTGTCCACTCGGTTGCCGATATTCTCGAAGGACTTTCATGGAGATGTGCGGCATCTTTGTCCGGCAAGGAGCCTGATACCTCGAACGGGACAGTACTCCTTACTCCCCATGAACAGCAGCTCTTAGATAGCCTTGATGTCTATCCCCGCGATATTGACAGCATCGTTCGCATGACCGGTTTGGCAATTGTTGAAATCCATGCCCTGCTCCTGCAGCTGGAACTCAAGGGGCTGGTCCGTCAATTACCCGGTCAGCAATATGAACTGATGACTGGGGACTGAGAAGTTTCGACTCGTCCACTTGCTGAAAATGTGCCTTTTTCAGTGATGATCTGATAAACATTTGCGTGCCATGCATTGCATGCCATTTTTTCACTGTTTAATAAATTCCAACTCCTGCCTAGGATATTCTTATGAATTCTCTCATGATTGCGCCTTCAATCCTTTCAGCCGACTTTTCGCGTCTTGGTGACGAGGTACGGGCTGTTGAAGCCGCCGGAGCCGACGTCATTCATGTTGACGTCATGGACGGGCATTTTGTTCCGAATATCACCATCGGCCCTCTGATTGTCAAAGCGGTCCGAGCGGTAACCGCCTTGCCGGTCGATGTGCATCTGATGATCACGGATCCGGACCGCTATGTTCAGGATTTCGTTGATGCCGGAGCCGATTGGGTTACCGTGCATGTGGAAGCTTGTATACATCTCCATCGCACGCTGGGGTTTATCAAAGGATTGGGGAAAAAGGCGGGGGTCGTGCTTAATCCTGCCACTTCGTTGTCCACCCTGGAATATGTACTCACTGAAGTGGATCTGGTGATGCTGATGAGTGTCAACCCAGGATTTGGCGGGCAGTCGTTCATCGAATCCTCACTGGATAAAATCCAGCGTCTGCGGCAGATGCTCGACGCCGTCAATCCTGCGGCAGGAATTGAAGTGGATGGGGGGATCAGTCCCGCAACCATCAAACGGGTAGCTGAGGCCGGAGCAAATATTTTTGTGGCTGGTTCAGCAATTTACGGTCAAAGTGATTACCGGTCGGTCATCAGCAACATGAAGGAACTTGCAATGCGGTAACTACAGACACAATGGAGGCATGTATGCAATTTCAGGATTTTTCCACCTACAAGGCCGTCGCGAGGCTCGCTTCCCTGGCAGGTGATCTCCACGACTTGACGGCAACGGACGGATTGCTGCCGCAAAGAATTTGCGATTTCAAAACCTCATTTTGCGGTTTTGACCTGCTTTACGCAACCCAGCGTATTACCCCTGAGGTACTTTCTGCTCTTCAGGATCTGGCCGATGAAGCGCGATTGGTCGATGCATTCAAGGCGATGAAACAAGGGGCAGTCCTCAATCGCGTCGAGGGGTATGCCAGTGAAAATCGTCAGGTGCTCCACACCGCCTCTCGCGATGTCTTTGCAGAGGCCCCTGCCTCACCGGAGGCTGCTGATCGGGCGAGGAAGGAACTCTCTAAATTACGTACCTTTCTCGATGAGCTTGAGCAGGGGCTGACGGTCAATGCTCAAGGGCAACCCTTTACTACCATGGTGCAGGTGGGCATCGGCGGATCGGATCTTGGGCCTCGTGCCCTGTATCTCGCGCTTAAATCCTACAGTCTGCCCGGCCGTTCGGCTCGATTTATCGCCAATGTCGATCCCGATGATGTGGCTGAAGTATTGCAAGGGTTGGATCTTTCAAAAACCCTGTTCAATGTCGTGTCCAAAAGCGGCACCACGCTGGAAACCCTGACTAACGAACGACTGGTACGGGAAGCCCTGGCCCGGCAGGGGCTCGATCCGTCCCTGCATCTGGTGGCCGTGACCGGTGAAGGCAGTCCCATGGATGACCCCACCCGGTACCGCGCCTCTTTTTACATGTACGACTATATCGGGGGACGGTATTCAGCCACTTCCATGGTCGGCGCCGTGACCCTTGGGTTTGCCTTGGGTTATGAAACGGTTGTAGAGATGCTGCGCGGTGCGCATGAAGTTGATTTGGCCGCAGAGCAACCCGATATCCGGAAGAATATTCCGTTGCTCATGGCGCTGCTGGGTATTTGGAATCACAATTTTCTTGGTTATGCCACCATTGCTGTGCTCCCGTATAGCCAGGCACTTGCACGTTTTCCTGCGCATCTGCAGCAATGCGACATGGAGAGCAATGGGAAATCGGTTACCCGCCAAGGTAATCCGGTAGGGTGGCAAACCGGACCGGTGGTCTGGGGGGAGCCGGGAACCAATGGGCAGCATGCCTTTTACCAGTTGATCCATCAGGGCACGGAAATCGTACCGGCGGAGTTTATCGGCTTTCGCCGGAATCAGTACGGGCAGGATTTAGAGGTTGAGGGCACCTCTTCACAGCAAAAACTCGTGGCCAACATGCTGGCGCAGTCTTTGGCGCTTGCCGTTGGTAAAGTGGATGATAATCCGGTGCGGTCTTTTTCTGGAAACCGGCCTAATTCAGTACTTATGGCTGATCAGTTAACAGCAGAAACTATGGGTGCGCTGCTCGCCATTTATGAGCACCGTATTGCTTTTCAGGGCTTCTGCTGGAATATTAATTCATTTGATCAGGAAGGGGTGCAGTTGGGTAAGGTTCTGGCATCAAAACTCCTTCAGTTGATGCAGGGAACGTCAAAGGAAATGGCCGAGAAGAGTCTTGAAGGTGTTCTGTTGGAGCAGGCGGGAATGCTTTAATTCAACAGCAGAATGAGGACCTGTTTTTGTGGTGCAACAATGGGTTACCATTTTATGTTGACAAAGACTTGCCGGGCGTTTATGCTCGCTTCCTGAATGAGCATTCAATATGGTATTGTGCGTTTTAGCCTGTATTGACGTGCAATTCTTGTTCAGGTTATTTTATTAAACAGGTATTTTTTAAACCACATAATCTCTAGGAGGAACACTGATGGCAAAGCATGAAACGCCTCTATTGGACGAATTAGAAAAAGGTCCATGGCCGAGTTTCGTCACCGACCTCAAGCAGCAGGCCGAAACCAAGCCTGAGTGCTGGGACATTCTTGGTCAGCTTGAGCTTTCATACAAAGATCGGATCACCCATTGGAAGCATGGCGGTATCGTCGGTGTTTTTGGGTATGGCGGCGGTATCGTTGGTCGTTATTCAGATGTTCCGGCTCAGTTCCCTGGTGTAGAGCATTTTCACACCGTTCGTATTGCCCAGCCCTCCGGTCTCTACTACTCCACCGAGAACCTTCGTGCCTTGATGGATCTGTGGGAAAAATATGGTTCCGGCGTTACCAACATGCACGGATCAACCGGTGACATGATTTTCCTCGGTACCCGTACCGAAAATCTTGAGCCGCTGTTTTGGGACCTGACCCATGATCTGAAGCAGGATCTCGGCGGTTCCGGTTCCAACCTGCGTACGCCTTCCTGCTGTTTGGGTGATTCCCGTTGCGAGTGGGCGTGTTTTGATGCACAGGAACTGTGCAACAGCCTCACCCATCATTACCAGGACGAGATCCATCGTCCGGCCTTCCCGTACAAATTTAAATTTAAATTCTCCGCCTGCGCGAATGACTGTGTTGCAGCCATCGCCCGTTCCGACTTTGCTGTTATCGGTACCTGGAAAGATAATATCCGTATCGATCAGGCAGCCGTGCAGAAATATATCGCCGGCGATGCTGAATATCCTTCCAATGGTGGCGCCCATAAAGGCGGCAACTGGGGTAAATTCGACATCGAGAAAGAAGTTATCGAGCTTTGCCCCACCCAATGTATGTGGATGGAAGGCGGCGAACTGAAGATCGATGATTCCGAATGTACCCGTTGCATGCATTGTATCAACGTTATGCCCCGTGCCCTTCGTCCCGGCCTTCAGAAAGGCGCAAGCATCTGTATCGGTGCAAAAGCCCCGATCCTTGATGGTGCCCAGTTCGCTACCCTCGTTATCCCCTTCATCGAAGTTAATAAAGAAAATGATTTCGAGGAAGTTATCGATGTAATCGAGAAAGTATGGGATTGGTGGATGGAAGTTGGCAAGAATCGTGAGCGTGTTGGTGAAACCATGCAGCGCATCGGTCTGCCGACCTTCTTGAGCGTAATGGAAGTTGAGCCCATGCCGCAGCATGTCAAAGAGCCGCGTTCCAACCCGTACGTCTTCTGGAAGGAAGAGGAAGTACCTGGTGGCTGGGAACGTGACGTTGTCGAGTTCAGGAAGCGTCACGCCGCCTGATAACAGCAGCCAATATACTCTAACGGAAATATTTTTAAGGAGATATAATAATGGGTTACGATCCAAAGAATCCTATGGAAGGTCGGATTACCGACTTGGGACCGAGATATTACGGGGATTTTCTACCGCCAGTTATCAAAGAGAACAAAGGCAAGTGGCTTTATCATGAGATCCTTGAGCCCGGCGTTCTTATGCACGTATCCGAGACCGGAGCCAAGGTCTTTACCGTTCGTTGCGGTTCTCCTCGTCTGGTTACCGTGAATTATGTTCGTGACATCTGCGATATCGCTGATAAACATTGCGATGGTCACCTGCGTTTCACCACGCGTAACAACATCGAGTTCATGGTGGATGCGCTGGAAAAAGTTGAACCACTGAAAGAAACCATTAAAAGCTACGGCAATAAGTTCCCGATCGGTGGAACCGGCGCCTGTGTTACCAACATCGTTCATACTCAGGGTTGGGTACACTGTCATACACCTGCAACCGATGCTTCCGGACCGGTTAAAGCCGTTATGGATGATCTGTTCGAATACTTTGGTTCCATGACACTGCCCGCACAGGTCCGCATTGCTCTGGCCTGCTGTCTAAATATGTGCGGTGCTGTTCATGCTTCCGATATCGCAATTCTGGGTATTCATCGTAAACCGCCGATGATTGATGATGCACGAGTTACCGGCGTTTGCGAGATTCCTTTGGCCATTGCTTCCTGTCCGTTGGGAGCCGTTAAGCCTGCTAAAGCAATCGTTGACGGTGAGGAAGTGAAATCCGTTAAAGTTAACGCCGAGCGTTGTATGTTCTGCGGTAACTGCTACACCATGTGCCCGGCTATGCCGCTGGCCGATCCGGAAGGTGACGGTATCGCCATTCTGGTTGGTGGTAAGGTATCCAACGCCAAGTCTGCCCCCAAATTCTCCAAATTGGTAGTACCGTTCCTGCCGAATACTACACCACGATGGCCTGAAACCGTTGAGTGTGTTCGCCAGATTCTGGAAGCATACGCCAAGGATGCTAAGAAATACGAGCGTGTTGGCGAGTGGGCGGAACGCATTGGTTGGGAGAAATTCTTCGAGAAAACAGGGCTTCCCTTTACTGAGAAGTCCATCGACGACTACCGTCTGGCGTACGATACGTGGCGTACCACCACACAGTTCAAATACACCAGTCATACTGCCGCATATACCAAATAACAGCAGGAAACATAAGATCGGCTCTGATTATAGAGCCGATCTTTTTCTGTTTTACCCCATTCTTTAGGAGCGCATTATGGCACTGAATAAAGAAGATTTGAAAAAAGCCATTATTGAAAAAGCAACAAAATCTCCGAAACCACAGTTATATGTCAAAGATTTTTATGCCTGTGACCCGGATGCAAAACCACGCGAAATTAAAAACTTGGCCAACGAACTGGTCAGAGAAGGCCAGTTGATGTTCTGGTCCTCCGGTTCCACCACCATGTATGCCCGACCTGATCGTATCCAGAACGAGGAAAAATAAACCCTCTTTTTGTTCTGATCGGTAGCACCAGGCAGAGATCCAATAAGGGTCTCTGCTTTTTTTGTTTGCAGCGGATTGTGGTCCTTATAAGGTTTTCATACAATATAGCACGATATGCTTATCTACTATGATCATATTGATTCAACTAACCGAATTGCTAAGGAAATAGCAACAGAAGGGAAGATCTCGGACACCATAGTACAAGCCGGTGAACAGTCAGCAGGAAAAGGACAGTACGGCAGAACCTTTAATTCCCCTGTTGGTGGGTTATATTTTTCTCTACTGCTTCAGCCTGAACTGCAACTGGAACAAATACCCCTCATCACTTTAGCAACCGGTCTGGCCTGTCGCGATGTCATCCAGAGCACATTCGATCTCTGTCCAAAAATTAAATGGCCCAATGATATTTATCTGCAAGGGAAAAAACTTGCCGGCATTCTATGTGAAAGTGTATTGATCGGAACTCGCGAAAATCCAATAACTTCAGTCGTTATCGGCGTTGGCCTGAATGTCAACAACAAGGTGGAGGCGTTTCCGTCAGAAATTCAGCCATTAGTCACGACCTTATTTGAGCACCTCGCAATCGAGGTGGACCTTGATGCCCTTCTTTCCCTGCTGACAGTAGCCATCAAAAAGAATGTCACCACTCTCAAAGTGGGGCATCGGGACCTCCTCGCACAATGGCAGCAGCATGATTATCTTCTGGACAAACAACTTATATACACCTCGGGAGCAACGACTATCCAAGGAATTGGACAGGGAATTTCTTCTCAGGGGTACTATCGTATCCGTGATTCTATGGAGAATGAGCATACTATTATGGGTGGCAGTATCCGGCCTCAGTTATAGAAAAATGACAATAATGTCTTGCGCATTATAAATTTAATCCATTTTAATTTAGCAAACTGCACAAAGCTCGACTATTGATCGTTTTTTTGTTCTCTGTTCATATACCCTTCTTTTCAATACAATGGAAAACCTATCTTTTTCTGCATTGGTAGCATTCGAGGATGAGCATCGCAACATCCAGCGTGCTGTACAGCAAAAGTATATCAGCGATCTGCCTCCCGGAGACGTTTTGATTCGGGTGCAGTATTCTTCACTCAATTATAAAGATGCCTTATCTGCCACCGGTAATCGTGGTGTCACCAAACACTATCCACATACTCCGGGTATTGATGCTGCAGGAACGGTACTGTATTCAACAGCACCAAACTGGGCGCCTGGTGATAAAGTTCTTTGTACTGGATATGATTTGGGAATGGATACATCGGGTGGTTTCGGACAGTATATTCGGGTTCCAGGTGAGTGGCTTGTGCGAAAACCAACAAACCTGACGCTATTGGAATGTATGCAGCTCGGTACCGCCGGCTTTACCGCTGGGTTAAGTGTTTTTGCTCTCCAGGCAAATGCCGTAACCCCCAATAGCGGCCCTATCCTGGTAACAGGGGCGACTGGTGGTGTCGGTACGCTTTCGATTATGATCCTGAAAAAACTTGGATATGAAGTTGTCGCAGTTACCGGAAAGGTATCCGAACATGCATTGCTTACCTCACTAGGGGCTGCAACAATTCTTGACCGCGAAGAGGCCCTTAAAGGACACGAGCGACCGCTGCTTAAGGCGCGTTGGGCCGGGGTTATCGATACAGTGGGCGGCGATATGCTTGCCGCAGCCATCAAAAGTACCAACTACGAAGGGGTCGTCACAATTTGCGGAAATGCTGCCTCAGGTGACCTGCCGCTTAATGTGTATCCTTTTATTCTTCGCGGTGTACATTTAATTGGCATCTACTCGGCCAACTGCCCGATGGCCAGAAGATTACAAATTTGGGATAAACTGGCCAACGAGTGGTCTCTTCCTGAACTTTCTCGGATAAGCCGTATGGTCACTCTCGATCAGTTGGACACTGAAATTCGTGCAATGATTGATAGTAAAACAAAAGGACGTTGTGTCGTGAATCTGGAGGGAAGGGCGTGACAATTGCCTTAGCAAAAGAAGTACTGTCGATAGAAGCAGAGGGTATTTTAGCGGTAAGAGAACAATTGGGGCAAGAATTTGAGCAGGCAATTGATATCATCATGGCCTGCCCCAGCCGTCTTGTGGTCACAGGTATAGGAAAATCAGGGCTAGTGGGCCAGAAAATTTCGGCCACGCTCAATTCAACAGGAACGCCCTCCTTTTTTCTGCATCCGGTGGAAGCCATGCATGGTGACCTCGGCATGGTGGCAGCAACCGATGTGGTGTTGGCTATTTCCTATTCAGGTGAAACTTCCGAACTGAATCGACTGCTGGGGAGTCTTAAAGAACGCGATATTAAGATTATCGCACTCTGCGGGGAACGCATGTCCAATTTGGCACGGCATGCGGTTGTAACATTGAATGTCAATATACCACGGGAAGCCTGTCCGTTGGGACTTGCGCCGACTACCTCGACAACCGCAACCCTTGCCATGGGGGATGCACTTGCCGTCGCCCTGTTAAACCGGAAACAGTTTCGTGCTGAGGACTTTAGACGGAATCATCCCGGCGGCAGTCTTGGTGAACGTCTGAAAGTCGCGGTTGAGGAGGTAATGCTCCGCGGTGCGAGAGTACCCGTTGTCTCAACAGAAGACTCAATGGAAGCCGCCATAAGCGAACTGAACAAAAAGAACCTCGGTGCTGTATTTGTAACCAATGAATCGGGATTACTACGGGGTATCATTACCGATGGCGATATCAGACGGATGCTTTCATCTGGGAAAAATCTCAGCGAGATTCCTCTTGATCAGGGCATGACCCCCAATCCCATTTCTATCAGCAGTTCACTGCTGGCCGCCGATGCTCTAAGCCTCATGCAGCAGCATGAAATTACAGTCCTGGCCGTATTGAGCAGGGAAGGTCTGTTGCTCGGAATACTTCATCTGCACGATCTCTTGGGAAAGGGGGAATTCAGATTTCTGATTTAACCTGCGCGGTTGTTCCGGACAGAGGAAATACAATTTCCTCCGTCCAGAACGTTGATAAACCCATTGCTATTGCCCGTTATATACAGACCATTTTCCTGTATCCGTATTGAACATATAATTGAGCTCCAGTTTTGAGGAACTTCCCAGGCTCAGTTCGAAACAGGTAAGAGTAAAAACGGGATTTTTACCGATATTCCGCAAGAAAACGGCTTTGGGTTTCACCAACTTTGAACCTTGAAAAGTAGGATAATTGGCCCGAAAGATCTCATCATAATGTTCTTCCAGCCAAGCGATCTTTTCATCCAGAACAAGCTGTTCCTGTACTTTTTTTACCTTTTCGTTGATTTTCAACGTCACTTTTTTCAGAGCCGGATCCTGGGCAAATCTGCTGTTGTTAATCATTTGCAGCGTTTCTCTGCTGTGAGCGAGTATTGCTTTTTTGTCGCCATTTTCTTCAGCCACCAAGACCTTATCCTGAATTTTGGCAATTTTGACCATCAGCAGGGTGATTTCGATTTTCGCAAGCGATTCACCCAAGGTATTTTCCGTGTTGACGGATTCATCAGCCAACAAGGCCAAGGCATTTTGATAGTGTTCAATTGCCAAATCCCAGTTTCTCTGTTCATAAGCCTCTCTAGCTGTTGACAGCATGAGGTACAATCGAGAATTCACCAACAACCGCCGCAGATCCTGCTGTTCTCTATTTGTAACGACATCGGGGTTAGCGGTAATGACCTCTTGAGCGTGTTCAAGAAATTTGATGGTTTCCTGCCATTGAGATTGAACGAAGGCCTTTTTCGACTGATCCAATTCATGACGGAAGGTGGCAGCGGTTAATCGGTGGGTGATGTCGTTTGCCGTTCCCAGGGTTTTAATCTTCCCTGAGAGTTGCAGCGCTTTTCGATACGCTTCTGCAGCTTTGTTCCAGTTTTTTTCCTGCTCCGCTTTTTCAGCTAGAGAGAGTGTGTGCCGTAATTCCAAGGATTGAATATTTTCCTTGATAGTAACCAGTTGTTTTTCAAGATTATGTTCTGTTGCGTGCTTGAGGGCTTGGCGGTAGATGGTCAATGCCTCTGCGACTTTGTTTTGTCCGGCCAGATCCTGTGCCTGACTGGTCAATACCGCCAACTCATTGAGTCGTGTTGCTTTTGAAGACGGAATATATTGCCCCTGATAAAGAACCCGTCCTTTTAACCCTTCTTGAAGATCGGAAGATGTGAGCAACTTTTCGATTTCCTGATCCAAGGACTGTTTGCGGTACCTGAGAATAGTGAGATTCGCCAGCGCCTTTTGGGCGAGTTCCAGAGTGTCCAGAGCAGTGTCAAATTCTTTTTTGTCGATGAGCAACTGACCTTTCAAGAGATGAGCCTGCGACTGACTAAAAGCATTCTGATCCTTGAAATAAAGAGAAATGGCACCGATGCCGATTCCGAGGATAAGAATGAGTACCACAATCGGTTTATAGGAAAGGTCGATTCTGGGAAATTTCCAATGGACAGGGATTTTCGGTGGGGAAAAAGGCCTCGGAGGTTTTTTCGCAATTTCAGGTCTGTTTTCGGTTCTTTCTTCTTTTTTCTTCGTCCCACCTCCTGCTGGTTGAGCAAGAAGAAATGATTGCTGAATCCGGGATCGCAAAGATTCTGCCCCAGGTGCATCAACGGCAATCGCCAGAAGATTGTCGGCCACCTCGAGGGCCTCATCCAATTTTCCCATATCTTCAAGCTGCTCTGCCAGTTTGAAGAGCTGATCTGTTTTACGCAGTATCTTGCCGATTTTTTGTTGTAATTCTTCACGATCGGGAAAGTCTACTGTTTCAGGTAGATCGGCGAGTAATTTCTGGGCAGAAAAAATCTTATTCTCAGCAATCAGATCGTGAATATGCGCAATATCTGCTGGGCCAACTGGCTTTTCAGGTTCGAGAAAATCGTCGTTTTCCAACCCTAAGGAAGCAAAGGTATCATCAACAAGAGAATCAAGATCAGCGGTAGGTTCTTCAATATCGGCGATACTGAGGGAATCGAGGGGAAGTTGATTCTGGTGATCCTGATACCAGTCTGCAGCTTCCTGATTGAATGGTTCCTCAAGATTGTAAGCACTACCGCTGATCATTTCGCCGATGTGGAGCACGAGGTCGGGCAGAGAGGGATTCTGCTGCCAGTGATCGGCTATGCGTATGGCTGCCGGGTCAAAATCAGGATGAAAAATAGGTGTAAGCGGCTTGGCTATTGGCGCAAAATGCGGATAACCGAAAGGTAGGCTGATCCGAATCCTATGGCTTTGCGCAATGGTAACGCTCCCGTCCGAGGTTTTGGTATACCCACGCAGGCGATATTCTATTTCGTAATTATCCGGAGGCTGTCCCTCTGTTTTAACAACGGAGATGTTGGGATATAGTTCGAGGGTATCTTTGATTTGTCCGTAATCATCAGCAAGCTGCTGGGAACCCATGGCCATAAAATGTCCTGTCTTGTTATCCTGTTATGCGGCGTATCCGTTAAGATGCAGATTTCGAAGAGGGAAAGCCGAGTGATCAGACGCTGTCGGTTAAGGGTACAGCAGTCATATTGTTACGTATTGTATAGCATCTATTAAGGGGAGACAAGCGGGGTTTATCGGCATGGGGAAAAAGTTGAATGCTTTTTGAAATTGGTAACAATACATTGAGATATTAATGATTCTTATGGTATAGCAACCCCAATTGACCCTATCCTCTAGGAGAGTGATGGATACTTTCAAAGCAGTTTTTGAAATAATACACGTCCGAAGTTGTCCCCTCTTGTACGCCCAGGACGAATGTTTTTTGCTCAGCGGCAAAGCGGTTGAATTGCCATTGGGCCGTTCAACCTGCCTCATACTGGTGCGCGAGTTAACGGGTTTGCTTTTTTCCCTGCTACCCTATAGTGCCACACAATTTGCAGAGCAACGGGATACTGTCTATACCTGCGGCGGCTGTACCGGATTGATAAAATTCAAGCTGACTGATAAGCCTTTCGTCAGCTCTGCACGCAACCGGGGGCTGAAATTTGCTGATAACAGCGAATCAGTGATAAGTGGCCAAATTGAAGCGATTGTACCGGCGGAACTGTTACAGGTCTTTCATATGCATCAGAAGACCGGCAGGTTGCTCATGGAATTTGAAAATGGTTCAGGCCGTGTCACTTTCAGGGAAGGGGGGTTGCTTGCTGCTCGTTTTGAAGATTTGGACAACCAGGAGGCAATTTATGCGATGCTTTCCGAGAAAAAAGGAAGCTTTCATTTTATACCCGGTTTACCGGATGCCCTCATGAAAATTCGAGAGATCGGTGATTTTATGATGATTCTGATGGAAGGGTTGCGTCGGATCGACGAAAATGAATAGTGAATGGCATAGTTACCGGGTGGTGGTTGTCTGAAATGGTCGCAGCTCGATAATGCTCATAAAATTTTCTACATGATAGCGGGCGTTCAGCTCGCTGTTCCTAAAAGCGATCAGGTCGATCCCGACACTGGCGCAGTGTTCCTGATCTATCACCGAATCCCCGATATAAATGACCTCATCCGGCTGCACCTTGAATTGTTCAAGGATCATCAGTAAGCCGTCTGGCGCAGGTTTTGGTTTGGGAGCGATTGATGCAGTGACTACCATATCGAACCAGGGCCGCAAAGCAAATGTGTCGAGAATGATATCCATGGTATCCATACGATTCGTGGAAATGGCTGTGTGTAACCGGGGTTTGATGCACTGGAGAAACGGCATCAGATCGGGCTCCATCTCCATATATTGCAGGTACGGCGTGTAATCCAGGCTGCTACGATAGTCGTTCACTTCATCCAATGTGATATGAACGTGATTGCGAAAAATATGAGCGACGGATTCGTTGACGTTATGGATATGAACATAATTGAGTTCGTTCTCGTCCATGGGCGGACAGGAGAAGGTCCGCAAGAGATGATTGTAATAGACCCGGTTGGATTCTTTGGAACTGAACATTACTCCGTCACAGTCAAAAACAACAAGTTTTAGCATGAACGATGCGCTCCGCTTTGGACTCACGGAAAAATTCCGTTGGTTTCCCTGGTAAGTTGATCAAAAAAGGTTTCCATAAAGACGTGTCGATCCTGGGCCATTTTTTTGCCCACAGGAGTCAGCATCTGATGCCGGACTTTGGCCATTTTCACCCTGAATTCGCGGTACGCTGTGTCTTCGAGCGAATAGGGCGCGGTACGAGCGGGGTCCTGCTCGGGATTGTGGAGACGGGCACCGATCTGACCGGCAAACAGAAAGGCCCGGCCTATACCGATAGCACCGATGGAATCCAGCTTGTCGGCGTCAAACAGGATTTTGGCCTCCAGGGTTTCGGGTCGTTCGGCGCCGCGAAATCGATGAGCACGAATGCAATGACAGATGGCTAGAATATCGTCATCTGCATAAGCCAGTTCTTCCAGCAGCCCAGCAGCAATTTCTGCCCCCCGCTGGGCGTGGCAGATCTTACCTCGACTCATGCTTTCTTCTTTGCGGCCGATATCGTGCAGCAGGGCTGCTGGGGCGAGAATGGTAAGGCGTGCTGACATCTGCCGGCCAAGAGTCAGAGCGGTGTGTAAAACCCGTTCACTGTGGTCGGGGCCATGAGAGCCGCCTTCCGTCAGGCAATAGGAGGCGCTGATTGCTCTGAGCTGCTGCAGATGCGCAGGATCAGGCATTGGATAATCCGTTTTTTTCATGAGGTGAACGTTGGGTTTTGCGAGGCTAGTCACCAAAAAATTCCTGCAACAGCCAGCGAATGCCAAGCAGGAGGAGTTCTTCATCGTCACCAGCCAGCCCCTTGATTTGTTGAGGCGTCAGGGGACGCTGCATGGCAATGCGACCATCGCTCATTTCCCTACGAAACTGGTCAAGATCATACAATGCCAGCATGTATTGGTCGAGTTGTTGCCGAGTGGGCCGGAATTGCCCCTGTTGGATTTGAGGGTGCTGGAGCAACGGCAACAGGGCATCGTTATACCGGTTGTACTGTTCCAGTCCTTGACCGTGGAGGTATTCACTGACGGTTTGGTTACCCGCCTCCTCAAACCCTCTACAGTGTGGTTCACGAATGAGCACTAGAGACTCAGCGACAGAATCATCGATACTGCCGGAGGCGCCTCGGCCTACCGGATACGCACGGCAGCTGCCGGGACGATCACTATAAATCGAACATCCTGTTGTGCGGACAAAAACACAGCTGGCACGGCCATCGTCAACCATGGTCAGGTAACAGATGGGGAAGAGTTGTTCTTCATCCCATTCGACAATCCCATACTGCTCCAGAAACTTGCCCGAGGAGAGCTGCAGCGCCTTTTTAAGACGCAGGACATCGTAAGGGGTCAGGGCAAGGTCCAGTTCACGACAACATTCGGTAAAACAGGGCACTCCGGAGTGACAGGAGAAATCAAAGTGTTGATCAGCGGCAATGTGTTGAAAATTTTTAGGTAAATGTTCAGGTGTCACTAGTTGGTACTCCTTTGGATGGACAAAAGCGGGCTGGCAACAAAGATGGAAGAATACGATCCGATCAGCAGACCTATCAGCAGCGCAAAAGAAAAATCATGAATGGTTGAGCCGCCAAAGAAAAACAACGAGGTGACCGTGAACAGGACAGTAAGCACCGTGATAATCGAACGGGCCAGTACCTGGTTGATAGAGTTGTTGATAATCTCGTGAAAGCTGATATTTGCATCCTTATGCATATTTTCCCGGATACGGTCAAAAATAACCACGGTGTCGTTTAACGAATACCCGGCCAGCGTGAGTAGGGCGGTGATAATCAGCAGGTTCATCTCTTTGTCGAGCAACCAGCAGATACCCAAAACGGCCAGGACATCGTGGAAGGTCGCCACAGTGGCAGCAAGACCGAAGCGAAGATCAAAGCGCAGGGCTAGGTACATGATTACACCCAGCATGGAGAGGGCGATGGAGAGCAGGGCCTTGCTGCGGAGATCAGCGGAAACCGAAGAGCCGATTTCCGATTTGCTTTCCAGGGTAAAATTTTTATCGCTTAGTTCATTGGCGAGAACAGCGGTGATTCGATCACTGAAATCGCCGATTTTTTGCTCGGATTTTTTTATCTTGACGATAAGCTGGTTTTCATCGGTCACCTGTTGGAGTTCGACTTCGGTGAATCCATTGGATTGCAGAGCGGTGCGAACTTCTTTGAGGGTAAACGCTTTTTCCGTTTTGTATTGCAGCAGGGACCCCCCGGAAAAATCAACCCCCATGTTAGCTTGGCCCCGCAAAATCTGGACAAAGGCGACGATGCCGAGCAGAACCAAGACACTGGAAATCGAAAAGGCGATTTTTCGAACCCGCATGAAATCGAAATTTGATTTATGCACCAGTTGAAAAAAATGAATCGCTTTTATTTTTTTCCAGCTGAAGAGGGTGTCAAACAGCAGACGGCTGCCAAAAAGAACGGCAAAAAGATTGAAAATGATACCCAGCGTCAGGGTGATGGCAAATCCCTTGATGGGGCCGGTGCCAAAAAGGAACAGTACCAGGGCTGTAATCAGGGTGGTTACCTGGGAATCGACAATAGTCCAGAAGGCTTTGTTGAAACCGCCATCCACCCCGGATTTTGTCGATTTGCCCAGGGCGAATTCATCGCGCATGCGTTCGTAGATGAGAACGTTGGCATCAACAGCCATGCCGATGGAAAGAATGATACCAGCGATGCCCGGCAAGGTGAGGGTCGCACCCAGCATAGCCAGTCCGACAAAAAGCAGGAGGATGTTAAGAACCAGGGAGATATTGGCGATGATTCCGGACAGCCGATAGTAAATCATCATAAAGACGACAACCAGCAGTGTTCCGAGCAGACCGGAAAAAAGTCCCTTGTTGATGGAATCCTGGCCGAGGCTGGCGCCGACGGTGAGATTCTGGATGATATCAACCGGAGCCGGCAGGGCGCCAACCCGCAGCACAATCGCCAGATCCGTTGCTTCCTCATGGGAAAAACTACCGGAGATCTGGGCGCTGCCGCCGAGTATTTTTTCTCTAATAACCGGAGCGGAACGAACAACTTGGTCCAAAACAATAGCAAGCCTCTGGCCGACACTTTTTTCGGTGATATTGGCAAAAACCTTGCCGCCGCGACCGGTGAGATCCAGGCTGACATACGGTTCATTGAAGGTGCCACCGATGCGAACCTGGGCATTTTTCACCATCTCCCCGGTCATCAGTATCGGGGTCTCCAGCAGGATCGGAACTTTGGTTTCCCGTTTGGTTTTTATATCGACTATCTTTTCAAAATAGACTTCGGTTCCCTGGGGCAGCCTGTTCTGCAGCGCCAGGTTGAGCTGTTTTCGACTCTCGCCCTCCCGCCACTGACCGGCCTTGATGACCTCGTCGACCATCGAGGCCACGTCGAGGCCCGGAGTATCGGCCACCAGTTTGAATTCTAGTTGCGCGGTCTGGCCGATCAGATCCATTGCTCGTTGGGGATCCTTGACACCGGGCAGCTGCACGACTATCTGATTTTCCCCTTGCCGGAGCACGATCGGTTCTGCAACCCCGAATTGATCAATTCGATTTCTGATGATCTCGAGTGATTGATTAACCGCATTTTTTCGAATGAAGTCGATTTCAGCTTTTTTGAGTTGTAGGGTGATACGAGGAAAGCTTCCTTCTTCCGCCTCGACCTGTGTATCGAGATTAGGGAAATTGTCCGTGAGGATTTGTTTTACCGTGTCGATGGTGCCTGTGTTAGGCAGGGTAAAAAGGATCTTGTTGGCCGTGCCGGAATCCATGCGCACCGCGTTGATATTTTTATCAGCCAGTGCCGTTTTGAAATCAGAAGCGGCGAGGTCGAGAGAATTTTCCGCCGCTTTCTCCAGGTCAACCTGGAGAACGATGTGCATACCACCCTGGAGATCAAGGCCGAGTTTAAGTCCGGCGGGGGCGAGATATTTTTTCCACCAGTCCGGAACACCGTTGTACAGCGAAGGCGCAAGCACCATGGCGGAAAAGGAAAGAAGGAAAATCACAAGCGCGATTTTAAGCTTTAAACTGGAGTTCATTGACGATGTTCCTGTGGCTGGGTGAAAGAATGGTCCTTGAAATACAATTATGCAAAATGAGTCGATTATACGTTGATACACCACTTCATGCAACGGTGCGGTACTTTTTTTGTACGAAAAAACCGTAGCTGGAGATTATTGACAGGAAAAAAAGAGAAGGAGGATGCTCAATTCTTGCGGTTGATAGCAGCGGCCATACAGGCTGCACCGAAGCCGTTATCAATGTTGACTACGGCCAGTCCGGGGGAACAGCTGTTGAGCATGCCGAGCAGGGCGGAAAAACCGCCTGCACCTGCACCATAACCCACACTGGTTGGTACGCCGATAACCGGAGCGGCGGTCAAACCCGCCACCACCGAAGGCAAGGCTCCTTCCATTCCCGCCACAACTATGATGACTTTGCCGTGCTGGAGGAGAGCTGAGTGGGCCAGAATACGGTGGATACCGGCAACGCCGGCATCGTAAATCCGTTCCACCGGATGGCCGAACCATTGCAAGGTGATGCGGGCTTCTTCGGCTACCGGAAGATCAGAGGTGCCGGCAGTGACGATAACAATCGTACCCCTGGCGCGGTCTGGAGTGATGTGCTGATCGTTACCAGTGAGTATCCGTGCCATGGGATGATAGGTCAGTCCGCTCAGGCGACTGAGGACGTTGCCTGCTTTCTCTGCAGAAACCCGGGTTGCAAGGACCACTGTGGGCGTTTGTAACAGTGCTTCGAGAATCTCTATCAGTTGATCGGTGGACTTATTTTCACCGAAAACAGCTTCCGGCAACCCCGTGCGGAGGGATCGGTGGTGATCCAGCCGCGCCGATTCCAGGACTTGAACTGGTAATAGGCGGAGTTGTTCGATGGCCCGTTGGATATCTATCTGTCCGGTCTGTACCTGTTGGAGAAGTGCTGTAATGGTTTGTTCATTCATGACAAAATGTTGAGTAAATTTTACAGGGACTCTACCACGAGAAAAACAGCGCGTAAACAGTTTACGATGGCAGCCTGTTCTGTTAGATTGCCGCCAACTTTAATTAAACTGGGCTGCCGGGTGCAGCCGGAGAAAATGCCATGACCAACCCCAATCTTCCTCCTTTTTTGCAGGCACTGCTGCAGGCGGACCGCTACGATCATCCAGCACCGGACATCCAGTTACTGCAGACACATATTTCGTATGTGATACTTGCGGGTGATTTTGTCTACAAATTTAAAAAACCGGTAAATTTTGGTTTCCTTGATTTTTCCGATCTGGAAAAACGACATTTTTACTGCCAGCAGGAATTGATCCTCAATCGCAGGCTTTGTCCGGATATCTATCTTAGCCTGGTGAAGATCACTGCGGAACCAGAAGGACAGTGGGCGTTGAATGGTACGGGAAATGTCATCGAGTACGGGATAAAAATGGTCCGGATGCCGGAGGATCGTATGATGACCCGGCTGATCCGTTCCGGTTCGTTGCGTGCTGAACATATCGATGCTCTGGTGAATGTATTGGCCGACTTCTACCAACAGGCTGAAGGCGGTGATGAGATTAGCGCGTATGGCTCTGCTGCAGCGGTGAGCGTCAATGTGCTCGAAAATTTTGACCAGACCGTGGGGTTCATCGGTCAAGGGGCGTTAAGCCAGGAGCAGTTTGACCAGATATCCCGTTATGCCCGTCAGTTTTTGAGTCAGGAGGAATGCTTTCAACAACGGGTTGATGGCGGCTTTATCCGGGACTGTCACGGTGATCTCTATTCCGCCAATATCTGTCTGGCCGACAAGGTGTATATCTATGACTGCATTGAATTCAATCAGCGGTTTCGTTACTGCGATGTTGCCAGTGATGTGGCCTTTTTAGCCATGGATTTGGATTTCTACGGACTGGACGATCTGGCCAGCCGCTTTATCGATGGTTTTTGTCTAAAGACAGCGGATCCCGGTTTGAAAGCCATGCTCAACTTTTATAAATGCTATCGGGCGTATGTCCGAGGTAAGATCGGCCTCTTCACGGCGAATGATCCGGCGGTTGATTCCACGATCAAGACGACCTGCGTAGACAATGCCGCTCAGTACTTTATCCTGGCGCAACGGTATGCCGCTCTGTGAGTCGATATCCGGTTTTTCCCGAGCTGCCATGAAAACGAT